>UQPH01000005.1 GCA_900542875.1 uncultured Eubacterium sp. | reverse complement strand
GTTGACAGTACATGTGATTTATCTCCCGAATTGCTTGAAAAATATCAAATATCAGTATCTCCTCTTTATATTGTGAAAGACGGCAAATCTTTAAAAGACGGGGTAGAGATTACACCGCAGGATATTTACGATTATGTGGATCAGACCGGAAATGTTACAACGACTGCTGCGGTCTCGGTTGCTGATTATCTTGAATTTTTTAAGCCGTTTTTCTTTTGCAAAAATGTTGATTATTAAGACCGTATTTGATATAATCAATATAACACATTATGCGAGGTAACGCAATGAAAAAACAACGCTTAAAATTCAACAAAAAAATCTTCAAAAAAATAATGCTCTCACTGCTGTGCATAGCGTTAATTGCCGCCGTTACGGTTTCATCGGTATTTTATTTTGGCGGAAAGTTCGACGAATCGAGAGGCTTTGACATGAAAAACAACGCCTATGCTTTCAACGGCGATGAGGTTAACAGGTTGATTGCCGTAAAGCCGAACAAAAACCAGCTTGCGTTCAGCGATATGGAATATTACAGCTTTATCCACTACGGAATGAACACCTTTACGGGTAACGAATGGGGCGACGGAACAGACGACCCGTCGGTATTCAATCCCGAAACAGTCGACACCGACCAATGGGCAAGAGTGCTTAAAGAAAACGGCAGCAAAGGAATAATTTTTACGGCAAAGCACCATGACGGATTTTGTCTTTGGCAGACAGCATACACCGATTACTCAATAAAAAACAGCCCGTATATGAACGGTAAAGGTGACATAGTAAAACAGGTTGCAGAAAGTTGTAAAAAATACGGCCTTAAATTCGGCATATATCTATCCCCCTGGGACAGAAACAGCAAAGACTACGGTACCGACGCATACAACGACTACTACATAAACCAACTTACCGAACTTTGCACAAATTACGGCGATATTTTCTGCTTCTGGCTTGACGGTGCAAAAGGTGACGATGTTGAGGATTTCAACTACGATTTTAACAGATACTTTGAGGTCATCCACAAACTACAACCGAATGCGGTTATTTCCGTCTGCGGAGAAGATGTAAGATGGATAGGAAACGAAACGGGCACAACAAGGCAGTCCGAATGGAGCGTTGTATCAAAAGGCAACGAATCACTTGACGGCACGGAGATTGAGACAATCGACTCTACGGCTGAGGATTTAGGCTCACGAGAAGCACTGAAAAATTACAAAAATCTTGTATGGTATCCTGCTGAGGCGGATGTAAGCATATATGAAGATGCCTGGTTCTACAACGGCAAATCGAAACTCAGAAAAGCAAAAGATTTGGCAGACATTTACTTCAACACGGTCGGCGGCAACGCATCGCTGCTTCTCAATGTTCCGCCGTCAAAGAACGGAATAATCGAGAGCGACGAGGAGGAAACGCTGAAAAAATTCAAACAAGAAGTTGACAAAAGATTTGAAAACGAAATTGACTACAAGGTATACAACCGCAACAATCAAGAACTGCTCGACAACATAAAAAATGCAGATGAGGGAGTTCAGTTAACCCAATTCGAAAGCACGCTCACCTTTAAGTTTGACTCAAAGGAAAAGGTAAAGACAGTTGTTTTGCAGGAAGATATAAGTCAGTCACAAAGGATTGAGGCGTTTGAGATTTGGGCAAAGGTTCCGGGCGGATACAAAAAAGTATATTCCGGCACAACCGTCGGAAGCAAAAAGATAGTTCGACTCAGCGGCAAGGATGTCAGAAAGACCGACGAAATAAAAATTATATTTACCCAAAGCAGGAGTTATCCGTTTATTAAAAATATACAATTTTTCTCATAACAGACAGCACAACAAAAAGCGACTCGAAAATTAATCGAGTCGCTTTTCTTCTTTGGGTTTGATTTTTTCTAAATATGATTTTGCAAAAGAGGTGAAATATTCCTTTGTAAAATCGGAAACAATCTTTTTGATTATATTCTTAAAGCGTTCTTTCCTATCTTCGTCGGCGGACATAAAGGTATCAATCAAACCCGACACCTTACGAATATCCATTGACTTAAAATCATAGAAACTGTTAATGTTCATTTTTTCAAGGACATATTCGAGAGTATCATAAAACATCTCCAAATCATCCTCGCCTATATAATCGATTAAATCGTTTACATAATCTGAAATAAAATCGCTTGAATAATCAAATTTTTCCTCGGTTTCAAAAGTATCGCCATCGATAACCCACGAGGAAACCTGATGCTCCTTTAAGCCGTTATTAATGCTCTTAACCACAGTGGGTTTTACATTATGACTCAGCATCCTGCCTACTATACTGCCCTGCGGTGCAAAACAATGAATGAACGGAGCAATCTGCTTATAATCATACCTTTCAAAAAACCAATCGGGAAAGCCCGGAGCATCAAATTCATACACACCGACAATCTGTTTTTTAAGCGAATTGGAGCAATTAACCGCTGCGAATACGGCAAGATTACCGCCCTTTGAATGACCGCAGGCATAGACATTGCCCTCAAAGACCATGGCACTTTCCTGAAAATAATGCAGTGCCTCAATCTGTGCCGGCACAGGGAACATATAACTGAGCATTGCCGATTCCTTAATGCCCGTTATCGTAACATCCGTACCCCTGAACGCCACCGTTACATTATCAAAAAAGGCAAAGCACACACCTGAAAACTGCTTATCAATCTCACCGTTTATGTAATTTACATATCTGCATATTCTGACAAAGCCGAAGCGATTTGTCTTTGCACAAAGAGTTAAAATTTTAAGTGCTTTTGCATTAATGCCTATAAGTTTTTCGTTTTCCTCGTCGCTGTGGCGTGAATAATATTTCACAGCCGCATCGGACAAAAACGCTCCGTCCTCACCGTCGGCAATACCGCCGAAATCAACATACGAAAGTTGGCTGAAAATCAAAGCGTCAATCTCGCAAAACGGCTTTTCGTCAAAGCCGAGCGAGCCGTAATTTTCTATATATTCAGTAATGCCCTGCATATCCTGCATAACATCAACCCCAAAATCACAATTTATCAACTATCTTGGAAAATCTGGTATTCTTTCTGCGTTCCTCTGTTTTTGCGGTTTTTATCGAAACGGCAAAAATGACGCCGCCGATTGCAAGCAAAGCCGCTCCTCCCAAAAGAAGAAATAAAAGTTGAGTTTTTTGCATATCGTAAAAAACTTCATAATAAACGCCAAAGGTCTTATGTCCTCTGAAAACAAGAGCAATAAGCGAAGTGAAAACAGTTGCGACTCCGCCTGCGATTATTCCGTACGAGGAGTAAAGCAGTCTTTGCTCCTTTTTCTTATACATAAGGCAAACACAACCTATTCCCATTGCGGCAAATACAATGAAAAACGACATAGCCTTGGCGGAATTTTCCCTTATTCGATTTACGGTATTTTTAAGAAATTCAAGATTATGAATACCGACGGTATCGCTGTAAATATCGGAAGCCGCCTGTGCCGTTTTTTCTATATCCGCCTCATTATATTTAATGCCGTTAGCGTTCAAATATTCCTTACAGGTATCGGTAAAATACTGCTTTCTGGCATCGTTTTTAAGTTCTGCGTCATTCTCGTCAAAGAGATATTCGGCAGCCTGAGAAAGCGATGTGAGCGTATCGTACTTAACGGTAACGCTGGTGAACACGTCCTTAGGTATTCCCGTTTGGTGAGAAAGAACAGTATATTTATTATCAAGTTGCTTTTCACACTCTGAAGCGAGCGTTTGGTTTGCTATTGCATTAACATAAAGTTTTTTATTCCCCGCAACGGCAGTACCCAGAAAACCTATAACAGCCGCCTCAAGAGAAAAAATAATGAGTGCCGTCAACAAGGCGGTAATAATCTTTCTTGTGCTTTTAAGTCCCATTACTCCGCCTCCTCGAAAACAAGCGCCGTATATCCGCCTTTAAGCCCGTAATCGGCTGTATTTTGATAATAGACTACCGCTCCCCGGCTTATGGGAAGAGAAGCAGAAAAAAGTTTGCTCTCGTTTTCAAATTCAAGTGAGGCAACATATTTATATGCATAATTCCTGTCGTCGTATGACATATTAAGCGGCTGAAATTTTATCCCGTCAACATCCTTTTCGAGCACATAATAATATCCGACTGCCGACTTATCCGGCAGAGAGCCGTGCCTTAGGCTGGCAGAATTAATCATATAACCGTAGTCACAGTCAAGCCTTATATCAAGAGCGGACTCACCGAAAGTCACACTGCCGACAGTCTCGTTATTTTTTGCATTCTCGTCGGAATCAAAATACGCAATCTCTCCGACGGCTTTCTCTGCGTAATTCGTCAAAGATGATGAAACAAAGAAAAAGAAAGCCACGCCAAAGACGAGACCCAATGCTAAAGGCAAAACAAAACCTTTAATTAATAAGTTTCTCTTCATCGTTGCTTTCTCCCGAATTTTATTATTGCTGACCGAGCTGATTCATTGCCGAAAAGCTCTTTTTCTTTTTCGGCTTATAAGCCGGAGGATTGTTGAGCCTCTTGGTAAAACGATTTTTCTTTGCCGTAAGTTTATTTACCTCATGCACGGCACCTGCCATATACTCGGTCATATACTCATCGGCAACTTTCATCATTTCTTTATCATTTTTCATTTCTCCGAGAATCGTAACGGCGATGACATCCTGCACATCATTGGTTCCGTCCTCATAAACTTCGCCGAGCATCTTAAATAATTTCTTCTGCTCTGCCTTTGTGCCGTTCTTTATTACGTCAAGCACCTTTGCAGTTCCGTAATTCATAAAGAAATCTTCGGGCAAAAACTCGCCGTATGCGGCAATATTTGCTTTAATCTGCTCCTTATACTCGGGATAAAGAGTACCGAAACGATTTGCAAGGCTGTCGGTATCATAACTGATAATACCGTTTTTTGCCTTTGTTCTTGAAACAGCCTTCGGCATCTTAACCTTATCGAGATTAACCTGCTTGCGAACCTTAAAAAGCCTTTCAAGTTCATCAATTACTTCATTGGAAATTGATTTAATATCCCTTGAATCAATCTCGGAAAGGTCAAACAAATTCTTTGAAATAATATTAAATTCCGTATTTGCCCCGTTATCCTCGTAAGACACCTCAAGTTGAAGAATATTGCTTTCACTGTTGTGGGTCAATCTGTAAACGCCTTTATCTGAGGCGAATGTAATGCTTTTATCGTCCTCGCCGCTTTTCTTAAAGCCGAGATCGCTGTTAAGCTGCTCAAGGTTCTTGGCAATTTCTTTATAAGCCTCGGTAAGTTCTGTCATTTATGTATCTCCTGTTCTTCATCCGTTATTTCTTTATTACTGCCTTTGGCAATATCTCCTATCGTCACATCGCCGTACTGCGACGCAACATAGACTCCGCTGTTAATTTCCTGTTCCTGCTTAATCTTAGCCGCTTTATGTCTGTAATATCTGCCGACATAAAGCATCATAGATATACCGGCGATAATAAACGCTGCGCCAAAGCACGCTTCTATAAGAAAGTATGCGTTAAATCCGCCCGAAAGTGCTATGTTAAGTGCCTTATTATTTGTAAGATAAAGTTTTGAGGAATAGCCGGTAACAATATTAAGCACAAATAAAAGCACGAGCGTATAGCCTGCCGAAAGAAGCGCACAAGCATAGTGACTGTGCATTTTTGTTCTGCCGCCGGAATGTGTAAACACTCTCAGACAAAGTGCAAGAACAAATATCAGCGAAGCAACCGCAATAAACACAGAGGTTCGGGAAAGAAAATGAGCAAAGTTCGCAAACTCAATATTATTCTGTATTCCCATAACCTTATTAAATGCCTTGCACGCAAGCGGTACGGCATCTTCGAGAGCATCCTCGTCAAGTTCCATTCCGTTATATCGGTAAAACTCGGTAATGCCGTCACGATAGCAACTTTTTATCTTTGCGCTGTCGGTATAATTATAATCCGAGCCGCTGAACGCAGATTTAACAATTTCCTTTTGCACGGTGCTTATTTTATTTTGACCTACGGCAAATTCAAATGCCTTTTGCTCGATACCGGTCTTTTGTGCAATTTTCTCGGTTTCGCAGTCGAGAGCTGTTTTAAGTTCGGCTGTTATCTGCTTATTATCCAAAAAATGAGAATAAAAGCCGACATTTCCCACTGTGGCAGACATAGCCACGCTCAAGGTAAACACAAGTATCATGACAGCGAGAAGCAGGTCACAGACCGTACCCTTAATCCTGTACAATTTGTGAGAATTCATTTTCATCAAACTCCGTTTTTTCCGTAGTGGCTGTAGTAGTCAATGCATCATCGTGCGTTCCGCTCGGCAAAAATCCGAGATCAAAATTACTTAAAAGCATACAAATAAGTACAACCACAACCGCAAATATCAATGGAATAACAATCCCTTTTGTTTTGAGATTACGGCTAAGAGAATCTTTACTGTTCTTATCTGTCACAACTGCCCCTCCTTATTCGGCACATATGCACAATGCCCGCAGTTTTGAAAAATCGACATAAGCATTATAGCATAAACTGTGCAATTTGTCACTAATTTATTATAAAATGAATGAATTATTTTTTCACTTTATCAGTATTATAATATTGATATTACACCTGTGATATGGTAAAATAAGTAGAATATTGACAATGATAACAATTTTTTTATTTTAGGAAGGTTTTTATGGATAAAATTACTTGTTGTGTGCTTTTCGGCGGTGTTTCATCGGAGCATGACATCAGTTGCATAAGTGCAAAAAGCATACTCGAAAATATCGACAAGAGCAAATATGACATCATAATGCTGGGCATCACAAAAAAAGGCGAATGGTTTTTGTTTGATGATGACCTTAAACTTTTGCCGAACGATAAATGGCTGACATCAAAGTCACTCAAAAAGGCATACATAACCCCGGACACCTCTGTTCACGGAATAGTATGCGAGGACGGAAGTAAAATTAAAGTTGATGTCGTCTTCCCTGTTTTGCACGGAAAGAACGGAGAAGACGGAACGGTACAGGGTCTTCTCCAACTGGCACAAATTCCGTTTGTAGGCTGTGACGCAACCTCATCGGGAAGTTGTATGGACAAAGCGGTAACAAATGCCGTTGCCGACGCATTCGGAATAAAGCAGGCAAAGTGGTGTTCATTTACAAAATATGAATATGACAAAGACAGCCGAAGATGCATAGATACGGCGGTTAAAAAACTAGGATTCCCTATTTTCATCAAACCTGCCAACGCAGGTTCATCGGTCGGAATCACAAAGGCTCATAACGAGGAAGAACTGCGACACGGCATGCAAGTCGCATATGAGCAGGACAAAAAGGCTATCCTCGAGGAATTCATCAAGGGCGCAGAAGTTGAATGCGCCGTTCTCGGAAACGACGAGCCGATTGCCGCAGAGGTGGGTCAAATAGTTGCAGCCGCAGAATTTTATGACTTTGACGCAAAATACAATAATCCCGAATCCGAACTTCACATTCCGGCTCTTTTAAGCGAAGAAAAACGAAACGAGGTAAGAGCCGCCGCACTAAGCGCATACAAGGCTCTCGGCTGTGAGGGAATGAGCAGATGCGACTTCTTCGTAACAAACGACACTCAGGAAGTACTGCTCAACGAAATAAACACTATCCCGGGTCAAACCTCTATCAGTATGTACCCGAAACTTTTTGAGGCTGTCGGCGTACCGTATACGCAACTGATTGACAGACTGATAGATCTTGCACTCGAGCGAGGGGGCATAATCTGATGCAGAGAAAAGCATTACTCACAATAACGGGTTCTCAGGATTATAACGGCGACAAAGACAAAATAGAAATGAAAACCGTGGGAACCATAGAGCACAAGGATGACAGTTACATTATCCGCTACACCGAGGCAATAGAAAACAGCAATGCCTCACTGAAATCAAAACTGACCATAGCAAAGGACGAGAGCAAGGTCGAGATGATGAAATCGGGACCGTACTCTTCTCTGCTGATTATAGAAAAATCAAAGCGGCATCTTTGCAATTACGGCACGGAATACGGCGATATGCTCATGGGTATATTCGGAAAGAATGTAGAAAATCACTATGACGAAAACGAAGGCAGATTCGATTTTGCATACGAAATAGATGTAAACGGAGCCGTATCATCAATAAACGATGTAACCATAAAATATAAAATAACCGAATAACAGGGAGTTAAAAATGTCACAGATAGTAAAAAAAGCCGAGGAACAGCTTAAGCAGACGGTAATCGACGCCGTAAACGCCGCAATAAAAAGCGGAGAACTGCCCGAGGCAGATGTGCCTCAGTTCATAATAGAAAAACCGTCGGACAAGAAGAACGGCGACTTTTCCTCAAACATAGCGATGGCAGGCGCAAGAGCATATCATATGGCACCAAGAGCCATAGCGGAGGCAATAGTAAAGAATTTAGACCTCAAAAACACATTTATAGAAAAAACAGAAATTGCAGGTCCGGGCTTTATAAACTTTTATTTTTCGGACAAATACTACAACGAAATACTGAGAGACATAGTAAAAAGCGGCGAAAACTACGGCCGTTCGGACTTCGGCGAGGGAAAGAAAATCCTTGTTGAATTCGTCAGCGCAAACCCGACAGGTCCTATGCACATAGGAAACGCAAGAGGCGGTGCAATCGGCGACTGCCTTGCAAGCGTACTTGATGCTGCAGGATATGATGTTCAAAGAGAATTTTATGTAAACGACGCAGGCAACCAAATAGAAAAGTTCGCAACCTCACTCGAAGTAAGATACTTAAACCTCTGCGGACAAAATATCGAAATGCCGGAGGACGCTTATCACGGCGAAGACATTACCGTTCACGCAAAGAATTTTTATAACATACACGGCGACAAGTATGCAAATACTTCTTCAGAGGAACGCAGGAAAGCACTTGTTGACTATGCACTTCCGCTTAATATTCAGGGCTTGGAGGACGACCTTAAAAAGTACAGAATCGTTTATGACAAATGGTTCAAAGAGTCCACTCTTCACAATGACGGAAGCGTTAAAAAGGTAATCGATGCGCTTAAAGAAAAAGGCGTTACCTACGAACAGGACGGTGCACTTTGGTTTAAGGCGAGCGAATACGGAAACGACAAAGACATTGTTCTTATTCGTGCAAACGGTATTCCTACCTACATTGTGCCCGACATTGCATACCACTACAACAAACTTGTCACGAGAGGCTACGACAAAGCCATAGATGTGCTCGGTGCAGACCACCACGGCTATATTCCGAGAATGAAAGCGGCTTTGACGGCACTCGGCGTTGACGCAGACAGGCTCGACCCTGTAATTATGCAGATGGTAAGGCTCGTAAGAGACGGCGAAACCGTTAAACTTTCAAAGCGTTCGGGCAAAGCAATCACACTTAACACTCTGCTTGACGAGGTTCCGATTGATGCGGCGAGATTTTTGTTCAATCTCCGTGAGCCGAATTCGCATTGCGACTTTGACCTCGACCTGGCAATAAAGAACAGCAGCGAGAATCCGGTTTACTATGTTCAGTACGCTCACGCAAGAATCTGTTCCATTATCAAAAAAGCACAGGCAGAGGGTATTGAAATCGGTGAGCCTACGGATGAGACTCTTTCAAAGTTGAGTTCAAATGAGGAGAGAGAACTCATCAGTTTTATGTCGGGTCTTACGGACGAAATAATAACAGCCGCAAAGAATTACGACCCGGCGAGAATTACGCATTACGTTATCGAACTTGCGACATTATTCCACAAGTTCTACAATGCACACAGGGTTGTATCCGAGGACGAGGGACTCACGAAAGCAAGACTTTATCTTTGCACTGCGGTTAAGAACACAATCAAAAACATTTTGGTAATGCTCAAAGTAAGCGTTCCGGAATCAATGTAATTAAGCAAAAGTACGACAGACAGAAAGAGAGTACCTATGAAATTCAAGCCAAGCACCCTTCACAAAGCAGGAAGGCTTCTTGTAAAATATGTGTATAAAAATCCAAAAAGAAATATTCCCAAAGCGCTGAAGGTAGGAAAAGCGATCACGGGAAATCTGTTTCCCGAGAGCACATGGACTGCGCCGCTGGATATTATCACAAACCCCAATAACACATGGCACGACTATGTCTACAATATATTAAACGATATAGACAGAGACTGTCTGTCAAAAATGCTGCTCACCTTTGCCGTTGACGCAGGATACATCGGAACATCAACCCTGCGTGAAAACAGAGATAAGCTCAAATGCAACATTCCGTGGATAATTCTTATGGACCCGACCTCTGCCTGCAACCTAAAATGCAAAGGCTGTTGGGCTGCCGAGTACGGGCACAAATCAAATCTGTCGCTTGACGAAATGAGAAAAATCGTAACCGAAGCAAAGGCTCTCGGCACGCACTTCTTTATGTTTACAGGCGGCGAGCCGCTTGTACGCAAAAAAGACATATTAACCTTGGTAAAAGAAAACTCCGACTGCATCTTCCTTGCGTTTACAAACGGCACGCTGGTTGACGATGAATTCTGCGAAGAGATGAAGAAAGCCGGAAACCTTGCCCTTGCGCTTTCCGTTGAGGGCACAGAAGAGACAACCGACGCAAGAAGAGGAGACGGAGTATATCAAAAAGTAACGAACGCAATGGCTCTGCTCAAAAGGCACAAGTGCCTGTTCGGCACATCGGTATGCTACACCTCAAAAAACTGCGATGCCGTAACGAGCGACGAATTCTACGATATGGAGATTAACGCAGGCGCAAAATTCGCACTGTATTTCCACTATATGCCTGTCGGCTCGGACGCCGATACAGAGTTGCTCCTAACTCCCGAGCAGAGAGAGCATGTTATGCGAACAATCAGAGCAAAGCGTTCCTCAAACGGCGGCAAGCCGATATTCACCATGGACTTTCAAAACGACGGCGAATTTGTCGGCGGCTGTATCGCAGGCGGAAGAAACTATTTCCACATCAACAGCGAAGGCGATGCCGAACCGTGCGTATTCATTCATTACAGCGACAGCAACATAAGGGAAAAGAGCATTCTCGAATGTCTCAGATCTCCTCTGTTTAAGGAATATTACAAGGGTCAGCCGTTTAATAACAATATGCTCAGACCCTGTCCAATGCTCGAAAATCCGCAGGCACTCAGAAAAATCATATCAAAAACGGGCGCGAAATCAACAAATCTCAACTGCCCCGAAAGTGCGGAAGAACTTTGTGCAAAGTGCGACTGCTACGCTAAAGCATGGGCACCAAAGGCAAAGGAAATTTGGGAAAACGAGGAGCACTTCCACCCCTATACCCAGTATTACCGTGACACCGAAGAGGGCAAAAAAGAACTTTCAAAAGAACAATAATAAACAATCCGTAATCATAATACCGATTAAAAAAATTATAGGTTGTCTGAAAGCCGAAAATACCACAGACACGGTTAAACGGTTTTACCGGCAATCGGCAGTCAATCTAAAGAAAAGAGATGTTTATTTTGTGGGCTTTATTTGCGGTTTTATCTGCAGTATTTGCCGCTTTGACCTCAATACTTGCAAAGATAGGTATTGAGAATGTCGACTCGAACCTTGCAACCGCCGTAAGGACGGTAGTTGTTGTTGCAATGTCATGGCTTATGGTGTTCGTCACGAACGCTCAGTCCGGGCTGACGAATATAAGCAAGAAAAGTTGGATATTCCTCATACTCTCTGGATTGGCAACGGGTGCGTCTTGGCTTTGTTATTATAAAGCGATTCAAATGGGCGAGGTATCAAAGGTCGTTCCGATAGACAAGATGAGCGTGGTAATAACACTCATTCTCGCAGTAGTATTTCTCCATGAGGACTTTAATGCAAAAAGCATCATCGGAGCAGTACTTATTACAATCGGAACACTCGTGATGGTATTATAAAAATACATAAAAAATAAAAGCATTGTCGGTTAAATCAGACAATGCTTTTTTACTATATCTATTATATTACTGCTTATTCTGCTTGTCCTTTTGTCTTTGAGCAACTCTTTCATTAAGTTCCAAATCAATGAACATAATAGCAAAACTTATCGCAAGAAATGCACAGCAAACCCAAATTGCCTTTTCTCCGAGGGCTCTTGTAACCACACTTCCGAATCCTGCACCGATAGCAAAAATAAGGATAACGCCGAAGTAAACAAATGACTTTTGCAAAATCTTTTTGTCTTTGAATTCAAAGAAAGCAAAGAGCGAAACTATGGCACTTCTCATATTTCCTATGCACATAGTCGAAGCATAAACATGTCCCCTGACCTTTCTGAATGTTTGCACCTGCATGGCACAGACAAAAGAAACCACGGCATTTGCAAGAGCATTGTGCCGCTGCGAAATAAATCCGACGGCAAACAAAAGAACAATCTCTATCAAAATTATTATCTGACGCCAATGGATTTTTTCATAATGCTTAAACGCAGAATGAATCTGCTCCGCAACAAAGGTGCCTATCATAAACGAAACAACGGGAACCAAATATCTCAAACAGTGGGAGAATTCACGCTGAAAAAGATTTGCCGCCATCAAAACGATGTTGCCCGTTTGCGCATTTGCAAAAACTTCTCCTCGGCACATATATGTATAAGCATCCTGAAATCCGCCGGAAAAAACAATAAAAATCGCCGTCAAAAAAGAATCGGACATTTGCGATATCTTAGTGTTTTTGAAAAACGATTTCATTTTTATCCCCTCTCACATCAAACTTATCATCTGTAATTATATCACAGCGAAAAAATATGTTCAACAATGAGCGCATATTTTTGTCAACTTAACTAAAAAACCCCGCAGGAAAAAAATCCCACGGAGCAAAATGCATATCAAAAAAAGTACAAGTCAACCGTTTGACGAATTATTTGTAGGAAGATAAGGAATAAGAGACTCTGCAAGTTTAATCGTCGGCATGGTGTTAAGCACAACTTCACCCGGTCCGGTTATCACAGTGTTAAAGAGTCCCTCACCGCCGAAGAGAACATTCTTAACTCCCTTTACGGTCTGAATATCCATAGAGCAGGTAGCGCTCATCATAACTACATAACCCGTATCAACTATAATCTGCTGTCCGGGCTGAAGCTGATATTTAACAGCCGAGCCGTCAATCTCTACAAAAGCAATGCCGCTGCCGCTGAGTTTTTGCATAATAAATCCCTCGCCGCCGAAAAAGCCGGTACCCATTTTCTTTTGAAAAAATACGGACAAATCAACACTCGGACTCGATGCAAGATATGCACTCTTTTGGATAACATATTCATTTTGCGGCGAAACCTCAAGTGCCATAATATCGCCCGGAAAACTGCTTGCAAATGCAATTTCACCTGCGCCGCCGACAGCGGTATATTTGTTTTGGAACATTTTTTCTTTGCTGAACATTCTGCCTATCATCTTGCCCAGTCCGTTGCCTGCGGTTTGCATAGACATATTCGGCGACATCCAACTCATACCGCCGCTTTGAGTAAGAACAGACTCATTTTGCTCAAGTTGACAAATAACAACGGGAAAATTTCCGCCCTTAATTTCGTATTTCATAAACCCCTCCGAAAAAATTAATATCGGCACAAAGTACCTTGTTAAAATTATATCAAACAATTTAGAATTTGTAAATACATTAAAGACATCCCATGTAATTTACAACCGTTTCAAAGCATATATATTATTACAAAACCTTTCTTATGCACAAATATTGCATAATTTTATTTTTTTGACAGTTTTCGACAGCGAGATATTATGTTATAATATTATTAATCAGATAAACAAAGGGTGGTGTATTATGGTTGAGCGCATAACAGGTGCCAACGGCAGCGGGAAAACCTCGCTGATGATTAAACGAGCCGAAGAAGTTTTGAAAAACAGCGACGGCACGGTTATATTCATAGACTCGTCCGACAGCCTGAATTATATTCTGCCAAAAGGCGTAAGATTGATAAACGCAAAAGATTTTGGCATACACGGAGCAAAGACGCTGTACGGCTTTATATCGGGTTTATGTGCAGGCAACTATGATATTACAGACATTTTCATAGACACTACGCTGAAAATCATTTGGAACAAAACAACGGATATGGATGATTTTACAAGTCTGCTCTTTGAATTGTCAAAAACAACAGGAGTAAATTTTCACATAGCATACTGTGACAATTACTCACCCGAATTGGTACACGAAAACTATTAAAAACAAAGATGTCGTATCCGTATATAAAGGACACAACATCTCGATTGAATTTGATTCACCCAGTGCACTGCAATTGACGGCGAAACAAATAAAAATGCACTGTCTACATCGTAATCAAATAATTACAAAGACAAAATTTTTCCCTCGTTTTGCGAAAAGAATTTTTTATAAGTTTCACAATAATTAAAAGAGGCGTTATTTCGCTTACATCCGCCGCCACAGCAAAGGTAATAATATTTGCACTCGTTACATTCATCTTTTTTTTCAAATGACGATGATATGAAATCGAGTGCTTTTTTGCTTTTTCTCATTTGGGCAAATGAGGTATCGTTTATATTTCCGAGGCATTGCTCATCATTGCAATAAAAATCGCAGGGATAAACGCTTCCGTCGCCCTCAACGACAAACTGTTCGGAGCAGCCGCCCTTCATTCCGCACTGCTCGGGACACGAGCCGTGAGCAAGAAGAACATAATTGTCAAATTGTCTGATGCTGAAGGGTGTACCTCTAAGCCTTGCGTTATAGTACATACGAAACGCAGAATTAAGATAGTTCAGATAATCTTCATTATTCATAACATATACATCATCATCGCTGTCAAAATCTCTGAGACAAGGTATGTACTGCAAATAAGAAAGTCCCATACTCTTAAAAAATTTGTAACTGTCTCTGAAAGTATTTGCAAGGTTCTTCGTAAGAACCGAAAGAACATTGAATTGCACATTATGTTTTTTAAGCAATTCGATGCCTCCCATTATATCGCCAAACGAAGCTGAGCCGTCGGGATAAACTCTGTATTTATTTTGTTCCTCGTTTCCGTCGAGCGACACGCCGACGAGAAAATTATTTTCCCTGAAAAATTCGCACCATTCATCATTAAGTAGCGTACCGTTTGTCTGTACGGCAAAGGAAACTTCGGCAGTCGAAGTGTTATATTTTTTAACGAGAGAGACAAACTCTCTGTAAAAATCTATCCCCCTGATAAGCGGCTCGCCGCCCTGAAAAACAAATCCCACAAAATCCTTTGAGCATTCAAAAGCGGAGGAAATCATTTTTTCACTCGTCTCCAAAGAGAGCATACCCTTATCGAAAACCTCTCTTTTTTTTGCGACAGCAGTATAAAAACAATATTCACATCTCAAATTGCACGCCGAAGAGGCAGGCTTAACCATTATGGACAGAGGCATTAAATGAGTCCTCCGACAACATTATAAACATTTATTGCAAACACAAGTCCCATAACGCAAGTGAAAATAACCTTAACGGTTTTTTCGCTCAGTTTTTTATTAAGAGTGCTTCCGCACAAACCACCGATTACGGCAGCAATCAAACCAAGCACTACTATCAGCGCATAGTCCTTATACGGAGCGAATTTATTAGTGGCAAACAGGGTTATGAGATTGCTTAATTGGCAGAAGAACACAACGCAAATAGAATACACCGCACCCTCCTTAACCATAAGAGAAAACATCAAAAACAAAACAGTGATATTAATAGGTCCGCCGCCTATTCCGAGAAACGAATTAAGTGCTCCGAGAGCCAAGCCCGTCATAATAACTCCGACAGGATTTTTTACATGAAAGGTTTTTGCATTCTTCTTATTGACATAGTAAACGGCAAAGCCGACAAAAAGCATAATGAGAATCGCTTGAATTATTACCACTGTGCGAGAATTACTAAAACTTGAAACAGCAAGATTAAACAATCTGTTACCGAGATAGCCGCCGATTACTGCACCAAGCGAAACGAGCAGAGCAATCTTTTTATCAAACTTCGTCTTTTGAATTTTGTGCCTGATTATTGAACTGATACTCATTGCAAACACCGCACAAGACGAAATAAAATTCACCACATCAACCGTACAAAAACTCATGGAGTCAAGCACCGGTTTAATGATTACACCACCGCCGAGACCTACTGTAGCCCCCACCGTGCAGGCAAAAAATATAACTATAACAGAAATTATGTAAGTCATCTTTCTCCTCTTTTCTTTTTTCGGTTTTATAAATCAATTTATTAAAGGTATATTATCACAACGAAAGAACAAATGCAAATATATATTTGACAAAACACACTTTCAACCTTATACTAATAATCAGAAACAGATTATATTATAATGCAAACACGAGAGGTATTATTTTGAAAAATATTATTTTTTACTTCAGCGACCAACAGCGCTATGACACAGTAAATGAAGAATTGACACCGAATCTTATGCAACTCGCAAGAGAGGGTGTTACATTCCACAACAACATAACCTGTCAGCCTGTATGCGGACCGGCAAGAGCCTGCCTGCAAACCGGAAGATATGCAACTCAACTGGGTTGCAACTTCAACGGAATACCGCTTCCGAACGACAGCAAAACACTTGCGCATTACTTTAACAACGCAGGCTATCAAACTGCTTATATCGGAAAATGGCACCTTGCCTCAAACAGATTGCCTAACATAGGATTTCACTGTGAGAGCACCGCAATACCCAAGGACAGACTCGGCGAGTACGAATACTTCAGAGGTGCCGATGTGCTGGAGTTCACTTCGCACGGTTACGACGGCTACATATTCGACGAGAACGGAAACAAAATTGATTTTACCGGATACAGAGCAGACTGCATAAACGATTTTGCTCTGGAATATCTCGACAAATATGACAAAACAAAACCGTTTTTTATGTTCATCAGCCAACTTGAACCGCATCACCAAAACGACCGCCATTGCTATGAGGGCTACAAGGAAACGGTAGATAACTACAAAAACTACCCCATTCCAAAGGACTTAACCTCATTTAGGGGCGACTACAAAAAGAATTATCCCGACTACCTTTCGGCTATAAACAGGCTCGACTACAATGTCGGCAGACTTGTTGAAAAGCTAAAAGAGCTTGGCATTTACGACGACACAATCATCATATATACAGCCGACCACGGTAGCCACTTTAAGACGAGAAATCCGGAATACAAGCGTTCCTGTCATGAGGCATCGGTTCACACTCCGCTCATCATAAAGGGCGGAAAGTTCACGGGCGGCAAGAATGTATACGAATTATCATCACTGATAGATATGCCGCCGACTCTGCTTTCCATGGCAGGAATAGACATTCCTAAGGATTATATGGGTCGTGACTTGGCTAAAGACAACAGCGACAGAAAATGCGTATTTATCCAAGTAAGCGAAGCGAGCAACTCCCGTGCAATAAGAACAAAGAGATATAAATATGCCATAAGAGATGCTGCTCCGACAGGCTATGCTCACGCAAAATCAAAGGTATATTTTGAGGACTATCTCTACGATTTGGAGAAAGACCCATACGAACTTAACAACCTTATCAAAAACAAGGCTTATGACAAAATTCGTGCCGAACTTAAAGAAATGCTGATAAGCGAAATGGTAAAGGCGGGCGAAAAAAAGCCTGCTGTTCTCTCAGCAGTAATCAAGCGTAAAAGATAAAAAGTACCGATATAACAAAGAAAGGCTTAAATCCCTTATCGGGATTTAAGCCTTTTTATACTGCATTAAATTCAGAATTTAACAATACCGAGTGCTTGGAGCAAAATAACCAAAAGCAAAATAGGTGCAATAAATTTAATCGTTACGTTGTATATAATCTTACGGTTAAACTTTTCTCCGTTCTTTGTAACTTCGTCGATAACGGTTTTCGGCTTTGCAACCCAACCGATAAGAATGCAGGTAGCAAGAGCAACAATCGGCATAAAGATATTATTGCTGACATAATCCATAAGGTCGAGAATCTGACCGACTGCTCCGTTAGGCAGACTAAGTTCAAAGTAAAACTTATTATATCCGAGGCAAACGATAACGCCTGCGATAATTCCGTAAGCAAGAACAATTACAGTAGCAAGATTTCTCTTCCACTTAAATCTGTCCATAAGTGAGGACACAATAGCCTCCATAATCGAAATAGACGATGTGATTGCGGCAAAAAGAACCATCGCAAAGAAAATTACGCCGACAACATTACCGACAGCTCCCATCTGGTCAAATACCTTAGGCAGAGCGATAAACATCAAACCGGGGCCTGCTGTCATTCCCTCTTTGCCCATAAACACATAGACTGCGGGAACAATCATAAGACCTGCAAGAAGTGCAACGAGAGTGTCAAATATTTCAATCTGATTTACGGATTTCATAAGATTTGTCTTATCGTCAACATATGAACCGTAGGCAACCATAATACCCATAGCAACGCTGATTGAATAAAACAACTGTCCGAGTGCGTCAAATATTGTGGTAAACGCAGTCTTTAGCGTAAGCGACTTAAAATCGGGAAGAATGTAAACCTTAAGTCCGTCAATTCCGGTTATTCCGGTTTCATTATTCTTAATCGTAAGAGCAAATATGGCAATGCCGACGATAAGGACGAAAAGTATAGGCATCAAAATTTTACTGCTTTTTTCTATTCCCTTATTTACTCCGCCCAGAATAACAGCGGCGGTCGCAATTATAAATACCAACAAGAGTATAATAGGTTGCGACACCGAGGTTATATGATTTGTAAAATAATCATCCGCAGCTGACGCAACACCCTGTCCGCTGATAAAGGTGATAAAATACTTAAGCACCCATCCGCCGATTACACAGTAATAAGGTAAAATTATAACCGGAACGATAGTTGCAAGCGTGCCGAGACCTCTGAAGTTTTTGTTAATCTTTCCGTAAGCGGTAAGCGGCGACTGCTTTGTTTTTCTGCCGATTGCGATTTCGGTAACGAGAAGGGTAAATCCGAATGTAAGAGCTAAAATAATATAGCAAAGAATGAAAAATCCTCCGTTATCTTTAGCCGCCAAATAAGGAAATCGCCAAATATTACCGAGTCCGACCGCACTTCCTGCGGCTGCAAGGACAAATCCTATCGAGCCCTTGAAACTGCTTCTTTTGTTTTCCATGTTTTCCTCTCCTTTAACATAGCATTAGAAATGTGTCTTAAAACAACATTCTACCATATATATCCCGTTTTGGCAACATATATTTTTACAAAGCGAATTACGCTTTGTTTTGTTGACAAAAGTCGAACTATGATGTAAAATTTCATTGCTATGAAAAAAATGAACTCAAAAACCTTATATTTTGCATTCAAGATGTCCCTGCCTGTGTTGTTCGGATATCTCTTTTTAGGTTCGGCGTTCGGAATTATGCTGTACGAGGCAGGCTACAATTTTATCTGGGCAATAATTATTTCTCTTTTCGTCTATGCCGGCTCCGGTCAATTTCTTTTAGTCTCGATGCTCACATCGCACGCAGCACTGTCTGACATTGCGATAATGACATTCTTTGTAAATTCCCGCCATATATTCTACGGAATAAGTTTTATTGAAAAATTCAGAAGTTATTCTTGGCGTTATCCGTACCTTATTTTTTCGCTTACCGATGAAACATACGGAGTAAACTCCTCATTTTCCGATGTCCCCAAGGGCGTAAATGAGGGTGATGCAAGATTTTTAATCGGACTGTTCGACCACATATATTGGATAATCGGCTCCGTCATCGGCTCACTTGCGGGTCAACTGATTAAGATTGATTTTACGGGAATAGACTTTTCCATGACTGCTCTTTTTACCGTAATTTTCATAGACCAAATGAGAGCGAGCAAATCAAAACTTCCGGGTATTATCGGAGTTTTCTGTGCAATAATCTGCCTTCTGATTTTCGGTGCGGACAAATTTTTACTGCCGTCCCTTATCGTAACGGTTGCAATTCTCCTGCTCGGCAAAAGCCGTATGGGATACATAGGTAAGGAGGAGATAAAATGATTCCTACCTCCAAACTTATAGTTATTATTTTAGTGGCATCGCTTTCCACCTTTGCAACAAGGGTAATCCCCTTTGCGATATTCACCAACAGAGAAGTACCGAAAATCGTAAAATATCTGGGCGACATTCTGCCTCCTGCTATAATAGGAATACTGATAATATATTGCATCAAAAGCACCTATCTCGGCGGCTCGGGTGCGGCATTCTCGATTGACATAAATTCACTGCTTCCTCAACTAATAGGTATAGCGATTACATCAGCAATACATTTATGGAAGAAAAATACACTGCTGAGCATATCAATAGGCACGGTGTCATATATGCTGCTGATACATTTTGTATTTTGAAAAACAAAGGCGACTCATTCATAAAGAACGAGCCGCCTTTTTACTTTATTTATCTATTTATCGTCATCGACCTCTTTTGCGTCTACCTCAATATCGGATACAGAATCTACCGCATCCTTTACCTTGTCGGTCATATGCTTTACCTGAATGAGTGAAACCACTCCCAAAACGGCATACACGATAAACGAAACGCCGATAAAACGAACTATTCCTTCGGTAAGTTGAGACGATTTTGTTATCGCAACTATACCGAAAATCACCGTAACAACCGAAAGAGCCATGGTCAGCCAGCCTGCCACTCCGTTAAAAACGAGGGAGCGAATCGAAGTTGCTATATTAACAAGACCCGAAGTTGTGATGAATATGCCGAACAGCACCACGATAATCGAAATTATTGCCCGATACCGTGCACAAACTATTATGCCGCATATCAGCACCAAAATACCGAGCACAAGCGGCAGAGACGATGCTCTGTCTGCTATATAGGTGATTATGGCAATCAAGCCTATCGCTATCATGGAAATTCCGACAATCAGCGATATATAATCTATACACTGCGACGGAAATGCGATAAGCACAATTCCCAGCACAACGGCAACAGCAATGGTACCTATGGAAAATTTTTTCAGTCCTTTTATAAAATCCGTCATACCTTAATTATTCCTCGTTTTTACTCTCTGCAATAACCTTTTGAGCAATGTGCTCGGGGCATCTGTCATATCTCGCAAACTCGGTGGTGAACGAGCCTCTGCCCTGAGTAATCTGCCTCATGGAGGTTGAGAATGTAGTCATTTCCGACTCGGGCACTTCGGCAACAATTTCCTGCATACCGTCACCGCTCGGAGTCATACCGAGAACTCTGCCTCTGCGCTTATTAATATCGCCGATGACATCGCCCATTACCTCATCATTGCAAACTGCATTAAGCGTAACAATCGGCTCAAGAAGAATAGGTCCTGCGTCCGGAATACCTGCCTTAAATGCAAGCGACGCCGCCATCTTAAATGACATTTCCGACGAGTCTACCGGGTGATAAGAGCCGTCATAAAGAGTAGCCTTAACGCCCACCATAGGATAGCCTGCCAGTACGCCCTTTTCCATAGATTCCCTAAGTCCTTTTTCTACCGCCGGGAAGAAGTTTTTAGGCACTGAACCGCCGACAACTCTCTCTGCGAATATAAGTTCTTCTGTATCGTACGGTTCAAACTCGATAAATACATCACCGAACTGACCGTGACCGCCGGACTGCTTTTTGTGTCTGCCCTGAGCCGAAACCTTACGTGTGATGGTTTCCCTATATGCAACACGGGGTTTTTCGAGTGTTGCACTTACATTATATTTTGCCCCGAGTTTTGACAAACATACATCAAGATGTTGCTCGCCGAGACCCGAGAGAATCGACTGATGCGTTTCGTTATTAACTTTATACGAAAGCGACGGATCCTCCTCAATCAGTTTTTGAAGAGCGTTTGAAATCTTTTCCTCGTCGCCTTTCTTATCGGACTTAATCGCCATAGAATAGCACGGAGTAGGTACGTTAACCCCGTCAAGTGTTACTACCCTGCTCTGCTCGCACATAGTGTCGCCCGTCTTAAAGCCGTCAAGTTTTACAACAGCACCGATTTCACCCGCCGATATTTTTTCTGCCTCGCTCTGCTTAATACCGAGCATATTAACGATTTTTCCAACTCTTTCGCTCTTGCCCGTACGTGAATTTATAACAGTTTTGCCCTGAACGATTTTGCCGGAAACAGCCTTAAAATAATTCAGTTTTCCGATAAACGGGTCGGCTACGGTCTTAAAGCAGACTGCGGCAAGCGGAGCATTTTCATCAACGGAAATTTCAACAGGCTCGCCCTCGGCATCAACGGCATATTCCGACTTAGGAGCCGGACAGCAGTCCTTAATGAAATCGAGAAGCATATCAACACCCTGACCGGTAAGACCCGAAAGAGCAAATACAGGAACAACGCTACCCTGAGCAACGCCAAGTGACAAACCCTTGAGCTTATCCTCTTTGGTAAGCGGCTCACCGTCAAAATATTTTTCCATAAGTTCATCATCGGTACCTGCGACAGCCTCGCTGAATACCTCCTTAACCGCCTCAAAACGAGCCTTGTCATCGTGGATAATATCCGAAGCCTTTTTATGAACTCCGTCATAGACATAAGCTGTATCGTCAATCATATTATAGTAACCGGCAACCTTGCCTGCGGTAATAATCGGAACGACAACGGGACACATAGTTGTGCCGAACTTTGCAACCAATCCGTTAAAAGCCTTGTAAAAATCGGCACGCTCATCGTCCATTTTTGAGGTGACGATAATACGAGCCATTCCCTTTTTACCTGCGTTTCTGAACGCTTTTTCGGCACCTGCCGCCAAGCCCGAACGAGCGGAAACCACTACTATGGCACTGTCTGAGGCACGGAGTCCTTCCGCTGCGCCCATAGCAAAATCAAACAATCCCGGAGTGTCGATTATGTTAATTCTTGCGTCATCATATGTAAACTGCAAAAGTGAGGAGGAAATGCTGACTCCTCTTTTCTTTTCTTCGACATCGCTGTCGGATACCGTATTTCCGTCTGTTGTCCTGCCCATACGCTCCGTCACACCGGCAACATTAAGCATTGCTTCTGTAAGAGTTGTTTTGCCCTTTGAGGCGTGACCTACAACAGCTACATTTTTAACTATGCTCATAAAGAACACTCCTTTTAATTTATCATTTGTTAAAATTGTATAATATTATTTATATAATGTCAATATGTTTTGTTTATTTTACATACATTTCACAAAAACGCATATATTTTTTTGTGTAAAATTGAAATAAGAAAAATCATTATCTATATTTTATGGTGAGATATAATGCGATATGTGAGATTTTGTGCAGTTTTAATAAACTTTTTTAATATTCTTGCAATTAAAAATTCGGTATAGTATATTTATATATTATAATCATATGTATTGGAATGGAGAGGAAAATATGCAGTCAACAGATTTAACGCTTATTGACGGTGTGCTCGGTAAATATGCCGATGTGCCCGGAAGTTTAATTACTGTTTTGCAAAAAACGCAGGATATTTACGGCTACCTGCCGAAAGAAGCAATAGAAAAAATATCCGACAGAATGAATATACCCGAGAGTGAAATTATGGGGGTCGGCACATTCTACACCCAATTCAGATTTCAGCCGGTGGGCAAGTATCTCATTATGCTGTGTCAAGGCACTGCCTGTCATGTAAATTCGTCACAACTTATTCTCGAAACAATAAAGGACGAACTTCACATAAACGACGGTGAAACCACCGAGGACGGACTGTTTTCGCTCAAATGCGTGGCGTGCCTCGGCTGCTGCTCGCTGTCGCCCGTTATGATGATTAACGACAACACGTACGGCAGTCTCACTCCCGATAAGACAAAGCAGATACTCAAAGAATTAAGGGAGGCGGCAGAAAAAGAATGAGAATTGTAATAGGAGAGGGTTCCTGCGGAATCGCCGCAGGTGCAGAAAAGGTAAGACAGGAATTATTAAAGCACGACCTCGGCACGGCCTCGCTCGACATTGCGGGCTGTATCGGTATGTGCTATCTCGAGCCGATTGTGGATATTTATGACGGCGATAAACTTATTAACCGCCTCGTCAAGGTTCAGCCGAGCGACGCTCAGGCTATTGCAGAATATGCAGTAAGCGGTGACGAGAGCAAAATAGAAAAATTAAAAGTCAGCGCAGAGGACAGCGAATTTCTCTCAAAACAGACGAGAATTGCACTTAGAAGATGCGGCATTATCAACCCGGAAGAGATTGACGCTTTTATCAATGCCGACGGCTACACTGCGCTCAAAAAATGCTTAACCGAACTGACCCCGGAGCAGGTTATCGAAATCATAAAAGTCTCGGGACTTGCAGGCAGAGGCGGCGCAGGATTCCCCACATGGTTTAAGTGGAACGCCGCAAGACAGAGTGCAGGAAACGAGAAGTATCTCATCTGTAATGCGGACGAGGGCGACCCGGGTGCATTTATGGACAGAGCGGTTATTGAATCGGATCCGCACACTCTTATTGAGGGTATGCTCATCGGTGCTTATGCAATCGGTGCAAAGCATGCGGTTGTTTATGTAAGAGCGGAATATCCTCTCGCCATAAAGAGGCTTGAAAAGGCTATCGAACAGGCAAGCGAAAGAGGCTTAATCGGAGATAACATTTTCGGCAGCGGTTTCTCCTGCGACTTTACCATTAAAGCAGGCGCAGGCGCATTTGTATGCGGCGAGGAGACGGCACTTATAGAATCGCTTGAAGGTCACAGAGGAATGCCGAGGCTCAAACCTCCGTTCCCTGCCGCTTCGGGATATTGGCAAAAGCCGTCTAACATAAACAATGTTGAGACCTTTGCAAATGTATCTTGGATAATCAACAACGGCGGCGAGGCATTTGCCGCAATGGGCACAGAAGGTTCAAAAGGAACAAAGGTATTTGCCGTAACAGGCAAGGTAAAAAGAAGCGGCCTTGTTGAAATCCCTATGGGCAAAACGCTCAGAGATGTAATTTTTGACATCGGCGGCGGTATGAAAGGCACTAAGGCATTTAAGGCTGTTCAGATGGGAGGTCCGTCGGGCGGATGCATTCCCGTTGATTTAATCGACACCGTTATCGACTACAAGGCACTCGGCGCAACCGGAGCGATTATGGGCTCGGGCGGTATGGTAGTTATGGACGAGGACACCTGTATGGTGGGCATGGCTAAATTCTTCCTCGACTTTACAGCAAAGGAAAGTTGCGGAAAATGTATTCACTGCCGTATCGGCACAAAGAGAATGCTCGAAATTCTCGAGCGAATCACAAAGGGTCAAGGAAAAAACGGAGATATTGAACTTCTCGAAGAACTTTGCTACTCAATCAAAGACGGTGCACTCTGCGGCTTAGGTCAGACGGCACCGAATCCGGTACTTACAACCATTAAATATTTCAGAAACGAATACGAGGCACACATTAACGAAAAGAAATGCCCAGCAGGCGAATGCAGTGACCTTATCGAATACAAAATTATTGAGGACAAATGCAAGGGTTGTACGCTCTGTGCAAGAAACTGCCCGGTTAACGCTATCGAGGGCAGTGTAAAAACTCCTCACAAGATAGATATTACAAAGTGCATAAAATGCGGAAAATGCTATTCATCATGCAAATTCGGCGCAATCAAAAAGGCGTAAGAGAGGAGGAATAATAATGCTTAATTTAACAATCAACGGTAAAAATATTAAGGTAGAGGAAGGAACGACAATTCTTCAAGCTGCCAAAGACAACGGCATATATATTCCCACTCTTTGCTACGATGACGCAGTAAAGGTTTACGGTGCGTGCGGTCTGTGCGTAGTAGAGGCTGAGGGAATACCGAAACTTCTGCGTTCCTGCTCCGCAAAATGCAGCGAGGGAATGGTAGTAAACACGGAGAGCAAGCGAGTAGTTCAGTCGAGAAAAATCGCAATGGAACTTCTTATGAGCGCACACGACGGTGACTGCGTTGCCCCGTGCCAACTCAACTGCCCTGCAAGAACAGACTGTCAGGGATATGTCGGTCTTATTGCAAACGGCGAATACGAAGCGGCATTAAAATTGATAAAAAACAAAGTATCGCTCCCTGCTTCAATCGGCAGAGTTTGCCCTCATCCGTGCGAAACTGCGTGCAGACGAGGCAAGGTTGACGAGGCAATCAACATCGCTCAACTTAAAGCATTTGCCGCAGATATGGACTTAAACAGCGACAGTTATCTTCCCGAAAAGAACGCACCCACAGGCAAAAAAATCGCAATCATCGGCGGCGGACCCGCAGGCTTAACTGCGGCGTACAGACTCGCAATATCGGGTCACGAAGTAACCGTATATGATATGATGGAAAAAATGGGCGGTATGCTCAGATACGGTATTCCGCAGTACAGACTGCCGAAAGAAGTGCTCGATAAGGAAATCGCAATTATAGAAAAACTCGGCGTTAAGATGATAAACGGCGTAAAACTCGGCAAGGACTTTACCGTTGCGTCACTAAAGGCACAAAACGATGCTGTCATCGTCGCCGTAGGCGCATGGAAAAGCAGCAGTATGAGAACCCCGGGCGAAGAGCTTGACGGAATATACGGCGGCATTGATTTTCTCAGAGCTGTTGCGCTAAAGCAGGAAATCAATATCGGCGACAAGGTGGTTATCTGCGGCGGCGGCAACACCGCTATGGACGCTTGCAGAACAGCTGTAAGACTCGGCGCAAAAGAAGTTTACTGCGTATACAGAAGAACCAGAAACGAAATGCCTGCCGAGGATATAGAAATCACTGAGGCAGAGGAAGAGGGCGTACAGTTTAAGTTCCTCACAAACCCGACTTCCTTTAACGGCAAAGACGGAAAGGTCAAGAGCGTTACGCTTCAACTTATGGAACTCGGCGAACCCGACGCTTCGGGCAGACGCCGCCCCGTTGCAATCGAGGGCAAGACAGAGGAACTCGATGTTGACAGCGTTATCGTTGCTATCGGTCAAAAACTTGTTAATGAAGATGTAAGCGAACTTAAACTTACAGACAGAGGAAACATCGAGGCTGACATCGACAGCTTTAAGACGAATATAGAGGGTGTTTTTGCTATCGGAGACGCAACAAACAGAGGCGCATCCATTGCCATTGAGGCTATCGGCGAAGCTAACAGATGCGCTCTCAGCATCGATGCATACCTAAACGGCGAAGATATTGAGACGAGAGTACCTTATATCAGCAGAAGAGACGAGGAACTCATCGACTTTCAATCAAAAGAAAAATGCCCGGCAAGAAAGCCGCAAGTGCTCCCTGCCGCAGAGCGTAAAAACAACTTTGACGAGGTTTGCCTCGGCTACACGGAGGAAGACGCAAAAGCGGAAGCAAGCCGCTGTCTCGAATGCGGATGCAAAGAATATTACAAGTGCAAACTTCTCTCGGTTGCTCAGAGATATGACATTCACCCCGAAAGATTCAAGGGCGAAATGCCGCAGAAATACACCGCTGACTCAAACGAATTTATTGAGCGCAACAGTGCAAAATGTATACTGTGCGGTCTTTGCGTAAGAAGCTGTAAGGAAGTTATGAATATTTCCGCAATCGGCTTGCTGGGCAGAGGCTTTAAGACAGAGGTTGCATCTGCGTTTAATCTTCCGCTTGACCAAACGAAGTGCACAAACTGCGGTCTTTGCGTAGAACTTTGCCCGACGGGAGCACTCACGGAAAAATCCGCTCTCAAAAAGCAGGTTCCCCTCAAAGAGGAGTACAGCAAGGAAACCGTTACAATAGACGACAAGCAGGCTGAGGTGCTCGTTTCAAGATATGACGGAAAGATTATAAGAGTAATTCCGAATGACGGAGTATCAAGAAATTCCGCTCTTTCCAGAGAAGAACTCAAAAGCCTTATTAAATAATTTATTTAACCGACAAAACATTCTATGAGTAAATCTTTAGAAAAATTCGGCAAAGCGGCGTATATTATTCTGTACCTGCTTTGCTGCTCCATGATGAGCAGTAACAAACTGAACAGCCTTTGGGGCACGGCAGGATATACGCTGTTTATATATTTTAAGCTGATACTTGTCTTTTGCGTCATGTTTACGGCTACGCTGTGCATAAAGGAATACGCCGATTTCATAGGCAAGACGATAATGTTCTGCACCGCAGGAGTCGGAATACTCTTTGGGATAGATTATTACACGCTTAAAATAAGCGGCACAATCTTCCTTTACAGCGTATGGTGGATTGCGGCAATAGTGATGAGTGCACTGGGCGTTTTTGTTGCTTGTGCGCTGAGCATAAAAAACAAAGAGTATCCCTTGCTTTTTAAGCGATTCGTTTACGGCATAACTCCGCTTTATGCCATAACCGTTATTATTTGCTTTTTACGCATCCCGGCAAACAATCTGAGCACAAACTTTATTCCGCTCGCCGGTACATTCCAAATGCTCAAAGCGTTTTTAAGAAATCCCGGCGGCGATTTCGAGGCACCGCTTTTATTCTTCGGCAACATATTTATATTCACTCCCCTGCCTATAATCATCAAAGGTTATTTTCCAAAGCTGAAAAACAAAAACATGCTCCTTATAGGAATACTCACGCCGCTCTTTGTCGAGGGGTATCAGTATATATTTAAGTGCGGCGATGTGGATATAGACGATCTTATAACCAATTTCATAGGATTTATGATAGGACTCGGAATATACAAACTCATTGAAAAGAAAAAACTCAAAGCATAAAAAAGACAGTGTTTCGCACAATACGAAGCACTGTCTTTTGCTATAAGAAAATTATTTACTTAAAAACGAAAAGCCGAGAACAACCACACCGAGAATTAACAGAATTACACCGGTTGCACGGTTTAGAGTTTTTGCACTTGCCTTATTTGCAATCTTAGCGGCAATTCTCGCAAAGATAAGAGTAAAGGCTATGCACAAAACGAGAGGCAAAACCTCGGGTTTATCACCGATAGCAAAATGTGATACCGAACCCGTAAGAGCGGTAAAGGTCATAATAAAGACGCTTGTGCCGACTGCTGTTTTAAGTTCATAACCCATAATACTCGTCAAGAGAAGCAACATCATCATACCGCCGCCGGCTCCGATAAAGCCGCAGATAAAGCCGACTATACTGCCGCAGACAACGGATTTGATTATCATTGATTTTTTCGACCGAGCAAGCATATCGTCCTTTGTGGTCATAACGGGCTTTACTATAAATTTAACGCCCAAAATCATCGTCATAAAAACGGAAAAATTACCCATAGTCGTTGACGGAACAAGGCTGGAAACATAACTTCCGACAACAGTAAAGACAAGCACACTTATCATCATAACGAGTCCGTTTTTTATATCGAGATTTTTATTTTTGCCGTATGTAACGGCGCTGACGGCACTTGCAAGCACATCCGATGCAAGTGCAATGCCTACGGCTGTGTACGGCTCCATGCCCAAAAATGTAACCAGCATAGGCGTAATAACAGCCGCCGCACTCATTCCTGCAAAGCCTGTGCCGAGACCTGCGCCCATTCCGGCAAACAAACATACAAGCACTGTAATTAAAGCAGACATAATTATTTATTCCTTCCTTTTTTTATATTATCGAGCATTTTCATATGCAGCGTTTCAAACGCTTTCTTCTCGCTGTCGCTAAAGCCGTAAAACAGTGAATCGCCGAATTCCTGCTGAACCGCTTTGCCAAAGCGTGCAACCTCAATTCCCTTTTCGGTTAAACTGAGGTGAATGCTCTTTTTGTTATCATCGCATTTTTTACATTTCAAAAAGCCTTTATCACTCAGACTATTTACACTGACGGAAACCTGAGACTTTGGAATCTTCCTGATTTTTGAAACCTTCGCTGCGGTGTCGAATTCGCTATTGTTATATAAAAACATAACAATATCCGTTTCCGCTTTTGTAAGTGAAAACTCTGCCATTATTCGCTTTTTATAGACGGAATATTCATTTTCGGCTTCTAATATAAACATCCAAAAATCACTGATAAACATATCACCACTCCACAAAATAGTTCAATTTTGAACAATATTATTATAGTTCATTTTAGAACTATTGTCAAGAGAAAAGAAAAACGGCTCTGCAATGTGATAATTCACACTGCAAAACCGTTAATTAGTTAAAGTTTATTTATTTCATCAACAATGCTCAGCATATTTTTTTCGAGTTCCGATTGTTGTGCCGAGTCATCATTGCGATTACTTCAATCCTCTTTTGTACCCTTTCTGCGAGAAACAAGTTCACTAAGTATTTCCTTATGCTCAGCATCTGTCATAGCATATTTGAGAGTAGGAATAGCTGAAAGAATCATACCGATTGCCGGAGGAATAGAGATGAGGAAGAACATAGCCTCCGCATACTTACCTACTCCCGTACCGCCGTCATAGGTGAGGAAACTTGCACCGTTTTCGATAGCCTTGTTAAGTTTATCAACATTAGCGCCGCTGTAACCCACGATGGCATATACGGCAGATGAAACGATAGTAGAGATACCTGCTGCAAGTTTTGTGATAAAGCTCTGACCTGAGAAGAATACACCATCGGTACGAACACCGTTATAATACTCCTCATAGTCTACACAGTCGGCAATCATTACAGACTGAAGTACATTGATACCGCCGAATGCTGCGCTGCCGAAAAGCATACAAATACCGATAATAATTGACCAGAATGTTGTGGTCAAGTCACCGCCCGATACTTTGTAGAATACAAAGATAAGAGCATACGGAACAGCACCTGCGATTGAGTAAATGTTATAAAGAGTCTTTTTCTCCACTTTCTTAATAATAAGCGGAGTAACGCCCATTGCCACAAACTGACCCACAAAGAGACCTGCGGCAACACAACCCAAACCGATAAGTATTTTTACGTTAATTCCGGCAAGGCTTCCGTCATCATTATAAACAAGAATGTTCATAATATTACCATTAGCATAGTAATATGTTACGAGAGTCATGGCAACAATCATAAGAAGTTGAATCGGGCTTCTGAGAATACCGGATATAAGGATTTGTCTGAACGGCTTGTTGCCGAACATAATCTTAAAGTTCTCCTTAAATGTATAACTCTTTTCCGACTTATCAACACGCTCTTTGGTGAAGAGACCTGCAAACTCAAAGAGTATTGTTGCAACGACTGTCATAATAATAACCGTTACGATAAAGCCCTTTTGCATATCGCCGCCAAACGCACCGGCAGCAGCCTGAGCGATTTGAACGACAAGAACGCCGATACCGCCGACGCCTGCAACCATACGAGCAAGACCGAGAATCTTACTGCGGTCATTTTCATCCTCTGTCATAAGAGAGGTAATACCCCAAAGCGGAATATCGCAAACTGTAAAGCACATACCCCAAGCAATATAGGATATAGCCGCCCAAGCAACGATAAGAACCTTTTGAGTTGTTGTATCAGCGGTAGCATAGTTACCGTTGAGGAACGCAAGAATTGTTACAAGACCGATAATTGCAGGGAAAATAATAAGATACGGTCGACATTTACCCCATTTGGAATGAGTTTTGTCAACGATTGTTCCCATCATCGGGTCGTTAATTGCGTCCCAAATTCTTGCGATGGTCATAATCCAACCGAGCGCCATTGCAGGCAAGCAAATTACATTCTGGAAATAGAAGTAAAGACCTGTTGCAACGATGTTGTAGATAAGATTCTGACCGAACATACCTACCAAAAAGCCTGCGGCTTCTTTTTTGGTGTAGGTTTTTGCTAAATTATTCATTTTTGCACCCCTTTATTTTAATACCTAGTTATCATAACATATTATAACAAATATAACAAGGACTTTTATAAATTGGTAAATATTAATTTTGAAAACAAAAGTCTGAATCTTGTAAAAATTCCGCATTTAAGCATTACTGCACTGCGTCTTGCGAGCGACGGATTTTCCAGAGCGGTATAATAACTCGGGGTGTCGGAGACAATATGTATAAGCGACAAAAGTCTGTTAAGCCCACGAACGCTCGTACCTCTGTCAAACACTACGGGACAAGACAGCATATACGAAAGTCTCGCCTTATCTATCTTAAATCCGGAGCGTTTCGCTCTTTTGCAGTCCTTAATATAGACAACTGTTTTTTGGCAATCACACAAATCGAGCAAATCACTTATATTGCAAAACAAATCGACAGCCGAAAACACAACAACTCTGACTGCCGCATCGTCAACATTTTCCACCCTGTAAAGTGAGGACTTATAATAAAAGCAATCGGATTTGCCGCTTCTTTTAAGAGGCGAGGTAAGTTCCTTTACTATCCTATCGCCGTCTCCGACAAACCCGACTGTTCTTACAGATTTAATTTTAAGCATAAATATCACCTAAGATATTATACTATTTATCCTTGGGCTTTGTTACAAACGCCACAATAAGCCCTGAAAGAAGTGCCACGGTAATTCCTCCCGAGCAAGCGGAAAGCGAACCGGTCACAACGCCGAGAAAACCTTTCTCTCTGACAGCCTGCTTTACTCCCTGGGAGAGCGAATTACCGAAACCGGTGAGCGGAACAGTCGCACCCGCACCCGCAAAATCAACAAGTTTATCATAAATACCGATACCGCCCAACAAAACGCCGAGGCACACAAAAAGAACCAAAATCCTTGCCGGAGTCAGTTTTGTAAAATCAATAAGCAGCTGACCTATTACGCAGATAAGACCTCCGACGATAAACGCTTTTAAGAAAATCATAAAAAATCACCCGTTGATATTATTACCAACGGGCGTAAAAATATGTTATTAATCAGCCGAGGTCAATCGGATTTGCGTTATCGTACTTAGCCTTTCTGCCGTACTTTTCCTCAAAGCCGGGATTAATATAATCCTCAACTATTCTGCCGTCACGGATACGAACAACACGCTCTGCCTCCATTGCAATCTCGTTATCATGAGTAATTACGATAACGGTTCTGCCCTCGTCCTTAAGCTGATGAAGAATTTTCATAACATCTTTAGTGGAGCGTGTATCAAGATTACCGGTCGGCTCATCGGCAAGAATAACGGGAGGCGCCGCCGCTATTGCACGAGCCACTGCAACTCTCTGCTGCTGGCCGCCCGACAAAGCCTGCGGAAGGTGATCCATACGCTCTTTAAGTCCTACCTTTTCGAGAGCGGCAATTGATTTTTCTCTCCTCTCATCTTTACGCATACCTCTGTAAACAAGCGGAAGTTCAACATTCTCAAGTGCCGTCAGGGAAGAAATAAGATTAAATCCCTGGAATATGAAGCCGATTTCCTCATTACGGATTACAGACATTTCATCATCAGTTAAATCATCAACCAATTTTCCGTTAATATAATATTCACCCTCGGTCGGAGTATCAAGCAAACCTAACATATTCATAAATGTGGATTTACCCGAACCCGACTGTCCGATAATCGCAACGAACTCGCCCTCATCAATCGTAAGGCTTACACCGTCAAGTGCGTTTACCTGATTTTCACCCGGATTATATATTTTATATACATTTCTTACATCAACAAGGTGTCCCATAAATGTACTCCTTTACAAATTGTATAAATTAATTATACAAAACTTAATCATCATTGTCAAGCAAAGAGCCGAATATTCACACACCTTTCACAAATAATAAGAGCGAAAGGAAAAGGTGAAACAAAAATGAGCATATCAAACAGCGATTATTCAAAGATGACCGAAGCCGCAAGTCCAAATTCACCGGTAATAAAGAACTGCATAAACGCATTTCTGTTCGGCGGCGGAATATGCCTGTTCGGTCAGTTGCTCAATACATTATTTGAAAAGATGAAACTGTCAGAGGACGAAATAAAACTCGCAACCCCCGCAACAATCATCATAATTACTGCAATCCTGACGGGCATAGGCGTATTTGACAAAATAGCAAAACACGCAGGTGCCGGTACAATAGTGCCGATAACCGGCTTTGCAAATTCCGTAGTGTCCCCGGCTCTCGAATTTAAGCACGAAGGCTTAATTCTCGGAACGGCGGCGCAGATGTTCTCAATAGCAGGTCCTGTAATAGTTTACGGCACGGCAAGTTCATTTCTGTACGGACTGATAATCTATATATTCAAGCTATATTAAATACGGTCTTTATATCGTTCGGCGGTAATTATTCCGTCATTTACATTAAGTTTACAGATACGGGCATTTCTTGCATCAAAGGCGGAAGCGCCCAGACCGTCCTCGTAATCACGGGCATGGTACACTGCGTACCACTGTCCGTTTTCTTTTATCATGGAGTGATGTCCGGTTCCCTCCTCAAAATCATTTGCCGCAATCACAGGGTGATATGTTTTATCGTCGGGATATTTTTCAAACTTAATTTTTCTCAAATCGGTTTCATTCGTCTTTGCTCTTGCGTATCCGATATAATATGTCGGCTGTTCAAAGCAGTTGCCGGAATACATAACATACTGCCAATCGCCCTCCTTAAAATAGAAAGCGCCCTCTATGGTATGCCAATGCTGTCCCTTTTTATATCTGTCACGGCGATAAATATCCTCGTCCAGAGTCGGCTCGACAACGGTTACCGGATTACCTTCTGCGGTAAACGGGTCAAGCAACTTGTCAACGACAATATATGTGCCTATTCTCTCGCCCTCAAATCGGTTCGTTGAATAAAAAATCCAAAGTCCCTCCTCGTTTTGCACAACATGGGAGTCAATGGAAAACGGCTGCAAAAGCTGTCTTACAACCTTAAAGGGGCCGAGCGGATTATCGGCAACGCTGACATGCATTGCGCCTCTGTGGCCGCCCTTATCGGGAGTGTAACCCTCAATTTCAAAAGAATTATACATATAATATTTTCCGTCAAATTCAATAACACTCGGAGCCCACCACGAATCATGCCGTCCGTCGGTAAGCACCATACCCTCAAATTTCCAACCGTCAAAAAGGCTGTCGGAGGAATAAGCGTAAATTCCGTCGTGGCCGGTGGTATAGATATAATATCTGCCCTTTGACTTAAAGATAAACGGGTCAGCCTGTCCGATATAATTTTCTTTATCAATATTAAGTAAATGCATAAAATACTCCGTCAGTTATTTTTCTTGTTTTTTTCAGCCTCGAGTTCTGCCTTTTCTTTATAGAACATATTGGCTTTGAGATAAATCTCGATAAAGCCTCTGATAACCTCAGCCATCTCGCCGTCACGATAATTCAAAAGAAGAATATGCTCGTCATCGTCAATTACGAGAGGGCCTTTTTCAAAATCGTTAAAGGTGGGCATAAGAGAATAATTTGTCTTTGTCTTAACTATGGAAATCATAGTATAATCACTTGTTGCGTTTACAAAACCCTTTTTCTTTGTATAACGCTCAATAGTTGAGGTTTCAACATTATCGTTATGCTTTTTTGTATAGCAAGCGTCAAAAACCTTATCAATATATTTTTCGAGTGCCTCGTCTGTGTAAGGTGCTTTAAGGAGCAAAACCGTATCAATATCGGCAATTCCGTACTTATCGCTTTCGCCGCACGGAATACCTATCAAATTTTCGTCCTTATCAACATAGACGGACGCCGTATAAAATTCTCTGTCCATAAAATAAACCTCGTTTTATATTATAGCAAAATTATATAATAAGGAATTGAAAATTTCAACAATAAATGATATATTATTTTTTGAAAGAGCGGTGAAGATATGAAAAAGGTACTCGTTACGGGCGGAGCAACCGGAATAGGCAAGGCGTGTGCTCTGCTTTTTGAAAAAGAAGGCTATGATGTTTATATTACCTACAACCGAACCGAACCCGATTATGACGTAAAAAAAATAAAATGCGACCTTAAAAACACGGATGAAATCAAAACTCTGTTTGAAACCGAGCACGGCTTTGACATACTCGTAAACAATGCAGGCGTTTCGCTTATCAAAATGATAAACGATGTGACAGACAGCGACTACGAGGCTGTCACGGCGGTGAACGAGAGAGCCGTATATTTTATGTGCAAATACGCTCTTAAAGATATGATAAATAAAAAGAGCGGAGCAATAATAAACATATCATCAATGTGGGGTCAATGCGGCGCATCGTGCGAAACTCTCTACAGCATGACAAAAGCAGGAATAATCGGACTTACTAAAGCACTTGCGCAAGAAGTTGCACCGAGCGGAATTACCGTAAACTGCGTTGCCCCGGGGATTATAGACACAAGGATGAACGATATGTTCAGCGAAGATGAACTGAAAGACGAAGTTCCGCTCGGCAGACTTGGAACGCCGAACGAGGTGGCAAAAGCCGTGCTGTTCTTTGCAGAAAATCCGTATGTCACGGGTCAAATTCTCGGAGTAAACGGCGGAATAGTATGAAACTGTCGATAAAGTTCCCGAACCACGCCAAAAAAACTTCCTAAATACACATAAAAAAGGCTATGCAGAAATTACTGCATAGCCTCTTTTAATGCTTCTTTGTTTACTTCTTCGGGGCGTTTGAAAGTAGGTACTGCCTTTCTGAGCGCCTCCCTGACGGTATCGTCACTGCCGGTTTCACAAGCGTCTCTCAATATGTCGAGTTTTGCATTAACCTCGTCAAGCGACAGAGGCTCGTCCTTTTCCACAAAAATCAATTCATTTTCGGTTTTTGTAAGAGTCTCGCTCTTTATGAGAAGTTCCTCATAAAGTTTTTCGCCCGGGCGTAAACCTGTTTCGACGATTTCGATATTCTTCGCTCCCGAAAGTTCAATCATATTTTCCGCAAGTTCAAGAATTTTCACCTGCTGACCCATATCAAGAACAAACAACTCGCCGTCTCTTGCAAGAGCACCGCTCTGCAAAACGAGTTGCGACGCCTCGGGTATGGTCATAAAGTAGCGAATAATACGCTTATCTGTAATTGTAATCGGACCGCCTGCCTCTATTTGCTTTTTGAACAGCGGAATAACAGAGCCTGCACTGCCGAGAACATTTCCGAATCTTGTGCAACTGCACTTAACATCAGTATTTGCGGCATAACTGAGAGCAAGCATTTCGCACATTCTCTTTGTGGCGCCCATAACATTGGTGGGATTTACCGCCTTATCGGTAGAGACCATCATAAATCTCTTTACGTTGTATTCAAGGCATAAATCCAAAACCGTCTTTGTACCGAAAACATTATTTTCAACAGCCTCAACGCAGTTATGTTCCATAAGAGGAACATGCTTATGTGCGGCGGCGTTTATAACTATATCGGGATGATACATTTCAAACACTCTTGCCATAGCGTTTTTGTTTGTAATAGAGGCTATTTCAACCCTAATGTCAAAATCTTTTCCGTAATGGAATTTTAAGTCCTGCTGAACATCATAAACACCGTTTTCGTAGATATCGAGAACAATGATTTGGCGTGGATTCATCTTTGCAAGTTGGCGGCAAAGTTCACTGCCTATCGAGCCTCCTCCGCCCGTGATGAGTACAACCTTATCTTTATAATAATTTTTTGTCTTTGCGTCGGAAATCTCGATGGGCTCTCTGAAAAGCAAGTCCTCGATATTAAATTCACGAAGTTTTCTTTTTCCGCCCATGCTCTGCATAGTGGGATAATCATAAAGTTTAACCTTACAGCCCATAGCACGATAGCGATTATAAAGGTGCTTTTTATTATCGGGGCCTGTATTGGGCAGTGCTATGATAACCTCTTGAATTTCGTATTTCTTAAAGAGTTCGACACTTGCCTGTTCCGCCGAGAAAACGGGAATACCGTAAATATCTCTGCCGAACTTCACATCACTCTGGTCAACAAAGCACTTAGGAACATATGAAGTATTGTTGTTATTCAAAAGTTCCTCGGCAAGGCTTACGCCCGAACTGCCTGCACCGATAATGGCAACTTTGATTTTATTTGTTTCATCAAGTTGATGAAGTTCAACATCCGGAGCAAAGACACGAAGAAGAGCATGTAAAATCTTGCCCCTTAAAGAATAGTTATTTGCGCACTTATAGCAGTAGCGATATACAAGACGAATGCCTATTGCCATAACCGTATTGAGCAAGACTAAAGCGACCGAACGAGCAAAGGTAAGCCGTGTAAAATCGACAACATATGTCAAAATATGCAACAGGCACAAAAAAATCATTCCGCCGAAAGTGTCGGCTAAAAGCAATCTTATGTAGCACTCGACGCCGCCGTAACGCCAAACCTGGCGATATATATTACCCAAGAACCTACTGAATATAATACAAACGCAGGCAAGGGAAGAATTAATCAAAATATCTTTCCAACTGAGTGCCTGATACTCGCTGTACATAACAACAAGCACAAGAGCGGAAAAAACATAAAGCAAAATGTCATATATAACAAGTTTCCACCGAACAGTAAAAAAACGCTTAATTTCCAATTTCTTATCGGGCACGGCATTCTCTCCTCTCATACCATAATACCATACTAAAATAATCAAAAAAACGTCTGTTAATATAATATTAAATTTTGACATATTCGTCAAGAGCATTATTATTTTTTGTTAAATATGCATAAAATAAAAATACAAGATTATCCGGGAGTGATGCTCATATGAACAAAAAAGAAAAAAATGCAGCAAAAGAAGAGTATTGCATACTCTGTCATAAAGGCACGGGAGTCGATTTTTATACCGATATAAAAGAGCGAAAATACTTTGTCAACGGCTGCGGACAGCTTTGTGCAGATTGCTACAATGAAATATACAGACATTAATATTCCGTATAATCAAGTCCCAGCGTATCGTAAATTCTTTCAAAGAACTCTATCTCCGAATCTGTAACATTGCTTGTGTTATCTATTTCGGCTTTAATCTTTTTCTTCTTTTCAGTTGAGGAAAACGGCAAAAGAATAATTCTCCACAACCACAAAAACGGCAAAATCAAAAAGCATTTATGCTTAATGTCAAACCTGCCATACAACTCGCTCGGGTTCGGGAACACTCTTTTCAGATACTTGCGAAAAACGGAATACTCTCCGTCGTTTCCTTTTGTTCTGAGCACATCGAGCACGGCTGTATTTTTCATATGGCCGTAAGCCGTATTTATAAGAAAATATTTTTCGAGTAGCGCAGAGTCATCATCACCCTTTTCGCAATCGAACCAAACCCTGCTCAGTTTAACGAGTCGGTCATTAAGAACTCTCAAGCCTATGGCATCAAGGCGTTTATTAACCGATTCTTTATCTTCACCGCTCATTCTGCTCCACATAACATAAGTATCAAGAACAGAGCGAACGGCATTTCCTTTAGCAGACATATTTTTTGCAAAATGTCCAATGTTAAAATAGTACAAATCGCAAAGAGACATAGCATAAACATTATCTCTTTCGGTTTTCTCCAAAGCGTTCCAATCGACAATAAAATCCTCATAATGCTTATGATGCTTTGCCATAAATTCATAGTGAATTTCAACATAGACATCATCGCTTTTTCTGAAAGCGTCCACCTGACCGTCATCGAGAACATCGGCTTCATAGCCCTCGGCGTACATAATATTACGCACACGCTCTCTGCCCTGCTCAGTATCCTCAACCTTAACAAGAATGTCTATATCTCCCATGGTACGCATATCGGGTTGGGGATAATACCGTCTTATCTGTGCTCCTTTAAGCGGCATAACATCTATGCCGTTATCTTTGAAAACGCAATAAAGCGATTCAAGTTCGATATCCTGCCTTGCAGTCTGATTAACATACATTCCGTAGGAGGTCTGCCATTTCATCATAAGTTCAGGCTCGGGCTTATTTTTCAGTCTCATCACGGAATACCACAAAAGATTTGACAGCTTTTGCGCCACAGCTATATCGTACACTTGCTCAAGGGCGACATTTTCCGGCTTTTCCTGCGGCTGTTCGTTCTTAAGCGCACAGCACATTAAATGCAAAAAATATCCGTATGCATTATTAATATCCGTCACAAACCTCACCTCCGAAAATACAAATTGATTATATCATCACAGAATAATAATTTCAACAAAAAACACCGCAGTCGAAAGAAATCCGCTGCGGTGTAAAAATATTTATAATTCTTTATAAAGAGTCTGAAGTTTTTTGCGGTCAAGTTTTCCGTTGGCGTTTTTCGGCATATCTTTAATGCGAAGTACCTTATCGGGATACATATAAGGCGGAACCTTTGCCTTAACTCCTGCAAGAACGACGTTCGGGTCTTTTACTCTGCCCTCATAAATAAGTGCAAGACAGTCTGCATCCTTATCGTAAATGCAAGCGCATGCCTTAACGTTCTCCACGCTGTTTGCGCCCGCCTCAATTTCGCCCAGTTCGATTCTGTAACCCTGACGCTTAATCTGAAAATCCTTGCGGGTGATATAAATAATCTCGCCTTTTTCGTTATACTTAACTATATCGCCGGTCTTATAAACTCTTTCGGGATAAAATGAATTAAGCGGATTTTGAACAAATGCCTCTGCGGTCTTTTCGGGATTTTTATAATATCCGTCTGCCATAAAGGTTGTACGAGCGTAAAGTTCACCCTCTTCGCCTTCTGCGGCAAGTTTGCCGTCATTATTGACAATAAAGACATCGCAGTTATCGCAATGTCTGCCTATGGGCAAACTTGCATCGTCCGCAAATTCTCTGTCAACAACATAAAAAGTACAAATATCGGTAGTCTCGGTAGGACCGAAAAGATTTGCGTAAATTATATCATCGGGCAAATTCTTAATCCAATAATTAAGCTGTTTTGTCGGCATTACCTCTCCCGCAAACAAAACGGTCTTAATATACTCCGGTTTAACGGCATCGAACACCTTAAAGTTCGGCATAAGCGAAATTGCCGTAGGCACCCAATAAATCGTATTAACCTTATTGTCGTTAAGGAATTTAACAAGATTAACCGGAAAAGTAAAATCAATCTTAGGTATGATATGATAGGTACAGCCGCACTTTACGGTAGAATAAAAATCCGTAACCGACATACTGAAATAAAGCGGAGTCTGAGAGCCAAACGAAGTGTTCTCGTCAAACTTAAATTCAGCCGTTACCCAGTTAATATAACTGATAAGCGCTCTGTGGCTGATAACGGTACCCTTAGGCATACCGGTAGAACCCGAGGTAAAAAGAATATATGCCGTATCCATATCGCACATAGTAGAAAAAGCGTCTGAAAGTTTCTTTTCGTCAACTTCGGTCTCAACCGCATTTTCATAAAGGAAGTAATCGCAACCGAGTTCCTTAGCAAGTTCCTCACTCTCTGCATCGGTGATAACCAACGGTTGTTCAAGAGTAGCCAAAATATTTACAATTCTGTCCTTTGGAGAGTGAACATCCACAACTACATAAAAATCATCCGCATAAAGAGTTCCGAGCATGGCATCTATGCAGTTAACGGTTTTATCAATCAGCACTGCAACGGGACGGCGTCTGCCTAAGTCGCAGAGAAACGAACCTATTGCCTTTGCGTTATTTCTTACTTCGGCAAATGTTGCTTTCCTTTTTTCGTCGGTAAATCCGACCTTTTCGGGAAAACGAGAGACTGTTGCCTCAAAAAATTCCAAAACATTTTTCATATCTTTTCTCCGATCACAAAATAAACTTACAAATTTAATAAATTATATCACAAAAATAACATCTTGTAAATGAACAGTAAACAAATAAGCATTACATTATTGTAATATTGTAAGAAAAACGCTGCTCACAATAAAGACAATTCCGATAAAAGGACACAACACATAAGAAATAAATGCTTAAACCGATTGCTTTCTTATGCAGTGTGTCACAAATGCGTTTTTATTATTTATTCGGCGTCTTCGCTGTCCTCGATTAAAGTTGAGAGAAGTTCGATACACTTTTTAATCTTTTCGTCATTGGTCTGCACGCCGTCAACCAAAACATTATTTCCGATAATATCGTCCACCATATCCTCTACTCTCGAAAGAGTTGCTATATACTCTGTCTTGTTTTTGTTTCTGCCCTCTCTGTCCTCAACCTCGTTCAAGTCGGACTTGCCTATTGATTTTTCAAAGCCGAGCCGATCGTTTTTGTAAGAGCGGACAACCTTTGCATTCTTTTCTATAACAATGGAGAGTATTCCCTCACTGTCACGGTTTGCAAGGCGGACAAGTTTTCTGAATATATATGTTGCGTCAAAAAGGCTGGTAAAGGTAAGGCTTTCAACGCCCGAAACCTTGTTTACATAAAGGCAGATTTTTTCGTTTGAATTATCGTTAACCACTGTATTGACTGCCTTCATAAATTCGTTATCGCTAAGCGCAAGTTCATTAAAATCAATGGTATAAATAAGTGTTTTATCTGAGTCAAAGACCATTACGTTGCTTCTTAATACAACATAGAAATCTTTTCCTTCAAAAGAAAACGGAATAAAATTTGAATCTTCAACAGCAGACTCCTTTTGCATATTGTTGTTGCCGTTTTTGCTCATACGGAGCAGGTTTTCAAGTCTGGACAGCATAAAAAATCCCCCTTTAAGGCGTACTGCACAAGAAAGTAACAGACTTTCTTCAGAGTTTTGCCTTTACATATCCGGTTAGATTTTAGCACAGAATCAACGCATTGGCAATCTTTATTTATTTGCTCGGGTATTATACGGCAAAACCTGTTTACAATAAATAAAAAATGTAAAAGGAGTCGGTGGTATGACCGAAATAAATTCCAGAAAAATTGCAATTATAGGCTGCGGCTTTGTAGGCTCGGCGTGTGCCTTTGCGCTTATGCAAAGCGGACTGTTCAGCGAGATGGTATTGATTGATTCAAACGAGGAAAGAGCCGAGGGAGAAGCACTCGACATAAGCCACGGTCTGCCGTTTTCAAAGCCGATGCAGATATATTCGGGAACATATGACGACATAACCGACGCAGGCATAATAGCGATTACGGCGGGTGCGGGGCAAAAGCCGGGTGAGAGCAGACTCGAACTTGTGCACAAAAATGTTGAAATATTCAAATCTATTATTCCCGAAATTTCAAAAAGAAATTACAAGGGCATTTTGCTGATTGTATCAAACCCCGTAGACATAATGACATACACGGCGCTGAGATTGAGCGGTCTGCCGTCAAATCAGGTATTCGGCTCGGGCACGGTACTTGACACGGCAAGGCTCAAATACCTGTTAGGTGAGCATTTGGGCGTTGACGCAAGAAGCGTTCACGCATTTATTTTGGGTGAGCACGGAGACAGTGAAATAGCCGCATTCAGCAGTGCGAATGTATCGGGAATAGAGCTGAAAAAATTTTGCGATTTTGCTTGCAAGACGGACAAGCACGAGGAGGCTATGAAAGAAATCGCAGAAGATGTAAAACTGAGCGCATATGAAATAATAAAGAAAAAAGGCGCAACCTACTACGGAATAGCGATGTCGGTAAGGAGGATATGCGAGGCGATAATCCTAGACCAAAAGAGCATACTTCCCATTTCCTGCCTGCAAAACGGAAAAAACGGAATAGAAAATGTTGTGCTGAGTATGCCTATGATAGTGGGAAAGCACGGAGCGGAAAGAAGCGTCGAAATTTCTCTGAGTGAAGAAGAAAGACAGGCAATCAAAAATTCCGCAGATATGCTAAAAGGAATAATAAAAACGCTGGACTTAGGCTGAAATGGTGGTATAATATCTAAAAACGAAAAATATTTGAGAGGAAAAATATGTATAAAGACAGATTTTCAAACAATATAGGTGAAGTCGATGAGGCGGTAAAAAAGCACTCCGAGATGATAAGAGCGGATTATTCCGACAAAAATATGCTGACTCAAAAAATGATGCAAACAAAGGGTCACCCGCTCCAAACCTACAAAAGAGAAAACGACAAGATATTACAGCTGACAGCTGAAATAAGAGACCTTATTTCGAGCGGCGGCGACTGTGGCAATAAACTCAAAGCACTCGGCGACATTTCAATTCACTATGCAGAAAAAGGCGACATAATCTATCCCCTGCTCAAAAGCAAATATGAAATTGAGGGTCCGAACTCTGTTATGTGGACAGAGGACGATGTAATCAGAACCGAGATTAAAAAAGCCGATACAGATGAAAAACTTCTTGCCGTGCTGACTAAAATAGAAAATATGGCAAACAAGGAGAATAACATTCTCTATCCCATCTGTGCCGTTAATTTCAGCGATGATGATTGGTATGCAATTTACAGAGACGAAAAATGCTATGATGACGCATTCGGCATAAAAAGCGAAATTTGGGACGAAGCACCAAGCGAAGAGCCGACCGAAATAACATACGATGAAAAAATAATTCTGCCTACGGGCGAATTGTCGCTCAATGAATTAAGGTGGCTTTTGAACACTCTGCCCATGGAGATTACCTTTGTTGACATTAATGATAAAAACAAGTATTTTAACGAGGGCAAAAAACTCTTTAAGCGACCGATGATGTCGCTAGGCAGAAGCGTTTACTCCTGCCATCCGCCGAAAATCGAAGCAATGGTTAAAGCGATAATCGGCGATTTCAAATCGGGCAAAAAGGACAAAGTGCAGGTTTACAGCAACAAGAACGGAACTAAAATGTGCGTCACCTATCTGCCGGTGAGAGACAGCAGAGGCGAATATCTGGGAACGGTTGAACTGTGCCAAGATATGGCATTCTTTGACGAGGATAAAAGATGAGTTTGTTTTTAGGACCTATTCATTTTTGGCTGTATGAAAAAATAAAGCGGCAAGAGGAGTTGACCTCTGCCGTGAGCAAATATATAGGTTCGGGGCAAGACCTCACAAAAAAATGTCCGCCGCTCGAAGAAATCATTGACGAGGACAATATTCATGCTTCCCTGCAAAATATGATTAACGATTCCGAGGAGAGATTCGCACGGCTCATAATCATAAACGGAAAAGGCAAGGAAAAGGAAATTTTAAGTTGTGCCCGTAAGTTCGGCGAAGAAAACAAAATCAACCCCAATGCAACGCCTGAGAGCGCATATAAAGCATTTGAAGATTTCTTTATAAATGGTATGCCATGCGACAGAATAAACGCCGTTGTCCGCAGCGATGTGAATTCAATCACATGGAAACAGACTGCCGATATACACGAAAAGTATTACTCCTCACTCGGTGCAGACGACGCTCTTTACTGTAAAATCAGGCATGAAATTATGCACGCCATGCTCGAAGAAACACAACTCACCCTCACCGTTGACGGAGATACCTACACGCTAAGCTGTTAAACAAAACTATCTGACAGAAATCAAATAAAAACGCATTCGATATTTCACCGAATGCGTTTTTATTATTGAAGTTTAAGAATTTTTATATATAGGACAGTCATAATATGCGTCATAACTACCCTTGCATAAATGTTCTACCTTGGCGGAATCTGCATCCATTCTTACACCTGTCACCTTGCAAATATATTTATCATCCGAATTACCGAAAAACGAAACGCTTTCATAATCAAGTTTTGGACATCTCGACATAACTTGGCACCTCCTTTTTAATCATCATAAGGGGTATTCTCCACCCCATTATTTTGTAATTTTTCTACCAATCTATCGAGCGGTTTTTTCCACATTTTATGAAACCATGCATAATTACCGAACAGTTTTACTATAGTAGGACTGACGCTGTAATAAATCCTTATAAACGCTCTGCCCAAAACAGACTTTGACAAGTCGTTATCCCTGAATCTTCTGAGCGTCCATACGGACGGACAGTCATAGGAACCGTAAACGCATGTAGCAACATAACAGCCGCCCTTGGATTTTTCATTATTTACAGTCTCTTGTACAGCGGGAGCATCTACTATGTTCTCAGTAATCTCATCTATTTCTTTATCTGATATATCGTAGCCCAAGGCTTGTGCCCTTTTGAGTGCTTCAACAGCCTTGCTCTTATTCTTGTAACCCGGTTCTGTTGCATAAATCATACCGAGACGATAACTCGCATCGGGAATCATCTGTTTTTCCTCGTCTGAAAAACTGTCGGAAGTTGGGTCAGCCGAGCAAACTGTATTAAAAGCGTTTATTGCAACAGATATATTTTTATCCTCATCTAGCTTACTCGCATAAATTCCAAGACAATAGAAATAGCCTATGGTTTTAACATCACCGAATATATCGTCAGCTAAACAATCAAGGGCTGTTGACTCATCGTTTTCAAGAATAGCAATCTGTGCAAATTTTGTCATTACTTGTGCATACCAAGATTTACATTGTGCTGTAAATTCATCGTCCGGGTGCATATTAAGGTTTTCTGCTCTGTTTACCTTAAGTGCTTCAAGAAAACCTTTGGCTGTTTTATAATCCTTCAATGCTATCGCCGCATTTACTGCGAAAAACATATATGACGGCGCAGCGGCGGCAACGATAATCCACCAATCATCCTCGCCTAAAATCATTTTCATATCGACCATTATAAAATTAATCAAATCGTTATAACGACCTGCTTTTTCATACATCTCAGCCAAATCATATGTATACGGTAAGCAATGCTTTTCTTTTGCGTAATCGCACAAAACGAGTTCTCGGCAACGCTCGATTTTTTCGTCAAGTGAAATACTTTCATTCTCATAAACGCTCTTGAAATCTTCTCGTGCCTTATCATATTCATCAGCAGTTGTTATCATCTTATTTCTCCCTTTTCCGTAATAATAAAATAAACAGTCGGACAAAATATCTTCGACTGCAAATAATTATATCTCATTTTGTGATAATTGTCAATATCTCGTTTTGTGATGTTGTAAAATTATAAGGCAAAAATACTTAAGGATTTGATATTATGCGACTGCGAGATTTGCGTGAGGATAACGATATAACGCAAAGCCAAATTGCCTCTGTACTGAATATAAAACAAAACACATATTCACAATATGAAAACGGAAAAAGGCAAATGCCACTAGAACTTCTTTGGAAGTTAGCCGATTACTATAATACAAGCATCGACTATCTGGTCGGCAGAACAAATACAAAATAAAGAACCGCATTTGATAAAATATCAAATGCGGTTCTTATATGCAAATTTGCTTTTAATGTCCGAAAAAATTGTACTCACCATTAACACATCAAACGAGGTTTATTTTTCAGAACAAAACATTCAGGTATTTAAAAGCGGAAACTGCTTTTTCATATGTTTTTTCGGTACGTTCTTTGCGTATTCTGTTACTGTTTCTAAAAACAATTTCAGGCGTATCTGAAAAGATTTTAAGAAACTTTTTCTGCGTATCACGGTCAAGCGAACGCCAAGCCTCAACCCCGCCCTTTAGCGCAGGTACAAAATTCTTTTTCACATCCAAAAGTCCGGTTTGGTTAACGCCCGAAAGTACCTTATCAAGCACGGTATCAAGCACCTTTTCGCTCTCGTCATCCAATCCGCCTACCAAGTCACGCAAAACACCGTCATTCATCTTACCCATATCGGTAAGTTCTTCGGCACGCACAAGTTTTTTGCCGCTGAACTGCCACGAATTCAAGTCATGCTGCAAGGGTCCCAAAATCTGATTACTTTTAATTATCTCGTAGTCATTATCGTGAGCGAGCATCATACCTATAAACGAGGACTGCGGGACAAAATGACGATACTTAGGCAGCATTTCGGCATAGGTCTCGCTCTCAAGATAAGAATAATCCCAAAAGCCGGGGCCGTCGTCATTATAAACTACCTCTATTCTGTCACGCACCTCTTTGCTCGAATAGAGAGCAGCATACTGTGCGATAAATCCGCCCTTTGAATGGCCGCAGACGATTATATTGCCGTCAAATTTTTTCGCCGCTTTTTCCAGATATTCGATAGAAAGTCTGTTAGATGGTATTCCCTTTTTTGTTAGAATATCAAAATCCTCTTTCCAGCCGGTAAGAGTATCATCGGTGCCCTTAAAAAGGACAACGATTTTTTCGTCGGGCAAAAGAAATGTGGCAGCCTCGAACTGAACCGCAGGTGCTTTTTCATAAACTCTGACAGCCGCAACCACTTTCATCTCCTGAAAGCGTTTATACTTTGACATCAATACCATCTGCTCGCTGATATTTTTTAGAAGAACCAAACCAACGGGCGTATGCTTTCTTCCCCTAAGTTCAAAAATCTCGTCGCTTGCGGTTTTATAATCAACGGGCTTGTCATCGAAACTGTCGCTCACAACCTTATCAAACGGCATATAATACATGCCGCAAAGTGCCACATTATCAGCCTCACCGAAAGGCATATCGCAAAAAGAAATGTCTCCGTATTTCTTAATATAATCCATCACATTAGCCATAACAGTTCTCCGTAAAGATAAAATATATATTGATTATACCAAATACACAATATTTTTTCAATAAAAAACTATGTAATATATACAAATAATTACAAATTAATTCGGCTTTTATTTAATTGAATAATATTCCGAACTGTTATATAATATACGTAACACAGACATTGCGGCATACGCTCTGCTCAGCGGTACGAAAGGCGTAATGGTATTCAGAGTCGGCTGTGACAAAACCGTGTATAACCCAAATTCAGCTGCCTGCGGAATAAAAAACGCCATAGACAGACCGACACTTAATCAGTAAAAGAAAACGAGGAATGAGAATGAACGAAATCAAATGTCCAAATTGCGGCGAAGTATTCACGATTGACGAAAACGCCTACGCAAGCATAGTTAAACAGATTCGTGACAGCGAATTTCAGTCGGAAATTGCCGAAAGAGAAAAAATGTTCAAAAATGAAAAAGACTCGGCTCTCGCTTTAGTAAAAACTCAACTGAGAGAAGAAAACGAAAAAAGCATTTTTGAATTAAAACAGGAGATTGCAAGGCTTCAGGCGATTATTGACTCGGCACAAAAGGACAAGCAACTTGAAATAAACAGCGCCGTATCGAAAAAGGACAGAGAAATCGCCGAAAAGAACGCCGAAATCATTGAATTAAAAGGCAATGTGGAATCGGCGAAAAAGGATATTGTTCTAAAAGAGAGCACGCTTAAAGCGGAATACAACGCAATGCTCAAGGCAAAGGACGAGGCCATAGAGTTCTACAAGGACTTAAAGACGAGAATGTCCACAAAGATGGTGGGCGAAACGCTGGAACAGCACTGCGAAATCGAGTTCAACAAACTTCGTGCGACAGGCTTTCAAAACGCATATTTTGAAAAGGATAACGATGCTCGCACCGGTTCAAAGGGAGACTACATTTTCCGTGACAAAACAGACGACGGTGTTGAGTTCATTTCCATTATGTTTGAGATGAAAAACGAGATGGACACGACCGCAACAAAGCACAAAAACGAGGACTTTTTCAAAGAACTTGACAAAGACAGAAAAGAAAAAAATTGCGAATATGCCGTTCTCGTATCTCTGCTTGAAAGCGACAACGAACTTTATAACAGCGGCATAGTTGATGTTTCACACAAATACGAAAAGATGTATGTCATTCGTCCGCAGTTTTTCATTCCGATAATTACACTCCTGCGTAATGCGGCACTCAACTCTGTCGACTACAAAAGGCAGCTTATGGATATACGTGAGCAAAACATTGACATTTCCCACTTTGAGGACGATATGAACGATTTTAAGGAAAAGTTCGCACGTAATTACGATATAGCGAGCAGAAAGTTCAAGACCGCCGTAGAGGAAATAGACAAGACAATTCAACACTTGCAAAAAACAAAGGAGAATCTTCTCTCCAGCGAAAACAACCTCCGCCTCGCAAACAACAAGGCAGAGGAATTGAGCATAAAAAAGTTGACAAAGAATAATCCCACAATGGCACAAAAATTTGCCGAATTAAAAGATAATAATTAATTATTAAAAACATTATATAATACATAAAACAAAAAGCCGTGAACCTGATTGTTCACGGCTTTCAAATTATTCATTTTTACTTTTTAGGTCTGATGCGCTTCTTTTCCTGCTTATGCTCTTCCTCAGCCTTAAGAGCCTCGGCAGCAAGTTTAGCGGGTGAGCCGCAGCACTTCTTATACTTAAGACCGCTTCCGCACGGACATGGGTCATTAGGACCTATCTTCTTTTCCTTACGAACGGTTACTGCTTTAACATTCTCGTTCTTATCATCGGAAGTTGATGTAACGTGAGCTACTGCCTTACGCTGAACATCCGACTTATGAACAGGCATAAGAGTGAGCATCATCTTTGCTGTATCTTCTCTGATTTCTCTTGTCATTTCGTCAAACATATCATATGACTCAACACGGAATGCAACAACCGGGTCACGCTGAGCATAGGAACGAAGATGAATACCCTTCTTCAAATCCTCCATAGCGTCGATGTGATCCATCCAGTGGGTATCAACATTTCTGAGGAGAACCATTCTCTCAAATTCCTGGAAGAAGTCGTCACCGAGAACCTTAGCCTTCTCCTCGAGTCTCTTATGACCTCTTGACTGGAGAAGTTCGATTGTGTCTGCAACGGTAAGATTTTCCTTATCCTTAAAATCGTCGTCATCTGCAATGAGCCAGCTCTTATACTTCTCACGAAGGCCGTCGATATTCCAATCGTCCTTTGTTTCGCCGTTAAAGTAATTTGAAACTGTTTCTTCGATATTTGTATCAAGCATCTTGCCGATAGTCTCGGTAAGGTCAAGTCCGTCAAGAACCTGATCACGCTGCTTGTAGATGAGTTCTCTCTGACGGTTCATAACATCGTCATACTGCAAAGTATTCTTACGAATAGCAAAGTTCTTGCCCTCAACCTTTTGCTGGGAAGATTCAATAGTCTTGGAAATAAGTTTTGACTCGATAGGCATATCCTCATCAACTGTGAGTCTGCTCATCATCTTCTGCATCTTATCGCCGCCGAAGAGACGCATCAAGTCATCTTCAAGAGAAAGGAAGAACTGGCTTGCACCCGGGTCGCCCTGACGACCGGAACGGCCTCTGAGCTGATTATCAATACGGCGTGCATCGTGACGTTCTGTGCCGAGAATGAACAAACCGCCTGCTTCTCTGACCTTTTCAGCCTCATCCTTAATTTCTTCCTTGAACTTAGCCTCAAGGTCGATAAATGTCTTACGAGCCTTGAGGATTTCCTCATCGTCGGTATCACCGAAACCTGTAGCCTCTGCAATCTGCTCATTTGTGAACTTCATCTTCTTCATCTGAGCCTTTGCGAGGAATTCTGCGTTACCTCCGAGCATAATATCGGTACCACGACCTGCCATATTTGTAGCGATGGTAACTGCACCGAACTTACCTGCCTGAGCAACAATCTCTGCTTCCTTTTCGTGGTTCTTTGCGTTAAGAACCTTATGCTCAATTCCCTCTTTATTTAAGAGGTGTGACAAATGCTCTGACTTCTCGATGCTGATAGTACCTACAAGAACAGGCTGTCCCTTTTCGTGGCACTCCTTAATCTGCTTAATAACATTATGATATTTTCCGGTTTCCGTCTGGAAGATAACATCCGGCTTGTCTACACGGATAAGCGGCTTGTTTGTAGGGATTTCAACTACATCAAGCTTATAGATTTCATCAAATTCGTTAGCCTCGGTAGCGGCAGTACCGGTCATACCGGAAAGTTTCTTATAAAGACGGAAGTAGTTTTGGAATGTGATGGTAGCGAGAGTCTTGCTTTCGTGCTCTACCTTTACGCCCTCTTTAGCCTCGAGAGCCTGATGGAGACCTTCGTTATATCTACGACCCTCCATAATGCGACCGGTGAACTCGTCAACAATTTTAACCTGACCGTCTTTAACAACATAGTCAACATCTCTGGTCATAACGCCGTGAGCCTTGATAGCCTGGTCGATATGATGGCGGAGAGTTGTATTATCTATATCCATAAGGTTTTCTACCTTAAAGAATTTCTCAGCCTTTTCAACACCGCTCTTAAGGAGTGTTGCAGTCTTTGCCTTTTCGTCAACTACATAGTCGCCGTCATAAGTTTCCTCTGTGTCCTGCTTATCATCGGTCTTGGCAACCTTGGTCATGACAAGAGTTTTTGCAAAGGCATCTGCCTGACGGTAGAGGTCGGTTGACTGGTCGCCCTTACCGCTGATGATAAGAGGAGTACGAGCCTCATCGATAAGAATAGAGTCAACCTCATCGACGATAGCAAATGCGTGGCCTCTTTGAACCTTACGCTCTTTGTACTGAACCATATTATCACGAAGATAGTCAAAGCCCATCTCGTTATTTGTTCCGTAAGTAATATCCGAGTTATATGCTTCCTGACGCTCTGCATCGCTCTTTTCGTGAACGATAAGTCCGACGCTCAAGCCGAGAAAACGGTAAATCTTGCCCATCCACTCGGAGTCACGCTTTGCAAGGTAATCGTTTACGGTGACAATATGCACACCCTCACCGGTAAGTGCATTAAGATAAGCAGGGAGAGTAGCAACGAGAGTTTTACCCTCACCTGTCTTCATCTCGGCAATTCTGCCCTGATGAAGAACGATACCGCCGATAAGCTGTACCTCAAAGTGTTTCATTCCGAGTACACGCCAGCTTGCCTCACGGCATACGGCAAAAGCATCGGGAAGAATGTCATCAAGAGTTTCTCCGTTTGCGAGTCTTTCCTTAAGGATAGGAGTCTGAGCTGCGAGTTCCTTATCGTCCATATCCTCATACTTGGACTCAAGGTCAAGAATTTTGTCGACTGTTTTGCGGAGTTTCTTTACCTCTTTTTTTGAATAATCTCCGAAAATAGCCGTTACGAATTTGTTTGCCATTCATTTCACCTCAAAATAGGAATTTTTGAATTTTCATTCACATACTTTAGCATAATAACATAAAAGCGTGCCGTTGTCAATTATATAATAAATATATAATAGTAAATTTCGGGCACGCCTTAAATTTTACGAATAGATTTTCTTTATCGCTCCGAGTGCTCCGCCCGAAACGGCATCCTCTGCGGTTTCGTCAAGAGCGAGAACCAGATTTTTCTTTCCTTTTTGCACCTTAACGGTAATGTCTGCCTCGGTGCTGATACTTGTATTATTTATACCCTCGAGAAGTACATTGAGCGATTGGGTCAAAAATGAATCGTCATTGAGTTTTCTGAGAAGTTCCGTATTGCTGTATTTGGCTTTCAAGCCCTCGGTGAATATGGTTGCTATCTCCGTAAGTTTGCTGTTTGATACGGTTATGGTAACCGTTTGATTTTGCAAATCCACGCTTTTAACTTCCATTTCTAAGTTGGCGAATATTGCCTTACCGAGTTGAGCAAACTGCTCGTGTGACGATGAAAACTTGATAATATAATCCAACGTCGTGGACGAAACATATTTGTTAAGTGTATCGGTATCAAATTCTTTAAGTGCGGTTTCCACCGTTGCAACCGTGTTTTTAATATTTTCTTCCGTCATACTGTTGGCTTTTGAGCAAGACGAAAAAGAAAAAATCATTGCTGCGGCAAGCACCGCACACAACACATTGTTAAGTATTTTCTTCATAATCAATCACCTCAAAATTCATTTTAACACACCGCACCCAAAATGTATAGCACAAAAATGAATTTTTCGTAAAATAATAAAGATTGCATTTTTTTACACGATATGCTATAATCTTTTAGTTAGTAGACTATATATTGGGTTATTATGCCATAAAGATAAACGCAGGTTTTTACCTGAGCAAAAAAGATGAAAGAGCCGCACCGTAAAATTACGGCTGTGAGAACGGATATATGAAAAACTTTCTGCATACCTATTTCGGAGCAACAAAATGGAAGCGACTTTTTGACATAGTGGTATCTTTTTTTTCGCTGATACTGCTGTCGCCGCTTTTTCTCATCATAATCACAATCAACTTTTTTACGCCCGACTGCAAAATATTTTTCAGTCACGAGCGCCGTGGAAGAAGAGGAAAACCATTTAAGATTTATAAATTCCAAACCATGAAAAACAATGCCCCGAATTGTGCCACGGGTGATCTTGAAAACCCCGAGCAATATATAACAAAATTCGGCGCATTTATGCGCAAGACAAGCATAGACGAACTTCCGCAGCTGTGGAATATACTAAAGGGAGATATGAGCTTTGTGGGTCCGAGGCCGCTTATTTCAAGCGAACTCAGAGCGCACAGACTCAGACTTGAAAACGGTGTTTACAGATTTCGACCCGGACTTACCGGCTGGGCACAGGTTAACGGACGAGACGACATTTCACTGCTCAAAAAAATGAAATACGATAAAGAATACTGCGACAACTGGAGCATCGGATTAGATATAAAAATTATGCTTCGCTCGATAAAGGTATGCGTTAAACGAGAGGGATACCAAGAGGGCAAAATTCACAGAATTTAATTTATCCTAAAACAAACAAACCAAAACGGAGAACAATATATGGAAAGAAACTTTACAGACGGCTACACGGAATGGCAATCAAACCCCGAAATCGTTGCGGTAAACAAACTGCCGCAGCATGCAACTCTTATGCCGTACGAGGATTTTGAAGAAGCAAAAAAAGCAGACAGATACGCCTCATCAAAGTGCAAGTTATTAAACGGAAAGTGGAAGTTCAAACTTTACAAAAATTACGCATACAGACCGACGGATTTTGCCGATCCGAACTATGACACGCATAACTGGGACACGGTAACCGTACCGTGCTCGTGGCAGATGCAAGGCTATGACCAGCCGCAATACTGCAATGTGCGCTATCCGTGGGAGGGCAGCGAGGACATCACCCCGCCAAATGCACCGGTAAAGCACAATCCCGTAGGTTGCTACATCAAAAAAATCAAGATTAACGAGGCTACGCTTTCAAAGAGAGTTGTTCTCTGCTTTGAGGGCGTTGAATCTGCATTTTATCTCTACATTAACGGCGAGAGAATAGGTTACAGCGAGTCCACCTTTAACAGAGCGGAGTTCGACATAAGCCGTTACCTCAAAGAGGGCTCAAATGTAATCGGAGTCGAAGTATACCGCTGGTGCACAGGCAGTTGGCTCGAGTGTCAGGATATGTGGAGACTCGGCGGAATTTTCCGTGATGTTTATATTTACACAACGGAGAGAGAATATATCCGTGATTTTGAAATTCACGCAGAACCCGATTCACAACTGCACGACGGATACATTAACGTCACCGTCAAAACAAACGGCGCATACGAGGGACTCAGCCTCGATATGAGCGTCATTGACGAAAACGGCGATATGGTCGCACTCGACAGCCAATACGCAAACGAGGACCATATAACTCTGATGAAAGCCATCGTAACAAACATTAAGCCTTGGAGTGCAGAAGAGCCGCACCTTTACACCGTTATTCTCACACTAAAAAACAATTCCCTGCCTATTGAATATATTTCGCAAAAAATCGGTTTCAGAGCGGTAGAAATAAAAGACGGAATAATCAAAATAAACGGCAGAAGAGTGGTATTCAAAGGCACAAACAGACACGAATTCGACTGTCACACAGGAAGATATATAACCGAAGAGGTTATGAGAACGGATATCGAATTGATGAAAAAGAACAACATCAATGCCGTTCGTACCTCTCACTACCCGAACACTCCACGCTGGTACGAACTTTGCGATGAGTACGGACTCTATGTAATAGACGAAAACAATATGGAAACTCACGGCACAGGCTGGTCCACCATCATCGGATGTCCTCAACTTCCGGGCTCACGCCCCGAATGGGAAAAGGCGTGCATGGAGAGAATAAAAGCTCTTTATCAGCGTGACAAAAACTATTCCTGCGTTGTTTGCTGGAGCCTTGGAAATGAATCGCTCGGCGGTGAAACTCCCAAGAAAATGTATAAGTGGCTTAAAGAAAACGATAAGTCAAGATTCGTACACTTTGAATGCGACAGAGCACCCGATGAGGCAAGTCTTTCGGATGTTCAAAGCAAAATGTACGCAAAACCGTGGGAATGCGAGGAATATGCTCTCACAGGCAGAGACGGCAGACCGTACATTCTGTGCGAATATACCCACGCTATGGGCAACTCCTGCGGCTCGACAGACGAATACACAAGACTGTGGGACAAGTACCCGTGTCTTCAGGGCGGCTTTGTTTGGGACTGGGTTGACCAGAGCATTTTAACAACAGACGAAAACGGCAAGGAGTATCTTGCATACGGCGGAGACTTCGGCGAAAACCCCCACGACGGTCATTTCTGCGGAAACGGACTTCTTTTCGGCGACAGAACGGTTACCCCGAAACTTTGCGAAATAAAGAAACTTTACCAAAATGTTGACTTCAATGCCATTGATGCGGAAAGAGGAATAATTGAGATTAAAAACAAATTCCTCTTTACAAATCTCAACCACTATGATTTATACTGGTCACAATCGAGTGACAAGGGCATTTTTGCAGACGGCATAGTTCATATTGACCTTGAGCCGTTTGAAAAAACCACGGTAAACCTCGAACTCACAAAGGCATCGTCAACGGAATATTACTTAAATCTCGAGTTAAGAGAAAAGAATGACACCCCTTACTGCAAGGCGGGACACATCGTTGCCGAGGAACAATTTGTAATAAACGAATTTGTCAGCACATACGATGAACTTGAAAGCGGCGAAGAGCTTTTGGTAGACGACACCTACGGTTCGCTCAGAATCATTGCTGATGATTTGAACATCAGATTTGAAAAAAGAGAGAGAAACCAGCTTTACTCAATTAAGGCAAACGGCGAAGAAATGCTGAGTGCTCCGATGAGGCTCAACTTCTGGCGTGCTCTCACCGATAATGACAGAGGTTCAAGAGTAGGCAGCCGTTTGGGATGCTGGAGAGACGCAGGCGACACGCCGGGTATTTTCAACAACACAAAGTGGAGAATAGAAAATTACCAAATACTCGAAAGCGGCAAAAAGGTTGTCGTTGTAAGCAGTGCCGAGGTTTGCACCCAGCCGACATCAAAAGCTGTTGTGGTCTACACTGTCACATCTAACGGTATGGAAATCGACATGGAATTCAAACCGAATGATACTCTCCCCGAAATCCCCGAGGTCAGCCTTTTGTTTGAGTTGCCTAAAGATTTTGAAACGGTAACATATCTCGGAAACGGACCCGAGGAGAACTATATAGACCGTGCAAATGCGTGCAAAATAGGGCTTTACACCTCAAAAATCAACGATATGTGGGTAAACTATCTTAAGCCCCAAGAATGCGGCAACCGCACCGGCGTAAGATACGCAACAATTATCGGCGACAAAAAATCATTCGGTATTGTGGCAGAGCCCGTTTGCGAACTCAACGTTTCACACTATACGCCAAAAGAGGTAGAAAATGTTTGGCACCAAAAGGATATGCCGGAATACAATAAAACCGTAGTAAGAATAATCGCAAGACAGCAGGGCGTCGGCGGTTATGACAGTTGGGGCGCTCACTGCAATGAAAAATACAAGAATAAGAGCGACAAAACTTACAGACTTAAGTTCCAACTCAGGTTTTAACGGTTGGGCAATACGCAATAATTGTAATAGGAAATTATCTTGACAAATTTTTAATTTAGTATTATATTTTATAAATGCTGACAGGAATAAATATAAAATACAGCCAGCATACAAGAGAGGTAGAAATATGTCTTTTAAGGAGTCGGCAATAAACTTTGCCGTTAAACACGCAGTAAAATACGCAAGAAAGGATTTCGACAGAAATGCTCCGAGAATCCTAAAACTTGTGGAAAAAGCTGACGTAAAAAGAGTAAACCGTTCAACCTATACAGGACTGCACAAGGTTATGGACGATCCAAATAATAACTGGATGAAGTTCGCAAAGGACATCATCTGCAACACCGACGAAAATGTAGTAAACAAACTCATTCCGCCGCTTATGAATGTTGCCATCAACAGCTATACAAAGCGTATGGCTGCAATCGAAAAATACGGATGCAATGTTCCGTGGGCTATTCTTATGGACCCGACCGCTGCCTGCAACCTTAAATGTAAAGGCTGTTGGGCTGCAGAATACGGTCATACAAGTTCGCTGTCCTATGACGATTTATCTCGAATCATCAGACAGGGCAAGGAACTCGGCACATATATGTATCTTTACACAGGCGGCGAGCCGACTATGAGAAGAGCAGACCTTATGAGAATCTGCCGTGAAAACCCCGATTGTGCATTCCTCAGCTTTACAAACGGAACGCTCATCGACGACAGTTTTGCGGATGAAATCCGTGAGGTAGGTAACTTCTATCCGGCTTTCTCAATCGAAGGCTACGAGGATGAAAACGATTTCCGTCGTGGAGAGGGTACATTCAAGAAATGCACCGCCGCTATGAAGCGTCTCAAGGACAGAGGCGTACCGTTCGGTGCTTCACTTTGCTACACAAGCAAGAACACAGATGTATTGGCATCTGACGAATATATGGATTGGCTCATTGAGCAGGGCGTAAAATTCGCTTGGTTCTTTACATATATGCCGACAGGAAACGGTGCGGTAACAGACCTTATGGTTTCTCCCGAGCAGAGAGCATTAATGTATAAGAAAATGCACGAGTGGAGAAAAACAAAGTCGATATTTGCACTTGATTTCTGGAACGACGGCGAATATGTTCAGGGTTGTATCGCAGGCGGCAGACACTATTTCCACATTAATTCAAACGGTGACTGCGAGCCTTGTGCATTCGTTCACTACTCTAATGTTAATATCAAGGAATGCTCTGTACTCGAAGCATTGCAGAGTCCGCTCTTTATGGCATACAAGAGAAACCAACCGTTCTCAAACAATATGCTTCGTCCGTGCCCTGTACTTGACAATCCGGGTGCCATCAGCAAGATGGTTGCCGAAACCGGTGCATATTCTACGGAAATGCAGCATCCCGAGAGCGCAAACGAACTGTTTGACAAAACAATCAAAGCGGCTAAGGCTTGGAAGGTTAAGGCAGACGAACTGTTTGACAGAGATGAATACATTGCAAAGCATGTTAAAGACGAAAATATGTATAATTACGAAAAAGACGATTCGGAGAGAGAATTCGAGGAATTCGAAAAATCCGAGTAATTCTTTACCGAACACAACCAAGGGCATATCAAAACGATATGCCCTTTAAGCCATTTTTTATCGAAAGGAAATAAAATGAACACGCCCTTATTAGTTGTAATGGTAATACTGGTACTGCTATCCGCATTTTTTTCATCTGCGGAAACGGCTTTTTCGTCGCTGAACAAAGTAAGACTGAAAGCGAGAGAAAATGAAAAGAACAGCAAAAAAATACAGAGAACGCTGAAACTTAGCGAAAATTACGATATGGTGCTTTCTACGATTCTCATAGGAAACAACATAGTAAACATTGCCTCAACCTCAATCGCCACCCTGTTTTTTACGGGGTTACTCGGCGACAACAGCGATTTGGGCGCAACGGTAAGCACTGTGGTTATGACAATCGTTGTTTTAATCTTCGGCGAAATCACCCCGAAAACTATTGCAAAAGAAGTGGCCGAGTCCTATGCCGTTGCCATCTCCTCTGTTCTAAAGGCATTTATTTTCATTTTTTATCCTTTGAATATTTTATTCAGAGGGTGGAAGATGCTGCTTAACAAAATCTTCGGCTTTGCAGGCGAAAGCACAGTAACCGAGGAGGAACTTAAAACCTATGTTGACGAGGCACACACGGGCGGTGAAATTGACGACAACGAAAGCCGTCTTATCCGTTCATCGATAGAATTCGATGACCTGTACGCAGGTGACATTCTCACTCCGAGAATTGATGTAGAAGCGGTAAGCAAATACGCAAAGCTCAGCGACATAGAAAAGGTATTTAAGGAATCCGGATACAGCAGACTGCCCGTATATATAGATGACATAGACAATATAGTCGGAATCATACACCACAGAGATTTTGAAGAGATAAGAAGCAGAGGCTTAAAGTCGCTCAGAACGATAATCAAGCCCGTACCAACGGTCAGCCCCGATACAAAAATCAGCAAACTTTTAACCATATTCCAAAAAAACAAAACTCACCTTGCAGTGGTAATCGACGAGTTCGGCGGCACCGAGGGCATAGTTACGCTGGAAGATATTATAGAAGAACTTGTAGGCGAAATTTGGGACGAACATGACGAGGTTGAAGTCGATATAGAAAAGACGGGCGACAACACCTATGTTGCGGACGGCATGATGAATCTCGACGATTTATTCAAATTTTTCAAAATTGAGGACAAAAAAACCGATGTCACCACGGTAAACGGCTGGGTTATGGAAAAGACAGACAAAATACCTGAAACGGGCGACAACTTCGACTATGGAAATTTACACCTGGAGGTTACGGAAACCGATGGGCGCAGAGCCGCAAAAGTAAAAATCACCGTCGCTGCAAATGACTGCGAAAAAGAGGAATAACTATGTTTAATCTAAAAAGAGGAAAAATAGAATATATCATAGCAGGACTGGGAAATCCCGGCTCAAGATATGCAAACACAAGACATAACGCCGGCTTTAAGGCAGTGGATTTACTCGCCGAAGAAGAAGGGTTTGAAATAAAAAAGGTAAAATTTCACGCCCTGATTGCTGACGAAATGATAGCGGGAAAAAGATGCCTTATAATGAAACCGCAGACTATGATGAATCTCAGCGGCGAAGCGATATTACAAGCGGCGCAATACTATAATATTCCCGACGAAAATATCATAATATTATATGACGACATAAGCCTCGACATAGGAAAAACAAGGATAAGACGCAAGGGCAGCGCAGGCGGTCACAACGGAATAAAGAGCATCATCTCCTGCCTCGGGGGCGAAGATTTCCCGAGGGTAAAAATAGGAGTAGACAAAAAGCCGAATCCAGAATACGACCTTGCCTCATGGGTGCTCGGCGAGTTTCCGAAAGAAAAAAGCGAGCAGCTTTCCTCTGCGCTGAAAAACAGCATTGAGGCGGCAAAGTTAATAGTAAGTGGAAAAATCGACGAGGCCATGAATAAATATAACAGCTGAGAAGTAATAATATGAATTGTTTTACAAAAATACTCGATAAGGACGCAGAATTTATCGCTCTTTCTAATGCGGTAAACGAGGCGTCAAAATGTGTCGGAGCAACGGGACTTGCAGACATAAACAAATTACACATTGTCCACGCTCTGTGCCAAAAATTGAACAAAAAAGCAATAGTTCTCGTGCCCGACGAAGCAACGGCAATCAAGGCGTGCGAGGACTTAAATGCGTTCGGCAGTAAGGCACTTATGTACCCGAGGAGAGAATTTACATTTCTCGATGTAGAGGGCATAAGCAGAGAATTTGAGCACATAAGACTCGGCGTTCTGTCAAAAATACTAAAGGGTGACTACGATGTAATAGTAGCTTCGACTGCCGCAGCATGCCAAATGACAATGCCTCCCGAAAAGTTGACAGAAAATTCCTTTACCATTCATGCAGGTGAAGAAATAGATGTTGAAAATATAACAGATAAACTGATAAGAGCCGGCTACACACGTTTTGACCAAGTTGACTCAACGAGTCAGTTCAGCATAAGAGGCGGTCTTATCGACATATTTCCGCCCGGTGCGGACGATCCCGTAAGAATTGAATTATGGGGCGACACCGTAGATTCAATCGCAAAATTTGACATATCGACTCAAAGACGAAACGATATGGTAGACAGCATAGACATAATTCCTGCCGGAGAAGTTCTCTTTTTGAGCAAGGAAGAGCAGGCAAAGAAAATCGACG
>UQPH01000004.1 GCA_900542875.1 uncultured Eubacterium sp. | reverse complement strand
GCAGGGCGTGTAAGCCCTGCCCTAAACCTTTTTAGATCAAAATTTTGTAACGATAACTTATGCGGTAGCGTTATTCTCCATCTCGTTAAGCTGGTTAGCAAGATCCTTATTCTTAAGGTAACTTCTTACACCAAGAACAACACCAACAACAGCAATTACCACAAGAGCGATGATGAGTACATACTCAAGCATGCCCTGTCCGTTTTCGTCTTTGATAAATTTCATCATAATAACTTACTCCTTTTATTAAAAATTTAATTATGATTTATTTAATTCCATATGTTTCCGATAAGGCTGAGCAATATCGGGAAGCAAATTGAAATTACCGAACTGAGGGAAATCAGCGGTCCCATAGGAATCATTGTTTTGACTCCGCCCTTCTTACTTACCTTTAGGTAAACAAGAACAACCAGACCGATAAGTCCCATTAATATAACCGACTGCATATAGAGCGTTAAACCGAGTGTTCCGCCGATCAGCGCACAATACTTTGTATCTCCGCTGCCTATCGGTAATTTCTTACTCGGTACGGCGCAGGAGGCGAAGCCGATTATAAATCCAACGAAAGCCAAGAAAAGCGGCTCCGGTGATTTTTCGATGACACAGGTATATGTAATATAAGGCACCTGAATAATTATCATCACAAGGAGTAAAGAATTAGGTATCTTACGAATCAGCGCATCCACAACCGCTATGGAAAACATCGGGATGAGTATCAGCAAATTTCTGATAAACGAGGCGGTGTCTTCGGCGGTAAGCGAAACCGCAACGGAAGCGATAATTCCGACTGCAATCGATAAGATCTTAAACAAAGATTTATTAAGCGGTGCAGCCTTTACAGGATCTTCGGATCTGTTCAGCGTCAATTTTTTTGAAAGCGGAACCGTTATCACTCCGAGGAGCGTACCGTAAACAATTCCTATCAAAACTTTCACTAAAACCGAGTCTGTAAACATCTCTTATCCTGCCGTTATTATCTGTATCTCTTGTACTAATATTAATACAAAATCCATATTTTTTCAATAGAATATTCACAAAAAATTCATTTTCGGCAATTAATACACTTGAAGAAAACCGATATTGTGCAATATGCACAAAAATATATTTTTGCGTTTAATATTTTGTTTATTAAGTACAAGATTTTATGGAATAATCGTTCATAGTATATTCATCAGGATTATACATTTTCTTCTTATCTTCAAAATCCGACATCATTTTTTCACGCTTTTTTTCGTTTACATATTTTATACTGCGTCTGTCCAAATCCGCCTCATAGAACATATATTTGCCCTTTGGACTGACGGCGGTGGCGAACTGGTGAATAAGTTTTTCGCCCTTTTTAACATCGGTAAAATGAATTTCGTCGGCGTCTTTATAAAGAGCGTACTCGGCATTTGCTCCGTCGACTCCTGCACCGGACTTAAACTTTTCGGACATAACGCAGTCGTAAGCCTCCAGCGGCGAAGAAGTGCTTCCTTTTTGTGCAAAAGTAACAGAATACTCGATTGTACTTGAAATATCCTGAGCGGTCATTAGTGCACATTTATCGGAAAGAGGATTTACGCCGTTATTCGACAGTGCGCTCATCCAGCCGAGCCAGCCGTAAAGAGCGGTATATCGCTCAACGCTGATGACGGTACCGCCGTCCGAGAGATTATCACAGACAGCCTTTGCAAGCGGAGAAAAAGCCTCGGCGTAACGAGCCTCACGCTCTCCCCTCTCACCTATGACGGAGACGCCTTTGGTCTGCGTTTGGGCAATATCGAGCAGGCACCTGAACGAGGTTACGGCATTAGCCTTTTCTTCAAGAGCAAAATCGTAGACGTCGGCGGTAACAAATTCGACATTTTCGAGTCCGAGACTCTCGGCAAGTTCCTTTGCGTTATTAACGGCGAGTTCGTTTTTATCGACTCCGATAAATTTTGTATCGGGGTTTTCGCTTGCCATAAAGCAGGTTACGATTCCGCAGTCACAACCAATATCAAGTACGGTGCCGCAAAGCAGGTCGGAATTATCGACGAGCATATTGCCGATGTGGCGAAATACTCCGCTGTCGAATGCGGCGGAAACGCACAGAGAACCGGCGAGCGTTTTATTTTTCAGTCGATAGAACGAATCGTTATCGGAATTTTGACCGAGGGCACGGGAGTTCAAAAAGGTGGCAACCTCAGTTGTATACTCCTTATCCGTTTTATACATCAAGTCGGCTACAAAATCCTTAGTATTCTTAAAATATTTAAGGTCGAGCCTTTTCATAAATTCATCTACTTGTTTATAAGTTTGCATTTATTTCTCCTAAAATTATAATTTAATCGGTTTTGGCACCTTACCGTGGTGAACGGCGTTGGCGATATTTACGGGCGAGAGCCAAACCTTAGCCCTCTTTGCAAAAGAATTAATTTTACTTTTATTAAGCTCAATATCACTGAGGCTGTAAACCACGATACTTTTGGCAACCTCTCTCGGAGCAAGAGCCGAATCGAGGCGGTCGAGCGACATTGTTATTATCTTTTCCTCACCCGGGAGCAAATCAAAGAAGTTATCCGAAAACGGCAGGCAGGTTACGCTGCACTCCGCTTTAACTAGGCGGGCGAAATTGTCGGTCTTAATATGAAGCGTAATCTTACTGTCGGCAACTTCGATTTTTGTTTTAAGTTTTGCCTTGGGCAGAACGAGATTTTTTTCTCTGCCGAGAAGAAGCGTTTTGCGTGCGACAACCTCATTATCCTTATAAAGTGTTGCGACGAGACCGTTTTTGCGTTTATTGCAAGAGTCGAGCCATTCGCCGGGAACATCGAAAGAGGTACGCATTTCAAGGTCTGAAATACTGTGTTCAACCGTTTTTTGCACTCCGTTTTCAAAATCGAAAAGAGAGATTTCGAGGCGAACGCTCTGCTTTTTTCTATAATCGTTAAGCACGAAAACCTTAACGCCGTTATTATCGTCCTCAAAAGAAACGGTGAGCGGCTCGTTAAAATGCCTTGCGCCGTACTGGAGTGCCTTATAATTTCCGTAATAATCTATGCTTGACCACGAGCAAACGCCCCAGCAATCATTAAACTGCCAATACATAGAACCGTTACATCTGCCCTTATTTCTGCGCCAATGCTCGGTTGCATCGGCAATACATTCAAGTTGAGTAACCTGAGAAAGATAAACATAATCCCTGAAATGAGTCGGCAAGTCAAATCGGTCTGCGATATAATATACCATTTTATCGTTGCCGTTCATACATTTTTGGTGGGAAAGAAAGACTTTACTGTTAAGGTCGTAGTCCTCGGGCTTTGAAAAGATACGAATAGAATTCATATCGGGAAGAGACTCAAAACCGAATTCACTGCAAAAACGAGTCATACGGCGGCGGTAATAGTCCATAGGCTTTAAGCCGTGCCATACGCCCCATAGATGAGTATCGCCAACATTATCGGCGTACACTCCCTCATTATGAGATATACCGACGGGCGAACCGGGAGTAAACGAAGTATGAGTATCGCATTTTCTTATCTCATCTTCCAAGATATGATAGAAGAATTTTTCAGTCCAAGCGATATACTTCGGCATATTAACCCACGCCATATGCATATCCTCGATTTCGTTATTGCCGCACCAGAGTGCAAGCGAGGGGTGGGAACAAATTCGCTCAACATTATATGTGACCTCACGCTTTACATTGGCGAGAAAATCCTCATTAAAGAACGGATAAGCCTGGCACGCAAACATAAAGTCCTGCCACACCATAATGCCACGTCTGTCACATTCGTCATAAAGTGCGTCGCTGCCGTAATAACCGCCGCCCCATATACGAAGAACATTCATATTTGAAAATTGAAAAGCGTCCAAAAGATATTCAAGTTTATCATGCGTAAAGCGAGTGATAAAACTGTCGGGCGGAATATAGTTTGCACCCTTTGCGAAAACAGGAACGCCGTTTAACTTAAACTGAAAATTTTTACCGAAGCTGTCAAATTCTGTATTAAGTTCAAGGCGGCGGATACCGATTTTCTTTTCGGCTGTCTTTACGGTTTTGCCGTTTGAAACAAGCTCGACTATAACGGTATAAAGCGGCTGTTCCTTTTTATCGGACAAATCATAAGTCCACCAAAGTTCGGGATTATCTATCACAAAGTGAGCGTTATCGCCGATTTGGCTCTGCTCATTACCGTCAAGTGAAACGAGAGTAATTTTACACTCGGTATCGGAAAACTGCGTATATTTTACATTTACATCAACTATACCTTTTTCGTCTGCATAATCCGAATTAACGACAAAAGAATCAATGCGTGCGCCCTTTACAAATTCAAGGTAAATATCGTCGGTAATACCGCTGAGCGGAAGAACGGGTCCCCAGTCCCAGCCGAAATGGCACTGCGGCTTACGGATATGAACAATACCGTTTTGACCGTTTGAGTTCACAGGAGTTAGGCAGTTCTTATATTTTTCCTTTACATAATTAACGGGAGAATGAAAATAAATGTGTATTTCATTTTCGCCTGTTTTAAGCAAAGGCTTTACATTATATCTATGCTCAATAAAGCAATTATTTTCAGAAAAAGCGTGACGACCGTTTACGCTGACATCACATACGGTATCAAGTGCCTTGGCACAAAGGAGCACCTCGTCGCAGTTAAGTTCGTCCTCGCCGAGGTTAAATGTCTTTTTATACTCAAAATCTTTTTCGCCGACCCAAGCGACATCCTTTTCGTTAAGTCCTATAAAGGGGTCATCAATAAGGTTATTATCCATAAGGTCGAGAAAATTACAACCGGGCACTGAGGCATCGAGCCACTGAGTTTTGTCGCTCTGCTTAAAGAGCCATTTTCCGTTCAAATTTTTTTGCATAATAGTAACTCCGATTATTTATATATAATATAAACATTATATATTAGAGTACGTAGTTTGTCAAAATAAATAATCGGAATGAGCGTACCCATTCCGATTAAAGTTAAATATTTAATTATTGCTTTTAAGGCTGTCAACGAGATTTTCTATCTCGCCTTTAAGAGACTGAAGAACATCTATATTCTTTTCAAGTTCTCGATTTGACTCATTAAGTTGAGACTCGAGATTTGAATTAATAATAGAGAGTCGCTGACACTCATACTCAGCCTCGGACAGAGCAGCCTTGAGTCGTGCATTTTCTTTTTTTAGTTGGTCTAATTCTTTCTTTTGCATAAATTAATCTCCAACCGGCATACGAAATGCCAAAAAATGTTTACGAATCAATATCTGTATCAATCTCAAAGTAGCGTGAGCCGAACCAGTTTTTCTTAAGTTCAACCTTTTCGAGCAAAGCATCCTCGGTACCCTTAGAGTCTTTACCCGAGAGAATCTGCTGTGCCGTGTACTGCCATACTGTCTGATCGCCTGTTGACTCAAAATACATAATATGGTAGCCGTACTGAGTCTTTACGATAGCGGTATCGCCCGCCTTACGAGCGGAGTCAAAACACCATGCGTTAAAGGAAGGAACCATCTGATTAGGTACAACATTCTCATAAAGTCCGCCGCTGGAGGCATTGCTGTCAGCCGAATTTGACTTAGCAAGAGCTGCAAAAGCGTCTGATGTCTTTTCGCCTGCGTTATATTCGTCAAGTATTGACTTAGCCTTATCGTAAGCGGTGTTCCACTGCTCCTCGGTGCAATCCTTTGCGTTATTTGCGTTATCGCCTTCGTCATTAGGTTTAATAAGAATATGGCGAACATTAACCGTCTTAACATCAGAAAGATGAACAGGATTAATTACATAAACAACAGAGGTTGACTCCTGCTTAATATCTCCCGCCTTACGGTCGGAAGAATAAAGCCAATCAAGACCGCTGTACTTCTCGCTGTCCTTATCGTCTGCGGTTGCGATAGCGAACGAAAGGTTTTTCATTGTGCTGACAGTAATATCCTTATATGTTGTCTCAGCCTCGTCTTTATAAGCCTCTTTATCATAATCGTTATCCGTATACTTGGAAGCAAGTTCGGCAAAGTTAGAACCGTCGGACTTGAGTTCTTTCTTAAATGCAACTGCATCGTCCTCGCTGTCGCACTCAAAAAGTTTAATGTCTACGGACTGAAGATCTGCAAGGTGCTCATCCTTATAAGCATCAAGGTCGGAATCATCATATGTCTTTGAAGCGAGTTCTTCTTTATATTCGGAAGAATAGTTTTGTGCGATATAGGAAATCTTAGCTTCCTTGCGGAAAACCTCTTCGGTAACGCCCTTACCCATAGCGGCTGTCAGATAACCGCTGAGAGTGTAGCCGTACTTCTTTGCGGAAGTTTCGTAATTTTCAAGAGCTTCGTCAATTTCCTTTTGCTGATCCTCGGTAACATCAGGTTCACTGCCGTCATTAGCCTCAACAGCCATATAGTAGTACATATAGTTTGACTTAATCTGCTTTTCAACCTGCTCCTGAACATACTCGAGCCAAGTCTCTGTCTTGCCGTCCTCTGTTCTTGTCTGACTTGAAAGTTTCTTATCAAAATCGACATTCATATTCATATCGTCAAGATTGAGACCGTACTGTTTGTACTGTGATGTGGTATTGCGAAGATTATTATAGTACATTGAGAAATAATAGTTATATGTACTGATTTTAATATTATGCTTATTACCGTCATCGTCCTTAAAGGTATATGCGGTAAATGTGCTCTGCGGCCAGCCGAGAGTTCCGCAAAGTCCCTTACGAACAGTACCTGTTGCGATATATGCAAAGAGAAGAGCCACTATAACGATTACCGAAACAACGGCGGTAATGATTTTCTTGGTCTTTGGCTCCATAGGAACAACGAGTTCGTCCTCTCTGATGATAATAGAATCACGCTCCTGAACGAGGCGGTCTCTTTTATCACGAAGTTTCTTTTTCTTCTTTTGGTCGGACTCATTGAGAATTTCGGTCTTAAGAGCATCTATCTGTTCGTTAAGTGCGTCTTTTCTGTCATAAGCCTTATCGTACTTAGCCTCAAGCTTGGCATACTTTTTATCTGCCTTTGCCTGTGCCTTTTCTTCTTTTGTTGGGTTTTCCTTAGACATCTTATTTCTTCCTTTTACAGTTTTTAATAAATAATGCAAGAATATTTTACACTATATGACTTTAATTTACAAGTGCAATTTATTGCTGAGCGGAACTTGACGATTTGGTTGAAGCGGTAGGCTGTGCAACCTTAGTTTTGCTCATGGCGTTCTTATGCTTCTTAATCTTAACGGAGGATACGAATTCGTCCTCTTTTTGCTTTTGAATATCCGACTTGCAATCGTAGAGATATTTTTCGGTATTCTCGATGAAATACATAATATGGTAGCCGTACTGCGATTTAACTATACCCGTATCGCCGTACTTTCTTGAGGAATCGGTTGACCAGTTTTCAAACTCCTCAACCATCTGTCCCTTCTTTACGCCTGCACAAAGACCGCCGTAAAGTCCCGATGAACCCTTAGAAGTTGATTCGGTATCGGCAGAATCTTCCTCTGCAAGTTTTGCAAATTCATATTCGGTCTGCTCGCCGTTCTTATACTCGTCAAGAATTTCGTTAGCTTTTTTCTCTGCTGCATCCCACTGCTCTTGGGTGTATTCCTTAGTTTTGCTTGACTCTTCGCTTGACTTATCACTCGAATCGCTGTTGTCATCACTCTCGGGAGTAATGAGGATATGGCGAACGGAATAAACCTGAGTGGTATCTGCGGTCGGGTTAGCCGTTTTATAGAGGAGATAAACCACGCTGTTTGTATCATCTGCAAAGTATTTGCAGTCTCCTACCTTTGTATCATCGTCAAAGAGCCAGTCAATAGCTTCCTTAATAAAGCCGCTCTCCTTAGTCGTAATTTTGACCTCGATATTTGCCGCAAGCATTTCGGCACAGGAAGTTGCATCCTTAGCGTAGCCTTGATTTACATAATTATCTATGGCTTCCTTACAAGCGGTAGGAATAAGCTTCTTCATATCATCAACCGACGAAACCTGCTTTACATATTCGTCGCACTTAGACATAACGGTATCCTTGGAATCTTTAATGGCATCGGAGCCGTTGTCGGAAGCAAACGGAATCTGAAGATAAGCAAAGGATACATTCTCATAGTCCTCTTTATGCTCATCAAAATATTTCTGCTCCTCTTCGGTGGTTACGGTAGTGTCAAGCTGTTTTTGCTGATAGTAATTTTCGGCAACATAGCACTGCTCAAGCATTTTCCTGAGGGTAGCCGTACCACAGTAATCGCCGTATGTTGAAGCGATATATGCGTCGACTGATTTACCTGCCGAAGTAGCACTTGCTTTAAGTCCGTCAAGAGAGGTATCAATATTTTTCTTTTGCTCATCGGTCATTGTTACTCCGTGAGCAACAGCGTCCTCATAGTAAGCCGTAATATACTGAATTTGGTCAAGAGTTTCATTTTCGAATCTCTGCGCCCAGGTAATCTCCTCGCCGTCATCGGTGGTGCAAGTCTGCTGAGAATAGTCCTTGGTGGTGTCTATATCATAATATCCGTAGCCGGCATATGTAATATAGTTTTGGCTGATGCAGGTATAATAATAGTTATACATACCGATTGAAACAGGGGTCTCACCCACGGTTAATGCAACATTACCCGGATTCATTCTCTCATCGCTGTTTGGCTGAGTGTAATAAAATGTTCCGAGAACGGCACACGCCGCAATTATTGCAGCGACAAGAACCGTCAAAAGAATGAACAGCGGCTTGTCTCCCTTAACGCCTCTCTTTGCGGGGGTACTCTCCTGCTGAGCCACAGCCGTCTTTGTAGGTCTCGGGGCTGTCTCATAAGCGGATGACTCGGGGATTTTAATCTCAAATTCGTCATTTGCTATAACGCTGTCGCCGAGAGTAGGTGCTTCTGCATCAAACTTCCAGTTATCGTTGTCCTCGAGCTTAGGCTCCGGATTAGATGAATCGGATGTATTTTTTATATCCTGTCCATTTTCCGAAGAGGCAGTTTCCTTTTCAATGTCTAAATCCTTTTCGTCCACAAAATCACTCCTAAATATATAGTAATACGCTGAAATACTATAAAATTATACAACATATTTACTGTCTTTGCAATATATTATTTATTATAATTTATAAATTAACTTTTAACGCAATGTAAATAATATCTTGCAAAGCAATAATCTATGTGGTATTATCAATTAAAATAAAATGTATTATTGCGTCGAATTTCGGCGGCACACATAACATCGATATGGGGTGAATCAATGGCACAAAGAGTTGAGCAAAGCGACAAGAAGCTTTTCAGAGCCCTTCTCGTCATATACGGAATATCTTTTTTATTTCCGGAATACTTGGCTCCGCTGTTTGTTTTTATATTCTATATACCGTTTTTAATCCACTTTAAGAAAACCGGCAGAAATGCAAAATTAGGTCAACTGGGAAAAGCCTTTATGGTATATATGACATATATGATAATTTCGGCGATATGGAGCGACACGCATATTTTATCGGCACTTATAGGATTATTATGGATGGGCTGTTTTCTGACATACATAGAGACGGCAAACATAATAAATACAAAGCAAAAACTGAAAAACGCCATAACGGCTGTCAACATAGCCTCCGGCACAATAGGGCTGATAGCCATATTGGAATTTGTAACTTATAATCTGACGAAATACACAAATTGGTTTAATTTCATAATAGCAAACCCGTTGTACTACGAATTCAATGATATGATATTCAGACTGTTTCCGTTTGAAATAGTAAACTATCCGTATCCGTCGAGAGCGGCAGCCACCTTTGACAATCCGCTGATTTTGGCTACATTTCTTATTATAACCACACCGTTTTGTGCATTTTCATCTATTTATTTTAAGCATTCACAAAACAGAAAAATCAGCAGATATTGTTTTATATCTTCTCTTGTGGGACTCCTTTGCACGGAGTCGAGAGGAGCATATATAGCGATAGCCCTTTCTATAATCACTCTTCTTCTCAGCAACAAAAAGATTTTTAAGAAACTGATTCCGTTTATGTTTATCTTAGCAGTAGGAATACCGCTTACATTTGCACTGAGATATAAAGACGGAACGGGCGACGAATTTCTCGCATCAAACAGCAACCGTTTTGCCATATGGCAGACGTGTGCAGAGTTGTTCGGCGAAAATCCACTGCTGGGTCTGGGTGCCGGAACAGAAAACATACACCGTGAAATAATTTCAAGACTGGGAATAAACAGAACCCATGCACACAATCTTTTTCTTGAAATAGCGACCGAAGGCGGAATAGTCGGAATTGTGATGGCAACATCGATTATAATTATCTTTGCAAGAAATCTGATAAAGTTATACAAATTGAAAAACAATGCGTACAGACCGTACGCCGTGCTTTATACATCGTCGCTCATAGGTTTTGTTATGATGTCGCTTTACGAGCACACATTGCAGTCGCCAAAGGAAATGATGATATTTTTCATTCTGCTCGGTTTTACAGAGGCTACGCTCAGAATGGCTGAAAACAACATTCAGCTTGCCGCAGACGAGAAAAACAGTTTTGAAGAATTCAACGAAAATGACTACATCACCGATGAAGAAGAGCAAGCGATAACAAAATAAAAAGAACAAAAATAAAAAGAGGTAACGGCAAAAGAAAATGTCGTTACCTCTTTATCTTTACGCAATGATTATGCCTGTGCAGGTGCACCTACAGGGCATACACCGGCGCAAGCACCGCACTCGATGCAAGCATCGGCATCAATTTCGTACTTTGAATCGCCTTCGCTGATAGCGCCTACCGGGCACTCTGCTGCACAAGCACCGCAAGAGATGCATTCATCTGAAATTGCATAAGCCATTGAAACATACCTCCTAATTAAAATAATATTAATTACCATTTCTGTAACACTAATATAACATTACAAGAAATAAAAATCAAGCACTAAATAAAGAATTTTTCAACCGTATTAAAAACAGGGTGACAAGAAAAATTTTTATTTTTTAACTATTCTTACCTCGCCTCTGTTTACGGTTATCGGAGGAGCACCCTCCGGAGAAGAATTGAGTTGTACCTTTAATTTGCCGGTAAGCACAGCGGCATCGACAACAACTCCTCTGCCGTCACGGCAGTCAACCACGGTGCCGACTCTCGGAGTAATCTTATTAAGATACTCATACGAATTCTGCTCATATTTAAGACAGCACATAAGTCTGCCGCAGCATCCGCTTATCTTTGTGGGAGAGAGAGAAAGACCCTGGTCTTTTACCATCTTAATTGATACGGAATGAAAATCATTAAGAAAAGTGGAACAACAAAACGGTCTGCCGCACACACCGAGTCCGCCGAGCATCTTAGCCTCATCACGAACCCCGATTTGCCTGAGTTCAATTCTCGTATGGAAGGTAGATGCCAAATCCTTTACAAGTTCTCTGAAGTCCACTCTGCCGTCCGAGGTAAAATAAAAAATAATCTTTGAGCCGTCAAAAGTATACTCTACCTCTGTCAAATTCATATCGAGTTTATGTTCCTCAATTTTCTTTTGACAAATGGAATACGCCTCCTTTTCCGACTTTCTGTTTTTTTCAATTCGTGCCAAATCTTCTTTTGTGGCAATTCTTTGAACGGGTTTAAGAGGGCTTACTATTTCCTCGTCACGAACAGCCTTGTTGCCGTAAACGGCTGTACCGTTTTCCGTTCCTCTGGCGGTTTCGACTATTACCACATCGTTTTTATGTATATCAAGTTTACCCGGGTCAAAGTAATATGTTTTACCGGTATCCTTAAAACGAACTCCAACTACTTCAGTCATTTATATTTTTCTCCAATCAAAAATTATCTGCCGACAGCCCTGCGAAGGTCATAGCAAATCTTTGTTATAACTATGGCGTTGTTAGCATTTTTTTTAACGAGCGATATGAGATTATCGCACGCCGAAACAAGATTTACAAGTTTCTTTTTACTCAACTCGTGAGCAAGCCTTGACGCAGAATCTCTCTGCCCCGAAAGCACCACGGAGGTGTCGGAATAAACGAGAGCGTCTCTGAATATTGTTTTAAGCAAAGTCAGCGCAGACACGGTAAATTCCCTGTCTTTGTCAAACACGGCACAAGTTTTAAGAAGCGAATACTCGTCGTTTGCCGTTAAGGCTGTGCAAATCTCATTTGCAACAGAACTGATTTTTGCAAGTTTACTGTCGCCGAGAGTCTCAATGGCCTTACCTATATTACCGCCCCATACGGTACAGGCGTTAAGTGCGTCATCATAATTTGCGTTCTCAATATGCGAGCAAATGTAGTCTGCTCCGATTTTTTCGCTAACTCCCTCAAGCGATATGACAACGCTTCTGGAGAGCACGGTTTCAAGCAAAGCAGACTTTGAGTCCGTTGTCATAATAAACATAACATACTCCGGCGGCTCCTCCAAAACTTTCAAAAGAGCGTTTTGAGCATTCATATTCATACACTGACAATTACCGAGAATATAGACCTTATAATCCGCTTCATTCGGTTGAATACAGACATCTTCTATAATCTCACGAACGGTTTGAATATGAAAACTGTTCACTCCGCCGGGTGCGGAATATTCAAACACATCGGGATGAACTCCCTTCAGTACCTTAGAGCACTGAGGACAATTAAAGCACGGCTTTTCATCGGCTTTGCAAAAAAGATTAAGCACTATCTCCTTGGCAAGAGTACGCTTTCCGAGCCCCTCTTCGCCCTCTATTACAAAAGCGTGAGGGAGCCTGCCCGACTCCTGCAAATATGTGAGTTGCTCCTTTACTCTTTCGTTTCCGACAAAATTGACAAACTTCATACTAAAACTTAACTAAATCCTCAATATTTATAGTAAACGCAGACGCTCCGTTGACCTCGACGTCCACAGCCTGATTAAGCAACGAGCCTTGAACGGTGCTGGTGACACCCGGAGTTTTAACGGTGCGCTTAGTTACATTATTCTTAATTATATCATAAATCTCAGGCACCTCTTCGTCATGGCATGCACTCAAAATAGAGGTGTTTCCGTCAACGAGAAACTGACCCTTTGTGGCAATCTTAGTTACATAATAACCTTTTGCTCCGAGAGCGGAAATAACCTTATCGGCATCCTGATTTGATACAACCGAAATAACAAGCTTCATAAAATCATCCTTTTCGTTTTATAAATTTTACAACAATCTAATCAAATTATACCGAAATTTCAAACAAAAAATCAATATAAAACAATAAAAATTAACAATTTGGATATAAAAAATATACAAATCGTATATTAAATTAATTGTGCCAAAGCGACTATTACAGGCATCGTTATGACAGAAAAGATACTCGTCTGCCCCACAAGTTCGGAGGAAAGTGCGGTATCGTTATCATATTTTGCCGCATACATAGCGGTATTTGTCGCTACGGGAGCGCAGGCACTGATGGTAAGAGCAACGAGCATACTTCCCTCAATTCTGAACAGCTTAAACACAAAAAGCATAATCACGGGAATAAGGAACAGCCTAACGAACGATACGAAATACACTTCTTTTTTTGCAAAAATATTTTTGAAATTACAATTTGCAAAAAATGTTCCGAAAACTATCATAGCCATGGGAGAATTGCAGGCGCCTATTCTGTCGAGTGTTGTGCTTAAAAACACCGGAAGCGTAGGTTGCAATAAAAACAGCGGAATTCCTATAAGAACGCTGATTGAGCCTGGATTGAAAATAAGATGCCTGATTTTAATTTCTGCCTCGCCACCGCTTATTTTCTTAATTCCGTAAGTAAAGGCGAGAATATTAAACGCCGCAACATAGCACGAGGAATAAAAAACGCCCTCGTCGCCCACTACGCTTTGCGCCAAAGGCAGAGACAAGAATGCCGCATTAGAAAAGACCATAGCATAATGATAAATTCCCTGTTCCTTTTTATCTCTTTTTCTAAAGCAGAACGTAGATATAATTATAGCAACAAAATGCGTCAAAAACGCCAAAAAAAGCGATACGAAAATACCGATAATATGCTCCCTCGTTCGCTCCAGCGACAAAAACGAATTGATTATCGCAACGGGTAAAATCATATTAAAAAGCAAATCGACGAGTCTTGTCGCATCGGCTTTAACGAATATTTTGGTTTTATCGGCAATAAAGCCGACAGACGCTATAAGATACAGAACGATTACCTGCACGGCAACGGTCTGCAAATTGGATATAAAACTTTCCGGCAAAGCGGCACCTCTCAGTACAAAGAATCATTAAGCGCATTTCTGCCAAGGGAATATGTAAAAGTACCTGCCAGAAGCAACGATAAAATAAAAATTGAATTTTCGTCGGTAAAAGCGATTTTATTATGCAAAACCGACACCGTTCTGCCCAAAGCACCCATACCGGCACAGGCAGAAAAAGAATTAAAACAGAACACCGAAAAGGCTCTTGCGCCTTTATCGGATTCGCTCTCGTAGGCAAAGGAGTAAAACGCCCCGATACCGAACATTACCGCAAGATACATTACGGTAAAATCGACATCTCCCACGCCGTAAACATCGGTAAGACCGATTATGCACTTAAGCAAAAGCCACATAAGCGGCATTACATTAAGCGCCGGCACCTTACGAAAATCATAGGCATTACCGTCGGAAAACGAAACGGCGCATGACAGCATAGAAATGCAAGAAAGCAATGCAAAAACACAAAGCAGAATTTCCAATGCCGTCCTCGACACCGAATCCGAGCGATTGATACAGCATTTATACACTCCGACGGCGGACGAAATAAAATCTATAAACATTCCGACAGCCGCAAAAAGTGCAAAAAGCCTGAGTCTAAAACTGTCCCCTCTCGGAATTGCCGGAGAACAGTGTGAATTTTCGTGGCATTGCACCAACTCAAGCACAAGAGCCACAGCCAACAAAACATAAAACGCTACATTGTAAAAAACAGTTCCGTCAAAGAATATGCCCAATATTCTAAACACTGCCGAAGCAATTAGCAGCAGTAACGCAGTTAATGAATATTTACGCATATTTTCCTCCGTTTTATCTGTTACTTAAATCCACATACTCCCTCGGTTTGGTCACGCTCTTATATGCGGGACGCATAATGCGTGACGAGGTTGTAATCTCCTCCAGACGGTGAGCACACCAGCCGGCAATACGAGCCGAAGCAAAAAGCGGCGTATACAAATCTTCAGGAATACCGAGTACCTTATAAACGAGTCCGCTGTATAAATCAACATTGGCACACATAGGCTTATCTACACCCTTAACATCAGCAAAAGCCTTAGGAGTAAGACGTTCTATCGCATCAAGTGTCAAAAATTCCTTTTCAAAGCCGTGTTCGATAGCAAGTTTCTTTGCACTCTGCTTAAGTATAACGGATCTGGGGTCTGAAAGAGTATAAACGGCATGTCCCATACCGTAAATGAGTCCCGAGCCGTCGCCCGCTTCTTTATTAAGAATCTTAACGAGCAGATCGTAAACCTGCTTATCGTTTGTTGAATCGTCAAGATTTTCAATAACATAGTCCATCTGATGAGCAACCTTGATATTTGCACCGCCGTGACGGGGACCCTTTAGCGAGCCGAGACCGGCAGTAATGGCGGAATATGTATCCGTTCCGCTGGAGGTAAGCACACGGGTAGAAAAAGTAGAGTTGTTACCGCCGCCGTGGTCGGCATGAAGCATAAGACAAATATCGAGAAGTCTTGCCTCGTCTTCGGTATAAAATTTATCGGCACGAAGCAGACGAAGAATGGACTCGGCTGTTGAAAGTTCCTTTTTAATCGGATGAAGATACATCGACTTATTATAGTACGCTCTGCGCTTAACCTGATAAGCGGAGTTCATCATAGTAGGAAACTGTGCTATAAGCTGAAGCGACTGTCGAAGAACATTGGCTACCGAAATGTCATCAGGGTTTTCGTCGTACGAATAGAGTGACATCACGCAACGAGCCATTTTATTCATAATGTCCTTTGACGGGTGTTTCATAATCATATCCTCGATGAATTCATCGGGGAGAGTTCTGCACTCGCCGAAAACCTCACAGATGGCGTGAAGTTGGTCTTGCGTCGGGAGTTCGCCGAAAATAAGAAGCCACGCAACCTCCTCAAAGCCGAAACGGTCACCGTTTACGCAACCGTCGATTATATCCTTAATGTTATAGCCACGATACGAAAGTTTACCCTCTTTCGGAATACGCTCACCGTCGAGAATATAGTAACCCTCAACCGAGCATATGCGGGTAAGACCTGCCATAACACCGGTTCCGTCCTCGTTTCTGAGTCCTCGTTTAACATGGTATTTATCAAAATCCGAAGGCTTAATGCGATTGTTTTTTCCGAGCTCGCCGCAAAGACTCGAAAGTGCGTCCATAGAAATGGGGGAAATATAGTTAGCCGCCATAATTACCTGCTCCCTGTATAAATTTATATTAACAGTTATAAATTTTCTGTATTAATAATATATTATACTAAAGAACAAAATTAATGTCAAGGAGAGCAAAAAGCAAAATGAAACGAGCAATGATAATTTATTTAATAATATTTTTAGCAACGCTGTTAATCCCTATGCTGTCTATGATAAAACCTGCCGAGCCGAACGATACGAGCGAACTGGTTACTTTATTTAACAGTGCCTTTATATCACTCTTTTATTGAATTGTCGCTGATTAATTCGATTTCGGACAAAGCGTTAATATTAAATTTTACATTTGCGAGATTTTCATGCCAGTTGCTTTTCATTCTGTTATAAGCGTCAAGATCGCTCTTTGCAAGCATTTTGCCGATAAAAAGAGCATCACTTTTTGACTCAAGGCATTTTTTTACGGCGCAGGTGCAAAGGCGTTCAAGTTCCTGATTTGCAAGAACCTCAAGGCGTGAAATATCTTCTTCGCTTGTTTTGACTACAATTCCCTTTTGGGTATTATTAAGAATCAGCTTTGCTTTGAGCTTACAGTCGAATTTAATTGCGGAGCCGACCGATGAGGCTGTTTTTTTTATTTTCGTTGATTTTATTTCAAAACTTACGTTTCCCAACTTTTCGTCATAAACATTAAGCGCTCCGCCCTTTATCAAATCATTCATCAAAAGAAAGCCGAAAGTTTCACCGTCATCAAGGAGAGCGGCAGGTTTTTGTGAACTGAAAATCACAATTCCGTTGCAGAATGTTTTTTCATCATTTACGCCGAGGCAAGGAAGACAGACATCCGAAGTTTCATCGGAATAAGCATTCATCAACTCGTTTGCACTGACGCTTATACTGAGTCCGACTCTCTCTCCTGTTTTAATCATGTCATAAACACTTTGAGCGGGTATTTTTGCGTTTCCCTGCTTTGAGCGTATCACTTCTTGTGCCGATGTGTCACACAGAGCAACCTGAACATCGGGTCGGCTGTCAATTCCACGCAGGACATAATCGTTTATTCCGTCCAGTCCGAGTTCGGCATATTCCATACCGAACACTATGATTTTATTCTGCCCGAAAAAGATGGGGCCGGTAACCCCTGCCGAAGCCTTTGATACGGCTTTTGAAATATTATCTCCCGAGCCGCATGCCACCGAAGTGATATTACTGTCAAAACCCTCAGTAGTGGAACTGCCCTTTGCCAAATCAAGATACTGTACGCAAACCTTTGTTTTTTCGTTTTCGGTATCGACGGACACGCCCTGTGCCACCGACATATCGGAAAGGTTGCCAGAATAAGAACACGAGGAAAACAAAAGCAAAACCGTAAGGCAGAAAAGCAGAGAACAAAATTTTTTAAGCATTTTTATTTTTTCCTCCTACAAAGCTGTAAACAAGCGGAACAACAACCGTAAGCGATACATAAAACACAAAACCGATTTTAACCGACAAAGAGGAAACATCGATGCCGAGCAAGTAAATCATCAAAAGCGACACAACAAACGATGCCACGGTAAAAAGAACCGTTTTTTTTGAATCGGAAACATTACGCACGCAAAGTCCGGCACAAAAAATCATCACGGCGCATTTTAGATAAACGGCAAAAATCCAAAATGAGGTATGCAAAATATCAAGCCGTGACATATCGGAAAGAGACGCCATCCTGAAAAGAGTAAAAATCGGAAAAGCCTGCAAATCGGCATTTGCTCCAAGTACCGCACAGCAAAACACAAGCAGCAGCATAACGCACGCATAAGATGCTGTAATACCGGCATAATACGCCTTTACGGGATTTGAAGCAACTCTTTTATACAGTGCGAGCAAGGTTATGGGCTGAGCGGTATTTGCCGTAAAAAGGAGCGCATTTGAAATAATTTGACGCTTTGAATTCACAATCACGGGATAAAAATTCAGCACATTGAAATTTTTAATATTACAGAGTGTAACCGACATAATAACAAGTCCGAGAATCACGGCGCAAAAGCCCGCAAATCTTGCGAGCGGTTCAAGTCCGAGGTATGCCCCGTAGCACACCGCAACAAGAATCACCGTCACAATCACGGCTAAAGAAAGCCTCGGATTCATCTTTGACACAGCAAAATATGAAAAGCGATTTACGGTAAGAGCACAAATAAACACATAATATGAGGCATAAAAAAGCGACAAAAATTTATTATTAAAAGGAGACACACCTTTTCTTACACACATCACGGCAGGAAACGACAGCAAAAGGCTTAAAAAGAACGAGATTGCATAAGCAATTAAAATATCGGTTGCGAACCTGCCGACCGAAATAGTCTGAATGTAGGTAAAGGAAACAACAGCACGGGAAATAAAAATAATCGAAAAAAATTGAAATGCCGATACAGTCCCCCGCTTTGCATTACTGTTCATCGGACACGCCCTCCAATTCACCTATTCTCACCTTGCGCCGAGAAAGTTTTCTCCAATTTTCACGCACCAAAACATCACCGAGCGAATGAATGCTCAACGGAGAGAGCGGTGCGCTGTAAGGAACGCCGAGCGGAGACAGAGCACATATATTGCAAAACAACACGGCTGACAAAAGCATAATTCCGTAAATACCGAGCATTCCGCCGGCAAAAATAAATATAATTCTAAGCACGGCAATGCTCTCGTAAAGCGGATAAATGACATATGACGAAATTGCCGTAACAGCAATAACTATAAGCATGGGAGCTCCGATAATGCCTGCCGAAACTGCGGCATCTCCTATCACTATGCCGCCGATAATCGAAACGGCGTGGCCTATGTTTTCGGGCAGTCTGAGTCCGCTCTCCCTCATAATCTCATAAAGCAGATGAACAAAGACCGCCTCGGTCGCAAGGCTGAACGGTGTCGCCGCCTCATTAGACGCTATCAAAAACAAAAGATTGGTCGGTATAAGTTCCTGATGATATGTTCCGACCGCAACAAAAAGTCCCGGCAAAAACAGAGACACAACAAACGAAAAATAACGCAAAAGCCGCATAAAACCCGAAAAAATCGGGTGATTATCGTAATCATCTGCAGCAGAAAAATTATCGGAGAAAAGATACGGAACATAAATAACGAACGGCGAGCCCTCAACCATAACAGCCACTCTGCCCTCAAGAAGTTTTGAGGCAAGCACATCGGGACGCTCGGTATTTCCCACGGCGGTGAAAAATGATTTTATGTTGCTATCGAGAAATGCACTCAGTTCACCGTAATCGGAGACCGTGCTCAAATCGGCGTCTTTAAGTCTTTGTTCTACTGCCTTTACGGTGCTTTTATCCGCACAGTTATCAAGATAGCACAGAGCGACAGGTGTACTTACCGACGAGCCGAGCTTAATCTGCTTTTGCTTTAGGTGGTAGGTTTTAAGGCGTTTTCGAAGCAGTGCCTTATTATCGTTAATCGACTCGACAAAACATTCCTTTGCACCCTTTACATTAGCCTCTGTTTTCGCCTCGGAGGTGTCACGCCTTGTCCAACCCTGAATACCGAAAGCAAGTGCCTCGCCGATTCCGTCTATTATCACCACGGCAAAGCCGGAAGATAAGAAATAATATGCGTCCTCAAAAGTTTTTACGCTATTTTGTTCTATGCAGTGAACGGCCTCTGTTTTGATATATTCAAGTTGTTGCACAGAGGAGTCAAAACTTTTTTTACATTCCAGAAGTGGTTTCATAATCATTTGGGAAAGTTGAAGAGAATCTATAAGTCCATCCATTCCGCAAACCAATGCCTTATTGTTTCCCGTTATAATCTCCTTTAACAAAAAATCCGAACTGTCCTTAAAATCATCTTCAAGTGTCAGACGATTAAGTTCGTAATCGTCATAAATATTCATTACATTCACCATGGTTAGATTATGAAATTTTTTGAATAATATACAAAATGAGGCACAAAATATTTTCGGTGACAATATGACTATTACGATTATAAGAGCTATAATAATCTACTTTTTTGTAAGTGCATCGGTCAGAGTGATGGGCAAGCGGCAGGTGGGACAATTAAATCCGCAGGAACTTGTTATCACCATTCTGATAAGTGCGGTTGCGACCGTGCCGCTGGAGGATAACGGAATGCCGCTGGCGAACTCGCTGATACCCATTGCGATATTCATATCCTTTGAAATACTGACATCGGCTCTCGCCATGAAATCGCTGAAATTCAGAAATTTAATACAGGGAAAACCGATTTTTGTCATCAAAGACGGTGAAATTCAACAAAAAGAAATGAAGAAATTGAGATACACCGTTGACGATTTAATCGACGGAATCAGGCAAGCGGGAGTATTCGATATATCACAGGTGGCAAACGCAGTGGTGGAGACAAACGGAACAATATCCGTACAGACGAAATCGGAGTTTTCTCCTCTCACGCCAAAAGAAGCAGGGATAAAAGTTGAGCCTGCCGAAGTGCCACTCACGGTGATAATGGACGGCGAAGAAATAGATGAGTACTATTCAAACATAAAATGCTCGAAAAATTCGATTAAACTGCTTGCGGTTATACACGGAGAACAGTGCCAAAACATACTGCTCATGAATACGGATAACGAGGGCAATGTATATATAGTAAAAAAGGATGAATGTAATTGAAACGAATTTGGATAGCTGCCGTGCTTATCGCTCTGACTGTAACCTGCTGCATAAGCGAGCAGATTTATGTAAAAAATTTCTATACCACAATAGACACTCTGGCGAAAGAAGAAAAGCCGAAAGAACTAAAGGAATATTGGAAAGAGAAGAATGACACGGCATACATTTTTTCTCCGCACGATATGCTTGATGAACTTGCACAAAGCATAAATGCACTGGATGATGAGCCTAACGTAGAAACAAAAAAAGACCTGAACGATGTCAGGGCAATAAACAAAGTATACTATGAAAATCAGCGAATAACGCCGTCGAATATTTTTTAACACGCACTAAATCAACAAGCAAAAAACACCTCTGCAATCAATGCAAGAGGTGTTAATTATTATGTATGATTAATTACTTCCACTCTTGAATAATCTGAGGGTTAGCAAAGATTTCATCAAGTTTATTATAGAAAGGAACAATGTCTCCGTAGTCGAGCGCTCTGTGGTCCATGCAAATAGAGATAGGCATAACGGTGCCCACCTTAATTTCGCCGTCAACGACAACAGGTCTCTGCTGTGCGGAGTTGATAGCAATAGCAACAACCTGTGGCGGAATAATCTCAAGGAGTGTGCAACAACCTTTGAAATCACGCTTAACTGAGCCAAGGTTTGAAATAGTAATTGTACCCTGCTCAATGTCGTGCTTAGTAAGTCTTTCGGTTGTAGGGATTGAATAATAATCCTTCTTAGCCTGTCCGGAAAGGGTCTTTACCTTATGCTTACCTGTCTTTGAGCCGTACAGTCTGCGTACTGCCTGAAGCAACTTGCCCTTTTTAAGTCCCTGAAGAGTGTTATCAAGAGAAACCTCAAACATAACCTCATTAAGGTCGGTGTTCTTTGCTCTGCGAAGGCTGTCGTTAATAGCCTCTGTCATTTCAGTGAGAGTTTTACTGCCCATATCGTGCATATTAAGCGTCATCATTTCACCGTTAGGCAAAAGAGCAGGCATAGAAACATCCACATGGTCAAACTCGTGCAAGCAACCACGAACAAGTTTACGGTTAAATTCGAGATGAGCGTTCATCTTAGGAGCTGCCTTGAGACCCTCACAGATAACCTTTATCATAACGGTGTTAATTGTAATCTTCTTTGACTTATCGGTACAGCCCTCGTTAAGCTTTTTACATTCCGCAAGAAAAGCAGTAACTTCCGGCTCATAAACCAATCCCGCGTGAGGAATTTGCTCCCAACTTTCCGCAGTCATATTTGATACGATTTTTCTGGCAATGCCAAAGTGTGTTGATCTAGTTAATGCCATATTTTTCTCCTTAGTTTGTTATATGTCTGTCGTTTATAAACATGTGCGTATTATATCACAAATTCATCATTTTTGCAATAAAAAAAGACATAAGTAAATCAATTATTAACAAAATGCAGACCCATTCAAAATATGAATAAGTCTGCATTTTACTATGCCATGTTTTTCAGTTTATCTATTTTATCCTCAATAGTGGCTGCGATTTTTTCCTTAATACTGTTCTTAAAACTCTTAAACTCCTCCTCGGTAAACGGGTCGGAGCCGAAACGCTTTTTGTACTCGAGCACAAGGGCAGGTCTGAATCTGGGGTGTGAGATACGGATAAGTTCTTTTGTTCTCTCCTTAAGAGTCTTGCCCTTAAGCTGAGCGATGCCGTACTCGGTAACAACATAATTTACATCATTTCTCGGAGTGGTAACGGCACTGCCCTCGGTGATAATCGGAACTATTCTTGAAACAGTACCTTTTCGTGCCGTAGAGGGCATTGCGATGATAGAGCGGCCTCCCTTTGACATAGTGGCGCCTCTTACAAAATCAACCTGTCCGCCTACCGCCGAAAACTGCGAAAGACCGATGGTATCAGAAACAACCTGACCCAAAAGATCCACCTGCAAGCAGGAATTAATCGAAACCATATTATCGTTCTTTGCGATTTCAATAGGATTATTTACATAGTCAATCGGATGCATTTCCACCGACGGATTATTGTTTATATAATCGCATAAGATTTTTGAGCCAAATGCCGCACCGAGCACCGTTCTTCCGTTATTGACTACTTTTCTCTTATTGTTTATAACTCCGCTTTCAAGAAGAGGAACAACACCGTCTCCGACAAGTTCGCTGTGAAGTCCCAAATCTTTTTTATCTTTAAGTTGCAGACAAACAGCATTCGGTATGCCGCCGATACCAAGCTGAAGGCAGTCTCCGTCATTAATGAGAGAAGCACAGTATTTACCGATTTCCATTTCGACATCACTGATTTCTCCCCCAACAACCTCGGGAAGCGGCTCATCATACTCGACAAAACAGGTAAAGTCCCTCACATGCTTAATGGCATTGCCGAAAGTTCGTGGCATATATTTATTAACCTGCGCAATTACAATATCGCAGTAATCGGTTGTGCCCTTAGTATAATCAACGGTGGTTCCGAACGAAACATAGCCGTGTTCGTCGGGCGGAGACACCATAACGACAGATACTCTGGGGCAAATATAATTTTTTATAATATCCGGAATTTCATAAAAATGAGAGGTCGTAAACTCACTGTTTCCGCTATTTACCGCCGCCCTTGTGGATTTTGAGGCAAAAAGAGTATTAAGTTTAATATGTCCCTTAAATTCATCCGTGCTCCACGGACTTTCAACAAGAGTAAGCATATTTACTATCTCAACATCTTTATACTCTTTATAGTGACTCGCCAAAGTCCTCTCGACATGAAGAGGCTCTCCGCAACCAAAGCCGGCAACCACCTTATCACCGTCGTGAATCAACTTTATAGCTTCCTCGGCGGTGGTTAATTTAGACTGATATATTTCCTGCCAAGTCATATTTTTCTCCTAAAAATTTTTATAGTCTGTCATAAGTACATTTAATTTTACACTATTTCAAAATCATCGTCAATAACGGTTGCATTAAAAGAAAAAATTTAGTATCATTATATAATAATAACACAAAAAATATGTGCAAAACATAGAAAGAGGGACGAGTATGATAATCGAAGCCGGCAAATTCGGAGACGCAAGTAACTTCTCCGTGCCGTTTATTGAAGCAGTTAAATCAATGAGCGACGGAGACACTCTCTCGTTTGAGAAAAAGGAATACCATTTTTATAAGGATTTCAGCCAATTTAAGAACATCCATTTCACCAACACGGACAGCTTTAAGAACCCGAAGAAATACTTTGGTATGCTCATAGAAAATCTTAACAATATAAAAATCGAAGGCAACGGAGCAACCTTTGTAATTCACGGAGACATATGCTCGTTTGCACTTATAGGTTGCAATAATGTAAAGCTAGAAAACTTTACAATCAGATATGCATCCCCAAATTGCGTTGAGCTCAAGGTAAAAGAAATAAAAGGCAATAAAATCACCTACTCTATTCCCTCATCAACCTTATGGTACATAGACCAAAAGAGAAAGAACACAGCCGTTTTCTTTGAGCAAAGTCCGTTTACAAAGCAGAATTATTGGGAATTTGCGAATGATGAAAACTCGCATTGCAGTGCCTTGCACTCGGAGGATAAGACTCTCGTTAAGCGCATAAATCACCCCGAATGTGCCTTTGCTTCGGTTAAGTCGATGGAGAGAAAAAGCGAGACCGAACTTCAAATATCGTACAAAAGAAAGAGAAAATACAAACTCGGCGACACAATTGCGCTCGCAACAAACGCAAACAGAAACACCTGCGGCATTTTCTTCGGCGAAAGCAAGAACGTAGAAAGCAAAAACATCACGGTCAACTATATGGCAGGCTTCGGCTGGCTGTCTCAAATGTGCGAAAACCTCACATTTGACAAAATCAATTTCATTGCCGACAAAGACCACGTTGTGACCTCGTTTGCCGACCTGCTACACATATGCGGCTGCAAGGGATATGTACGCATAACAAACAGTCACTTTGAATCGGCTCACGACGACGCAATCAACATTCACGGCTCGTTTATGAGATTTAAGAAAAAGGTTGACGATTACACCGCAGAATTTGAGTTCGTGCACCATCAGCAAGGCGGTCACAGAAACTTCTTTGCAGGCGACAAGACAATGTTTTTCTACCGCACAACACTTAGCGAAATCGATTCAAAATACTACACCGTCAAGGAAATCGTGGACGATATTGAAAACAAGACCTGCACCGTTACATTTAACGAAAAACTTCTCGACGAAATCGAGCAGAAAAAGCACAAGCAATCCAATGTAGTAATTGAAAACAAGAGTTACTGTCCGAATGTGGAAATAGCGAACTGCGAATTCACGGCAATTCCGACAAGAGATGTTTTATGCACCACCTCGGGCAAAGTAAAAATTCACGACAATGTATTCAGTTACAGCCAGATGGCTTGCATATTCATCAGCAATGACGCATTTGCATGGTACGAAAGCGGACCGGTCAGAGATGTTGAGATTTACTCAAACAAATTTCTTATGTGTCCCTCTATCTATAAGCGACATCCGGGTGTGCTGATTAAGCCCATACCGTTTATGAGAAGAGTGAACAAGCACATTCACAAAAACATAACCATCAGAAACAATCTGTTTATGGTCGGCAGAGATGTACCAATCAGGGCATACGGAGTTGACGGGCTGAATATTTACGGCAATGTATACGAAGGCTCGCACAAAGTTGTTACAAGAGCCTGCAAAAATGTGAAATAAAAAAATCAAAAAAATTTAAGGAGGTGATACCTTGACAGAAAAAGAACTTAGAAAAAAAGCAATGGCTCTGCCCCTGAATCCGGGCGTTTATATTATGAAAAACAAAGACAAAAAGATAATATATATCGGTAAAGCAAAGGCGCTGAAAAACAGGGTATCATCATACTTTGGCTCACATTCAAATCATTCGCTGAAAGTAATAAGAATGGTGGAGAATGTCGATGACTTTGACTATATACTGTGCGACACGGAATTTGAAGCACTTGTTCTCGAGTGTTCGCTTATTAAACAGCATATGCCAAAGTACAACATTCTTCTGAAAGACGACAAGGGCTACAATTACATCAAAATAACAAAAGAGGATTTCCCGAAAATCAGCGAGGCAAAGCAAATTCTCGACGACAATGCAGAATACATCGGGCCGTTTATATCCAATTTCAGTGTAAAAAACGCCGTTGAGGAAACGCTGAGAATATTCAAACTTCCGCAGTGCAACAAAAAATTTCCGAAAGATTACGGCAAATCCCGTCCGTGCCTTAACGGATTTATGGGAATATGCTCCGCACCCTGTGCCGGAAGAATCAGCAAAGAGGACTACATCTCCTCCATAAACGATGCCGTCGCATTTCTGAAAGGCGGTGCGTCAAAATCCGTTGAGGAAATGAAAAGGCGTATGTACGAATATTCCGAAAATACGGAATTTGAAAAAGCGGCAAAAATGCGTGACAGAATCAGAGCCATACAAAACCTTGACGAAAAGCAAAAAGTAGTAAGCATAAATGTTCCCGAAGAAGATGTATTCGCACTCACAAGTTCAAACAAAAAATCATGCTTTGAGGTTCTGCGTTTTAAGCAGGGCAGGCTTACGGACAGCGAACACTGGATAATAGACAGCGTGGACAATGCCGAGGACGCACGCTCGGAATTAATCGAAAGATACTACTCAATGCGTTCGGATATTCCGGGAAGAATAGCGCTTGACGGCTCGGTAACGGACGAGGAATTGCTCAAAGAATTTCTCGAAAGCCTAAGAGGAAAGAAAGTCGAAATTATTCATCCGCAAAAGGGCGAGCACCTTGCGATAGTCAATATGTGCATAAAAAACGCAAATGAGCACCTTGCCCAAAATCAAGGCAGACTCGGAAAAGAAATGGCAGCTCTTGAGGAACTCGGCGAACTGCTGGCGTTGCCAAAGCCTCCCGAATACATTGAAAGTTACGATATATCCCACACCTTCGGTGCGGACAACGTGGCAGGAATGGTAGTATTTCACAATGCACGCCCCATGAAAAAGGCATACAAAAAATTTGCGATAAAAAGTTTTGACGGTCAAAACGATGTCGGCTCGATGAACGAAGTGCTCAGAAGAAGATTTAAGCACTACTACGAGGACGACAGTGAGAGCACCTTTAAGATACTGCCTGATTTGATTTTGCTCGACGGCGGTCAGCCGCAGGTAAATGCCGTGCTTCCGGTTATTCGTGAGATGAATATTTCCGTACCTGTTTTCGGTATGGTTAAGGACAACAAACACAGAACAAGGGCGATAGCCTTTGACGGCGGAGAAATAGAAATAAATTCGCACAGGGCGGCTTTTACTCTGGTATCAAACATACAGGAGGAAGTTCACCGCTTTGCGATAACCTACCACCACAAAAAGCACCAAAAGAGCAGTTTTTCATCTTCTCTCTTAAAAATCGACGGAATCGGCGAAAAAAAGGCAAAGATACTGATGAAGCATTTCAAAACGATTACCGCCATAAAAGAAGCAGGCGTCGAAGAACTGTCGAAAGTCTCGGGCATATCAAAAAAAGACGCAGAAAATATTAACAACTTTTACACTCAAAAGTAAAAAAAGCGTAAACACCTTGACTAAACGGGCAGATATTTGTATAATAAATAATAATTAATTTATGGATTTTGGTTTATGAAGGTAATCACAGGTTCTCTCAGAGGAAGAAACCTTGACACACTCGGCGGCGACGATGTTACTCGCCCCACCACGCAAAGCACAAAGGAAGCGCTGTTCAGTTCGATTCAATTTGAAATCGAGGGCAGACGGGTGCTTGACCTTTTTGCGGGCTCGGGACAGTTGGGAATCGAAGCAATATCGAGAGGGGCAAGGCACTGCACCTTTGTTGAGAGTAACAAAAACGCATATAAAATCGTACAGCGCAACATTGAAAAATGTAATATTGAGGACAAGTGTCGTCTTGTGCTCGGCGAGGCAAAAAGTTTTCTTATGAAAAAAGACTGCTTTGATATTGCATTTGTTGACCCGCCGTATCATAAGGGTATAATAGAAGAATGCCTGCCGCCGCTCACAAAAATGATGAGCGATGACGGAGTTATAGTTTGCGAAAGTGCAAAGGAAGAAACAATGCCGCAGGAAGTTAATTCCTGGTGCATTGCAAGAGAAAAGCACTACGGCAAAACAAAGCTTACTTATTATCGAAAGGGCTAAACTATGAAAACGGCTATTTGTCCGGGAAGCTTTGATCCCGTAACACTCGGACATCTTGACATTATAGAGCGTGCCGCCGAATTATTTGACGAGGTTATCGTTCTGGTAATGAGCAATAAATCAAAGAAGAATTCACTTTTTACCATTGAGGAGAGAATCGACCTGCTGAAAAGGACGGTTAAATCCAAAAATGTAAAAATTGATACATACGACGGTTTACTGGTAGGCTACGCCGAAAAGAAGAATGCCGTCGCAATAGTTAAGGGTTTGAGGGCTATGTCCGACTTTGAATACGAATTTCAGCAAGCTCTTACAAACAAATCGCTTTACCCGAAGGTAGAGACAGTCTTTCTCACAACAGAGGGAAAAAATATGTTTTTATCCTCAAGCATGGTAAAAGAGGTTTGCACTCTCGGCGGGGACATATCGTCCTTTGTGCCGAAGGAAATAATCAATGATATTTATGAAAGATGTAAAGGAGACAGTAAAAATGACTAATACAGATATTTTGTTGGAAGACCTTGAAGATGTACTTGACGACGCTACCTCCATTCCTTTGTCAAAAAAGTGTGCGGTAGATGTAGATAAGATTAAGACAATCATCGAGGACATCAGGCTCAACACTCCGCAGGAAACAAAGCAGGCTAAGGCTATCGTTGACTCCAGAAACACCATTCTTGAAGAAGCTAAAAAAGAAGCTGCCGAGATAATCAAGAAAGCGCAGGAGGAAGCAAGAGAACTCGTTGCAAGAGACGAGATTACAAAGACTGCTCAGGCTGAGGCCGCCGAGATTATTTCCAAGGCAAACGAGCAGGGCAAGCAGATGATCACCGAATCACAAAATCAGGCAAGCGAGATTTTGGGCAACGCAACAACTCAGGCTAACGAGATGGTTACATCGGCTCAAAACAAGTCAAGAGAAATGCTCACCGCAGTAAACAACTACGCTGACGATACTCTTCTTTCAATCGACGACGCTTTATATAAGGCACTCACCGATGTACGCAGAATCCGTCAGGGCATCTCAAACGCTCAACACAAAGACTGATAAAATTAAAAGCAAAACACCGATTGCATTTAATTAATGCAATCGGTGTTTTTTTATATTTGAAAATATACAGCAAAAAATAACGGGAGCAGATAATTCTACTCCCGTTTCAATAATGTTTCGTAATATAAAATCAGTCGTTAAAGCCGCTCTTTACAAGTGCTACCAAACCCTCAACAGCTTCTTCCTCATCGGAACCGTCAGCAATAATACGAATATCGGTTCCGCCCATAATGCCGAGTGAAAGAACACCGAGAAGTGACTTAGCGTTTACTCTTCTCTCTTCCTTTTCCACCCAAATGGAAGACTTAAATTCATTAGCCTTTTGGATAAAGAAAGTTGCCGGACGAGCGTGGAGACCTACCTGATTTTCTACTGTTACATCTTTTACGAACATAATAATTACCTCTCGTTATATATATGTGAGTTACTTTTCCTGATTAAATCATCTTAATCTATTATATCACTAAAATTACAATCGTCAACGATATTTCAAAAACTTCGTTTATCTACTTAATTACTACCAATTTTTACAAAGTATATTTGTGCACAATAAACAAAATTATTACGCCTTAGTATTCCCCGACAGTTTGGATATATACTCTTTTTCTTTCGGCGTCAAATCGGCATTTTCGAGCATATCGGGTCGACGATAAAAAGTACGCTCAATCGACTTCATTCTGCGCCACATTTCAACATTTTGATGATGACCAGAAAGCAACACTTCGGGCACTTCTCTACCGTTCCAAACAGCGGGATGAGTATACTGAGGATATTCAAGCAATGAATTATAATGGCTCTCCTCCTCGTAACATTCGTCATTTGACAGAACACCGTCGAGCATTCTTGATACGCTGTCAGCAACAATAAGCGCAGGAAGTTCTCCGCCCGTGAGAACATAATCGCCGATTGAAATTTCCTCGGGCTCAAGCGCTTCTATCACTCTCTCATCCACTCCCTCATAATGTCCGCAAAGAATTGCTATATTATCCATTTTTGCAAGTTCCTTGACCCTTGCCTGAGTTAAGGTCTTGCCTTGCGGGGTCATATAGAGCAGATGCGGCTTTTTGCCGATTTTTTCGCACAAATCGTTATAGCAGTCAAATATCGGCTTTGCCATCATAACCATACCGTTTCCGCCGCCGTAAGGCTTATCGTCCACATGGCGGTGCTTATCAACGCTGTAATTCCTTATATCGACCGTATTTATTTCAACTTTACCTGCCTGCCTTGCTCTGCCGATAATGCTCTCACTGAGCACCGAGTCGCACATATCGGTAAACAGGGTCATAATATCAATCCTCATCAAAAAGTCCTTTCATCGGCTTAATCTCAACCACACCGTTTTCTGCATCGATTTTTTTAACTATATCGTCAGTCACGGGGATAAGGTTATGTTTCTTACCTTTTTTCACATCGTAAATATCCCCTGCTCCGTAGTTCATCACATCAACGATTTTGCCGTAATTCTCGTTTGTGTCAACATCAACAACTTTGCAGCCGATAACGTCTGCAAGATAATAAGCGCCGTCATCAATGGTTGCGTCATCTCTGTTGCAATAAAGCACTTTATTTTTTAATTCCTGTGCCTGCTCTACAGAGGTTATCTCTGCAAATTTAAGAATAGCAATATTTTTTTGGCTTCTGGCATTGATGAGCGTCAGCAGAATTTTGCCCTCGTCATCGAGGTAAACAGTCTTTAACTGTTTGAGATAGTCTATATCGTCGCACCACATAGAAAGCTTAATTTCGCCCTTTAAGCCGTGTGTATTATTCACCTTTCCTATTTCGAGGTACTGTTTCATATTGCCACCCAACCTTTCGTTTATGATAGGATAACACAAATTGTGGCAAAGCTCAACAATTAATTTCTTGACCCCATATGTTCATATATGATATATTAAAACATGGAGTGTTAAAACAATGATAATTTTTGTATTTATAATTGCGGCGGTTGTCCTGTGCGGAATAAAACCGGCAGAAAAGAACCAATACTATGACGCCTGCTCGCACAGGCAGACATCAATGATTAACGGCATATTTACGATGCTGATTTTAGTCAGCCACGCATCTATGTATATGGACTACGGCGGGGTTTGGATTGATGACGCCTACGGAGAATTTCGCAGTTATTTGGGTCAGTTCGTGGTTGCGCCGTTTCTGTTTTATTCGGGCTTCGGCATAATGGAGAGCATAGCAAAAAGAGGAAACAATTATGTAAAAAGCATACCCCAAAAGCGTTTCTTTAAGGTATGGTACCACTTTGCACTGGCTCTTATTCCTTTTGTTGTACTTTATGTTATGTGGAGCGATAATGTCAGCATTTCAAATATACTGCTGTCATTTACCGGCTACAAAAATATGGGAAACAGCAGTTGGTATATGTTCGACATATTTATATTTTATGCCATAATTTACCTTTGCTTTATGATATTCAAAAAGTCAAATACGGCAGGAGTAATTGCGGTATTTGTCGTAACATACATAGTAAACATAATTATGCAAAAGTTGGATATGGGTCTGATTTTTGTTGTGTCCATCTTCTGTCTGCCGGCAGGTATGGCATTTTCGCTGCTCAGACCCCATTTGAGAAAAGCGGTAACAAAAAACATAGGCATTTACCTGATTGTCCTAATTGCTTTAGCCGCCGCAACACATTTTCTTCAAAGATACAAAGACGACAGTCCATACATATATAATCTCTACCAAATCACTGGAATACTGGCGATAACGATGCTTTGTATGAAATTCAAAATCGAAAACAAAATTATCGAATTTTTCTCAAAGCACGTATTCAGCATATATATTCTGCAAAGAGTTCCTATGATAATTCTCGACCGATACGGTCTAAGCAGTCACCATTACCTCTTTATTATACTGTCGCTGATATTCACATCTGCAATAGCAGTATTGTTTGACAAACTGACAGCCAAAACAGACGAATTGATTTATTCAAAAAGAAAGGCAAAATAAAAAACGATTGAAAAATAAAAGACCGTTACCCGAACATGATCGGATAACGGTTTTTAATTAGTCTATTTCGATTGATATTTTTGCATCATTGCGAGTTGCTGCGGCACGCATAACGACACGAATAGCCTTTGCTATTCTGCCCTGCTTGCCGATTACTCTGCCCATATCGCCCTCGGCAACATGAAGATGATATACGGTTACGCCTTCTTCGTTAGGCTCATCAATATCAACAGAAACCTTATCGGGCTCGTCTACCAAGCCTTTAGTTATGGATACTAACAATTCTTCCAAAGAAAACACCTCCTATTAAATCTCCGTTGCAAAACAAAGATTAAAGAATGCCTTCTTTTTTAAGAATTGACTTAACTGTATCTGTCGGCTGTGCGCCGTTAGCAATCCACTTCTTAGCCTTCTCTGCGTCAATCTTAATTTCTGCCGGGTCAACCATTGTGTTGTATGTTCCGATTTCTTCGATGAAACGACCGTCACGAGGATATCTTGAATCTGCTACTACTACACGGTAGAAAGGAGCCTTCTTAGCGCCCATTCTGCGAAGTCTGATTTTTACTGCCATTTTTGTTACCTCCAAAAAATTATATTTATTTTATCAACCAATTAAAATTGGGTCAATACTAATTAAAATCCGAACGGATTGTTTGAGCCTGTTTTGCCCATCATTTTTTCTGCCATCTGCGGATTTTGCTGCATCAAGCGACGCATCTTTTTGCTCATCTTAGGACCTTTGTTTCCGCCGATTTGCTTTACCATTTTTTGCATCTGCTTGAACTGAGACATCAACTTGTTTACATCGTCAACGCTCCTGCCGCAACCTGCTGCGATACGGCGTTTTCTGGACGGATTGATTATCTCGGGCTTTGCTCTCTCTTCGGCGGTCATGGAATATATAATCGCCCTGAATCGGTCAAATGCCTTTTCGTCAATGTCTTCGTCCTTAATCTGCTTGCCGATACCGGGAATCATCTTAATGGTATCTTTAAGCGAGCCCATACGCTCAATCTGCTCAAACTGATCGAGCAAATCGTTAAAGTCAAATTTATTCTTTGCAAGTTTTTTCTCGAGTTCTGCCGCTTTCTTTTCGTCAAGAGCCATTTCAGCCTTTTCGATGAAAGAGAGCACATCGCCCATACCGAGAATTCTCGAAGCCATACGGCTTGGGTGGAAGGTCTCGAGGTTGTCGAGTTTTTCGCCCGTACCGACAAATTTAATCGGCTTACCCGTTACGGCTCTTACCGATAAAGCGGCACCGCCTCTGGTATCGCCGTCAAGTTTTGTAAGGATAACGCCGTCAATTCCGAGCGTATCGTTAAAACTTTTTGATACATTTACTGCGTCCTGACCTGTCATAGCGTCTATAACAAGCAGGATTTCGTGAGGATGAACGGTGGAGCGAATGTTTGTAAGCTCCTCCATAAGAGCCTCATCAATATGCAAACGACCTGCGGTATCTATGATAACATAGTCATTGCCGTGGTCCTGTGCGTACTTAACTGCACTCTGTGCAATATCTACCGGGTTCGCCGTTCCCATTTCAAAAACAGGAACATCAATCTGCGAACCGACAACCTGAAGCTGTTTAATAGCTGCCGGACGGTAAACGTCGCAGGCAACAAGAAGAGGTCTGTGTCCCTCTTTTTTTAGTTTAAGCGCAAGTTTGCCCGAATGAGTGGTTTTACCGCTACCCTGAAGACCGCACATCATAATTATGGTAGGCGGATGCTTTGCGATAGTCAGCCTTGCTTCTGTACCGCCCATAAGTTCCGTGAGTTCTTCGTTTACTATTTTAATAACCATCTGGCTCGGAGTGAGGGATTCCATAACATCCGCTCCGATTGCTCTTTCGGTTACCTTTGCCGTAAATTCCTTTGATACCTTGTAGTTTACATCCGCCTCAAGAAGTGCAAGTCGCACCTCTCTCATAGCTTCCTTTACATCTGCCTCGGTAAGTTTGCCCTTGGCACGAAGCTTTTTGAATGAATTTTCAAGGCGTTCGCTTAATCCTTCAAATGCCAAGTAATCACATCCTGTTCAGATACTCGCACAGCGCCTTAATCTTTGCGACGCTGTCGTTAATGTCCTTAGATAATGTACCTGCGTTATTAAAATCATAAATTTTATCTGCGCAGGTGCTTATTTCGTTAAGCCCTCTTGTGAGTTCAGCCGAACGCTCTGCAAAGCCGAGTTTGCTCTCCATATCGATGAGAATATTCTCCGCACGCTTAATAGCGTCCCTGACGCCCTGACGGGTAATGCTTTCGTTTTCCGCTATTTCGGATAAAGAGAGGTCATCGTTATAGTAGTAATCGAGAAAATTTCTCTGTTTCTCGGTAAGGCATTCGCCGTAAAAATCGAGCAAATCAGATATTTTCAAATTCTTAGCCACAGCGTTCCCTCCTCTGTAAAGTATTTTGCCTTTGTAAAGCAGAACATCTTTACATCTCAAATATTATATATTAAGAAAGGTCGAATGTCAAGAATTATTTTTATTGCATTTAACGCTTTAATGTGCTAAAATAAAATCGGTGATTGAAATGAACGATTTTTTATGGAAAAATAATTTAAGAGATATAGAGCCTTATGTTCCGGGCGAACAGAGCAAGGAAAAGGATATAGTTAAACTCAACGCAAACGAAAATCCCTATCCCCCGTCGCCAAAGGCTGTGGAGGCAATAAAAAATTTTGATACAGACGCTTTGAGACTATACCCCGAGGCGAGTTCAATGAAACTGAAAAACGCCATTGCGAAATTTTACAATGTCAAATCAGAAAATGTTTTCGTAGGAAACGGCAGCGATGATGTGCTGGCACTTTCGTTTCAGGCATTTTTTAACAGCGATAAGCCGATAGTTTACCCCGATATCACATACAGCTTTTATCCTGTATGGTGCAACCTGTTTAATATAAGATACAAGAACTATCCTCTGGACGAAAATTTCAGAATAAACCCCGAAGATTACAAGGAAAAAAACGGCGGCGTTGTTATCCCGAACCCGAACGCTCCGACTTCTATCGGTGAGGGTGAGGATTTTGTAAGAAAAATTATGGATTACAACAAGGACAGCGTTGTAATCATTGATGAGGCATACTGCGACTTCGGCGGAATAAGTTCTGTGCCGCTTACAGGTGAGTATGAAAACCTGCTTGTAACGGGTACATTTTCTAAATCGAGAAGCCTTGCGGGACTGAGAATCGGCTTTGCAATCGGTTCAAAAACTCTTATTTCAACTCTTGAGGCGGTAAAAAACAGTTACAATTCCTACACGGTGGATATGCTGTCGCTTGAAGCAGGTGCGGCGGCAATGGAGGATACCGATTATTTTTACAAAACGGTGAATATGATAATCAAGACACGCACGAGACTGACGGAGGAAATGAGGTCGCTCAGCTTTAAGGTAATCGACAGCAGCACAAACTTTATTATGGCAACGCACGATGATTACAGTATGAGAGAAATGTTTGAATACCTAAAGAGCAAGAATATTTTTATCAGATATTTTAATCAACCGAGAATTAATAAATTCGTTCGTATAACAATCGGCACAGACGAAGAAATGGACAAATTCCTGCAAGGAGTCAGGGATTATATCGAACAATAAAAAGTCTCACGGATACAAAAGCGTATCCGTGAGGTTTTTATTTATGATACAATCATATGTCCGTAATCATCAAACGAAATATCTATGCTTGTGCTTTGTTTTGTTCCGTCCTCATATTCAAAGGTAAAAGTTATTTTATCCTTAATATCAGAAGCCTTGTAATCTTTTTTATAATTCGTTCCGTACGCTTCAAAATATTCATAAGCCGATACCCAAATAACCTCATAAGCATATTTGCCAAATGAATTCTGACTTTCACGCAATTGGTCGCCGGTAAGCGTAAGCTTATGATTAATAAATAACGAATAAGGATTATCTTTATCAACGGTTTCTTCTTTTTGATTTTCCAAAAGGTCAGACAATCCGGACCATTCAAGTTGTATAAATCCGTCCGGGCTTTTATTTTCAACGGTCATAGACTTAACATTTGTAAAATCATTTACATCAGCAACAAAAAAGCCAGATTGTGTACTGTACAATTTACCCTGCACATTATTATTTTCATCACAAATATCGGTTTGAAGTATTCCGCGAAGTTGATAAGGTTCGTTTTCATCAAAACCTTCAATTTCTTTTCGCATTTCATTATAATCTTTTTTAGCTTTTTTATACTGCTTTTCACATTCTTTTTCATCATCGGCAGGGGGAAAATACAAACCGTTACGAACTTTTTGCCTTGTTCCTCTGATAATTTTAACCTGCTCATCCGCATATGCAACAATCACGCCGAAAGATTGATTGGATTTTTTATTTTTGATAACGGCATTTGCTCCCAAACCGCTGCCTGTAACAAGTATTGCAAACGCAAGCATTGCAGACGCCAAACGCTTATATCCGACAAATCCTTTAACCTTTTTATTTTCGGTTGTAATATTGCAAATTTTTTCCATACACTCATCAGACGGAGTAAGATTTGAAAATGTGCTCTTAAACTTTTCCTTATTGTTCATATATCCATTCATCTCCCAACATAAGTTTCAATTTGTTTCTTGAGCGTTTAAGCAAAGATTTTACAGTTGATTCTTTAATACCTGTCACATTTGAAATATCGCTTATTGTCAAATCATCATAATAAAATAAAATCACGCACAAACGCTCTTTTTTATTAAGCGACATAACAGCATTGTATAAATCCACATTAAAATATTTATCAAATGTTGAAACATCGTAAACTTCTTCAATAGATTTATTTTGCCTGAATGACAGATTGAAAAAGTTTTTACAATCATTGACAAGCACCTTTGTGAGCCATTTATCAATTCCCAAATCATCATTAAATTCAATTTTACTTTTCCACAGCTTTAAAAATGCGTTTTGCAAAGCGTCCTCAGCATCGTGTTTATTCTTTAAATACGAAAACGCTATGACAAACAATCTCCGGCTGTTTCTTTTGACAGCATGTATAAACTTTTCTTCTGTCATCATTTCGCCTCCTCTCTGAAAGGTCCTTTCACTGTTATAACAGTTCAGAACGCCAAAAAGTTGCAGACAATTATTATTTTTTTGCCATAATCGGTACAGCAAAATTTAGAAACGCCAAAAAGAATATTTGGAAATATCGTAGAATAAATAAATTCGTTCGTATAACAATCGGCACTGACAAAGAAGTTGACAAGTTGCTCGGCGGAATAAAAGATTTTATAAATGCACATAAATAATGCAAAATCTCCCTCGGAAGTTCCGAAGGAGATTTATTTTTATGTTCCGTTAACTGAAAAGCATCATTAATATTAAAATGATAACGAGTATTATTGCTATTGCGGCAAACGCCTTTGTAATACGCATAACGGCGTCAAAGGTATTAGTCGGGCAAAGTTGGAAAAATGCGTATTTAATCGGGTGGTCAAGTTTTTTACCCACTATATCCCTATATCTCATATCATATGTTTCAACCGTGCCGTCAGAATAAAGGTCGATAACTCGTGTGCCTCTGTCCTTACCGGGACCGTAAACATTAAAACCTGCGCCCTGAGTATATCCGACATTGACTCCGTTAATAAGTCCGTCAAAGGAATTATTATGGTCGTGGCCGAAATAAATTCCTCTTATATCGCCTTTTTCACACATTGCCTCAAACTCACCGCTGTTTTCTTGCGGGTCGGCAGGCGATTCTCTCATAAATGCCTCTTTGTTTACCCTGTCCTTTTTAAGAACGAAGTATTCGCCGTCATGAGTTCTGAAACCTCGCACAGCACCCTTTGTTGTATGCTTAACCCGAGTCATTAAGTCAAAAACTTCGCAAATCGGAATATGCTGAATAACAACGCCGGGAATGACATTTCCAAACTTTTTTTCATATTTATCACGGATATCTTTATACCACTGAATTTGATTTTCGTGAACGCAATCGTAGCCAACTTTAAGATTACTGTGGCTGTCGATGGTGTAAAGCAAAAACTTAACATCATCGCCCTCTTTAATCTCAAAGCAGTGATTTCCCACGCCGTCAATTCCCTCGTCGCTTTCGCCGATAAAGCCGTCAAAAGTTTTGTAAATCTCGAACTGCTCCTCGTTTGAAAGACCGACCTGTCTGTCATGATTTCCAAAGCAAACGGCAAAAGGAATCTTCCTGTCAACCACCGGCTGAGTAATGGTTTTAAGTGCCGAAGTCACCTTAACTCTGTCGCCGTTAAAACTGCTCTTACGCCAAATCTGGTCGCCGCTGAAAACAACCATATCGGGCTGTGCCCTGTCGAGCGAAGCCTCAATTAAATGTATGGTATCGGAACTGACCTTAGCCCCCTCCTGGGTGTCGGCTATCATCAGTATCCTGAATTTTCCGTCATTAAATTTCAAGTCCATATCATCACCGCTAACATAATATCATAAAAAGTCGAATAAAGCAACAAAAACCAATCGCCCTAGTAAGACTGATATTACAATTTTATAATCTTCTTATTTGATTTTTCGGCATATTTTTCTGCCTCAAATGCTCCGCCGCTATTCAGAACAGTAAATATAATTACAGCATCGCTGTTATCAATCATCCAACGATTACGCTTTTTGATTGCACTTTTATAATAAGCCCCTGTCAATTCTTCAGGAATTATAATATCGTCAAAAGTTTTATAATAAAATTCCTTATTATCGTTAAGCTCTTTTGTTAAATATGGTTTTACACAAATCAATTCAATTTTTCTTTCGGGAAATTCCTTTTTCGCCCGCCTTACACAAGCAGTAAAAATACGGTCGAATTGCCCCATATCACCTGTATAAAACAAAGTATAATCCGACTCGATTAATCTGCAAATATTTTCATATAAAGCACCATTAATATTTTCAAAAATTCTTCTGTGACCAAATCCCGTACAAGCCTTTCCCATATTTATGCCTCATGTTAAACATATTATAAATACATTTTATATCTACAGTCACATATTAACACAAAATAGACATATAATAAAGCCATAATAAACATATCGAGGTTTTCTTATGTCAGGTAAAATCAAAAGTTTATCAATCAGAATTGATGAGGATATGCTCAACAAGTTACATGTTGTGGCGGATTATGAGGGGCGTTCGGCTAACAGCCAAATACTAATATTAATCCGCAATTCGATAGAAGAATACGAAAAGAAAAACGGAAAAATTGAATTATAAAAATCCGTAAAAAGCAAAAATCCGCAGTCGGTATCAAGCGATACTGTACTGCGGATTTTATTATTTTATATTATATCGATTATTCTCCGAGTTTTGCGAGTTCGTCACGGAAAGATTCTGCCGAATCAAACTCCTTATAAACGGAGGCAAAGCGAACATAAGCCACCTCGTCGATTTCCTTAAGTTTTTCCATAATGAGTTCGCCGATACGGGCAGAAGTTACTTCTCTGTCAACAGATGACTGGAGAGAAGCCTCAATCTCATCAATCTTTGCGTCCAAATCGGCAACGGTAACCTTACGCTTTTCGCACGCACGAAGCATACCCTTTAGAATTTTATTTCGGTCAAAGACCTCACGAGACCTATCCTTTTTAATTACAATAATCGGAACATCCTCAATAGTCTCATAGGTGGTAAAGCGTTTTGAGCACTGAATACACTCTCTGCGGCGGCGAATACGCTCGTTCTCATCTGTGGGGCGAGAGTCAATAACCTTACTCTCTGTATAACCGCAAAACGGACATTTCATAATGACTCCTCCATATCAGGTCATAAAGTGGCACAAAATGTGCAAAACCTCAAATCGAGAATACGACAAATTCTCAATTTGAGGTCATTATACCACAATATATAGATAATTGCAAGTGTTTTAACAATATACAATATGTTGATTTATTTTTGCTTTTTAAGTTCTGTACTCTTATTATTGTATATAAACATCCAAACAGCCATCAAACAAATGATAAAATAGCCCACAATCGAGAGCACATCGGGTATCTGATGACCGAGGAAGAAATATCCCTCTATGGCAGTAAATATAATATTTGAATAATCATATATGGAAATCTCACTGCTCGGAGCGAAAGTATATGCGGCAGTGATTGCAAACTGACCGCCTGCGGCGCAAACACCTACCATAAAGAGATAGAAAAGTTGCTGTGGGGTCATGGGGTGATAATTAAAAATAAGATACGGAGCGGTTACCACAACAGAAAAAGCCGAGAAGAAGAACACCGTAAACCTGCCGTTTTCGCCCTTATTTGCCATATGGCGAACGGTTGTATAGGCAGCGCCTGCGCTGACTCCGCCTATGAATCCGGCAAGCGACGGCACAAGTTCGACATTTGAAAGCGTCGGCTTAATAACAAACATAGCGCCGATAAAAGCAATAACAATGGCAACAGCCTGCTTAGGCTTCACTTTTTCTTTAAGAAATAAAGCGCAAAAAATCAGCGTTGCAAACGGTGACAGTTTATTAAGCATTGCAGCGTCTGCGGTATGAGCCATATGAGTGGTTGCGTAAAAATTGCCGAAAACGCCGAGGAGTCCGACGGACGAACGCAAAAAATGATATTTAAGGCAACCCTTTATCGGCTTAAACGGCTGATGATTTTTAAACAAAACCGCCGAGGCACAAAAAAGAGCAACAAGATTACGGAAGAAAACCTTTTGAGGAACAGGAAGATCCCCCGAAAGATTAATAAAAGAGCTCATACCGCTGAAGAAAAATGCCGAGAGCAGTATGCATATAATTCCTTTTGTCTTGTTGCTTAACTTGTTCATTATAATTCTTCTTATAAATTTTCCAAATATTTCTTACTTAACTTTAATTCCTCTGCAACATTATAGCCTTTAGAATAAATCTCTATAACATATCCGCCTTTATAATCAACGCTGTCCATAACATTAAACAGTCGCCTAAAATCAAAGGTGCCCCGTCCCGGAGGCATACAGTCAACTTCGGGTGTGTTATCGCTGAGATGAATATGAACTATATCATTCTTAAATTCATTAAGCACATAAAACGGGTCATATCCTGAGCGGATAGCCTGCTTAACATCAAAGACCATATTAAAATCGTCGCCGAGGGCAGAACGCATTTTTTTAAGAAACTCAACATTCTCACTGCGAAAGCGAACGACATTCTCCTGACAGACCCGAACGCCCTCCCTCTTTCCGAGGTCAATCAACTTTTGAAATCTGTCAAAATAGAACTCATCGCTCAAATCTCTTTTTTGCTTAGCAACAGAACCGTGAATAACAACGACATCCGCTCCCAGCACAGCCGCCGCATGAAAATGCTTTTGGTAAAGTCCGATGAAATCGTCAAACCTACGCTTATATTCGGCAAAAATACAATTACTTTCAAGAGATGACGAAAACGGATGAACAGATAAAATCCTTGCACCATATGAATCGGCATTTCTTTTAAGTTCCTTAACAAAGGGTTCTTCAAGTTCCGATGAAGTATTGAAAAACACCTCTGCCTTATCAAATCCGAGCCTTAAAACTTCGTCAAGTGCCTTTTCCGTTTCCAGCGGAAAGAAGCACGCAGAAGACGCACCTACTGTCATCAGCCCAACAACTTCTCGATAGCGGCAAGTTTAACGCTTACGCAGAGAATCCGAGTTGCTGTATCAAGTTCGGCAACCGGCGGAAGTGACGGAGCAATACGAATATTGCTGTCCTTAGGGTCATTAAAGTACGGATAGGTAGCACCGATAGTAGTAAGAGTAACGCCTGCTTCCTTACAAAGTTCGCCGACTCTCTTTGCACATCCCTCCATAACATCAAGGCTGATGAAATAGCCGCCCTTAGGGTCAATCCAAGATGCAATGCCGAGACCGCCGAGTTCATTTTCAAGGTGTTCGATAACCATATCAAACTTCGGCTTCATAATAGCCGCATGCTTTTTCATATGGGCCTTAATGCCGTCAAGATTCTTAAAGAATCTTACATGACGAAGTTGATTCATCTTATCATAACTGATTGTCTGGCAGTTAAGACGGTTCTTAATCTGCTTCATATTAGCATCGCTTGCGACAAGTGCCGAGATTCCCGCACCCGGGAAAGTCATTTTAGCGGTTGAGCAAACCTCAATAATCATATCTTCGTTTACGCCGTCAACCCTAAATATATTGAGAAGTTCATCGCCCTCGTCTTTTATATCGTGAACACAGTATGCGTTATCCCAAACGATTCTGAAATCCTTTGCAGCCGGTTTCATACGAGCGATACGCTTTACGGTTTCGTCGCTGAAAGTAATACCCTGAGGATTTGAATACTTAGGAACGCAGAACATACCCTTAACGGACTCATCCTTAATAAGTTCCTCAATAACCTCCATATCGGGTCCTTCTGCGGTCATGGGAACATTAATCATCTCTATGCCGAAATGCTCGAGAATGGTAAAATGTCTGTCATAGCCGGGAACAGGGCAAAGAAATTTTACGCTGTCAAGTTTTGACCACGGTGTTGAGCCGAGAACGCCCTCGCAATAACACTGACAAATGTAATCATACATAAGGTTAAGCGAAGCTGCCGGACCTACAAGAACATTCTTTGCATCAACATCGAGAAGCTGAGCAAAAAGTTCCTTACAACTTTGCAATCCGTCAAGAATACCGTAGTTACGAACATCAAATCCGTTTTCGGTATAATCTATAGGCTTTAGCATATCCATAGAAAGGTCGAGCTGTTCCTTTGACGGCTTACCTCTGGACATATCAAGTTTAAGTCCCATAGCCTTATATTCCTCAAATCTCTTAAGAAGTGCCTCCTGCTCACAGAGGAGCTCCTGCTTAGACATCATTTTATATTCTGACATACTGTTTCCTCGCATTCTGTATATTATATGAATATTTTATATCATACATTGGTTATTCTATCACAATTTATTTATATAATCAATCGTCATAGGAGCATAAAACCCTGTCGAATAACGAAGATTTTTTGGTTATTGTACCAATTCATAAAACCATTTTGTGTTCTCTAAAAACAAATAGGTAGGCTTACCCTCGACCATACAGGTATAGCGCATACCTGCTCCGCCCGATTTGAGCGAAGCGGCAGGCCTTATATCCGTAATTTTATCCACCTCGTATTCATTTCCGTCATAGGTCATGGAAAGCGGAATTATATTACCCTCTCTGTCAAACCATGCCTTGACATCCGTATAATGCTTATTAGGATTATTGTATTCAATCGCATCAAACTTTATCATAATCGCTCACTCCTTTACTCAACTGAAAAATCCGACAGGATGAATAATATGTTCCTCGTGCGGATTGAATTTTGAAAGTTCGGTGTCCTTTAGCTGGCACGCTCTGCCTATGCAGTAATTTCCGAATCGGCGGCGAAGAGAATCGACAGCGGTTTCAAGCCGCTCCTGCTTTTCTCTGTTCTCAACTGTTTTTTCAAAATCGAACTGCTCGTATGTGACATCAAAATCGCTGACCGACACACCAAGGCTTCTAATCGGCTTGTTCCAAAAATAGTTTGTGCAAAAAAGTTTCATCGCATAATAAAAAATCTCGGTGGAAATATCCGTATTTGCGGGAATTTTCATCTGTCGAGAAAACGAAGAAAGTTCCTTGTCCCGCACATAAATCGTAACCACTCTGCCCTTTAATCCCTTTTCACGCAATCGGGCAGAAACACTCTCGCAAAGAACACGAAAAACGGTTTTCACATCTTCCTCATTTACCAAATCACGAGGGGCGGTAGTGGAATTGCCCACGCTTTTTACATCGCTGATTTCGTCCTTATGCCTTACGGGAGAGCACTCCGTACCGTTTGCAAAAGAATGGAGCATTTCGCCGTTCTTGCCGAAAAGAGATTTCAAAACAACGACATCCGTATCAGCCAAATCGCCTATGGTATTTATTCCGTAGGCATTAAGTTTCTTTTGTGCCGACCTGCCCACCATAAGCAAATCGCCGCACGGCAGACTCCACGCAATATCCTTATAATTGCTTTCATCTATCACGGTGACGGCGTCGGGCTTTTTGTAATCCGAGCCGAGTTTTGCAAATACCTTATTAAAACTTACTCCGATGCTGACCGTAATTCCAAGTTGTGATTTAACCCTTTTTCGTATTTCGTGGGCAATTTCCTCTCCGCTTTTTTCATTCCCTGTAACATCAAGCCAGCACTCATCCAATCCAAACGGTTCGATAAACTCACTGTAATCCTCATAAATTTTTCTCGCAAGAGCGGAGAACCTGAGATAAAGCGGATAATTCGGAGGAACAACAACAAGGTCGGGGCATTTCTGCCTTGCTTTCCAAAGCGGTTCTCCGACGGTCAGACCGTATTTTGACGCAATCTCGTTTTTTGTAAGAATAATACCGTGGCGGTTCTCGGGGTCACCGCCGACAGCCATCGGTTTATCCCTGAGTTCCGGTCTGTAAAGGCATTCTACCGAAGCGTAAAATTTATTACAATCGATATGCAAAACACAACGTTTCACAAAAAATCACCTCATAATACATTTGTTCTAATAACAGTGATATAATACACTTTATCGTAAAAAATGTCAATAATGAAAATATTTCCTGTCGAAAATTTGGACTATATTTAGATACATTTGGGCTGAGAGGTGTTGATTTTGTCTATATTTTGTGATAGAATAAAAATACAAAAAATTTATAGGAGGTAATTAATATGGCAGCAATGACATACGAATCAATTGTAGAAACTACAAGAAGTAAGTTCAGTGAAGTGAATGTATCCCAAGTTCAGGGTACAACAGCATTCCAGATTAACATCGAGGGCAAAGCGGTAAACGGCATTTTTTATATCGAAATTAAAGACGGTCAGGTGCATGTTGAGCCCTATGAATATTATGACAGAAATGCCATCATTCACATCAACGGTACTAATTGGCTCAAACTCATCAACGGCAAGCTCAATCCGGTAGTTGCTTTTACAACCGGCAAGATAAGCGTTGACGGAGATGTAAATGCGGCACTTGAGATGATTAAATACCTCGGCTGATAAAATTACATAACACAATAAAAGACCTGCAAAAAGATTAATTTTTGCAGGTCTTTATTTTTCTGTTATAAATTATTAAAATGTTTTCATTATCTCGTCTGCGAGGTCATTTAACTCGGCGAGTGCGGCGTCGTTTAATCTCGTTTTAACCGTAACGGTTTTATCTATGAGAGTAATATCTTTCATCTTTTCAAGTTCTGCTTTCATTGTTCTTACGGCAGACGGTGCCCAGCTTGCATTTTCAACAAGGGCAACGGTTCTGTTGCAAAAGCCTTTTGACTGAAGATGATGAAGATAATCGGACATTGGAGCGAAAACTCCTGCATCATAACTGGACGCCATAAGCACAAGGTGGCTGTGGCGGAAGCCGTCCTCAACGCATTCCGCAATATCATCTCTCGTAAGGTCTGCAAGAACAACTCTCGAACAGCCTTTTTCCTCAAGCATTGCCTTAAACTTTTCGGCAGCCTGCATAGTATTTCCGTGAATAGAAGCGCAAGCGATGAACACGCCCTTATTCTCGGGCTCATAACTTGACCAAGTATCATAAAGGCTCAAAACCTCGGGCACGGTCTCACTGAGCACGGGGCCGTGAAGCGGACAAATAATTTCAATATCAAGAACAGACGCTTTTTTAAGAAGTGCCTGTACCTGCTTACCGTACTTACCCACGATATTAAAATAATATCTTCTTGCCTCACAGTTCCAAGCCTCGTCTGCGTCGGTTGTGCCGAACTTTCCGAATGCGTCGGCAGAGAAAAGCACTTTATCCTTAGAATCATAAGTGACCATAACCTCCGGCCAGTGCACCATAGGTGCCATAACAAAGGAAAGAGTATCCTTTTCCTTAACACCCTCAAATCTGTCGAGAGCGGTATCGCAAAAATTAGGTATCATACGCAAAGCGGCGGCAGAGCAAATAATTTTCATATCGGGATACTCGTTTGCCAAAGTGTCAATTCCCGCACTATGGTCGGGCTCCAAATGCTGAACAATAAGGTAGTCGGGATTTCTGTCGCCGAGAGTCTCCTTAATATTATTCATCCAACGCTCGACTGCGATTTTATCGACAGTATCCATAACCGCAATTTTTTCGTCGAGTATAACATACGAATTATAAGCCATACCCTTTTCAAGTTTATACTGTCCCTCAAAGAGGTCAATATCGTAATCGTTTACGCCGACATATTTTATATCCTTAGTAATATCCATAATTACACTTCCTTTTACAGCAATTTATACTGTTATTATAGCAATGCTTAGATTAACAGTCAATTAATCAAACGAATTTGTAACACAAAATTAAAGCAGTCATAGTATGAAATAGAAAGCACGAAGGGAGGTCACACAATGGGTTGCAATAATTGCGGATGCGGTAATTCCTCTTGGGTAATTATTCTCATCATCATCCTTCTGCTCTGCGGCGGATTTAACAACGATTGCGGCGGTTGTGGCTGTGGCTGCAACTAATTGCATTATACACAGGCTGAGATGAGCCAAAAAAGAGGGGGCTGTCGCACCGAGGTGAGGCAGTCCCCTTAAACAGGTAAAAATAATTCCGCCTGCTTAAACCGGTTTTACATATTTTTTTATGAAGCAAGTTCTCCGACGAGCATCATAAAGTCACCTATTTGTACGCCGAACTCCGGTCCGCCGTCCATAATAAGCTGCTGATTTGCAGTCATCTGGAACATATCGCCTGTTCCGAGCAAAATCATAAGTGCAGATTTAGGACAGTCGAATTTCATATTAAAGAACGGTTTTGCTCTCTTATATTCGCCTCTGCCCGCTCTGGACTTGCCTGCTTTAACACGCATATAGGCTGTGCATTCGGGGTGACCGAGTACCTCCCACTGATAGCAGCGGTCGGGTGACTTAAGTGCCCACTCGTGAATTGCCGGGTGTCCCATCTTATTAAGCTGGGAGATGCCTGACGAGAGAAGATAAAAATACAGTTTGCAGAGCAAAACAGCAGTCTTATCGTCTACTGCATCAGGGTCTTTAATTCCGAGCAAATCGGACATTTTAAGAAGAACCTGAATAAACTTAACGAACTTACCCAAATTCTTAATTTTCAGAGCAGGAAGCAGATTTGCAACCTTTCCCTTCATAAAGTCATTCATCTTTTCCATTGAGGAAAAGGCAAGTTCGGCATCAATTTTCTTTTGACCGAGATATTCGCCGAGTTTAACGGTCCACTCACCGTTTTCTATGATAAAGTGGACAGCCTCCTTATCCTCTGCATTTACCTTTGCGGAAACCTGATAGATTGCGTCAACGCCCTCAAACTTTTTCTTTAGTTCGGGAACATCGGCAGCGATAGTTTTCAGCAAAGGCAATGCGCCTGCCATAAAGACTTTATTGGTATAGCGAGTTTCATCGCTTGGCATAATAATACACTCCTTTCGTCAGTAGCAAAATTAATCAGAACTCGTCAGCCCAATCGTCATCTGCTTCAAAGTCAGCGTGCATCATTTCCTGAATTGTTTCAGCGATACCGTTAGCGTCAATCTTAGCAAGAGCAAGAAGGTCCTCCTGCAAGCCGATAGTTGAAAATGCGTTTTGATGTCCGAGCATCTTGAATGCACAACCCTTACCGGATTCTGCAACAACCTCTGCAACAGCAGAGCCTAAGCCGCCCATAACTTCGTGATCCTCAACGGTGATGATACGACGGGTTTCTGCAACGGCTTTAAGAACAGCCTCTCTGTCAATGGGCTTAATAGTATGCATATTAATTACACGAACGCTTAAACCGCCGTCTGCCTTAGCAATACGAGCAGCCTGCATAGCCTCGAACACACAAGAGCCGCATGCAATAACGGTAATGTCTGTACCGTCATTCATAAGAGTAGACTTATCCCACTCAAACTTGCAATCGTCAACATTCTTATAAATAACCTGGTCAAAGCCACGGTTAATACGAATATAAACAGGTCCCTCAATATCATAAGCAGCCTTTACTGCATGATATGTTTCCGCACCGTCACAAGGACAGATAACAGTCATATGAGGAAGCGTTCTCATACAAGCCATATCAATAAGAGCATGGTGTGTAGAACCTGCCTGACCAAAGGAAGTACCTGCGTGTGTAGCAATTATTTTAACAGGAACATTTTGATAACAAATGTCTGTATGAATTTGGTCAAGTGATCTGGCAGCGGTGAAAATAGCGAATGTAGAAGCAAACGGAATCAAGCCGTTTTTAGCCATACCTGCGGCAACACCGAAAAGGTTTTGCTCAGCAATACCTACATTAAAGAATCTGTCGGGGAAATGCTCACCGAACATTCCGATTTTAGTTGATTTAGCAAGGTCGGCTGTAAGAGCAACAACATCCTTATGCTCCTCACCAAGCTCACAGAGTGCGATACCGTAGCATTCAGCGGTTGAAAGCTTTGTGGTATCAGTCATTGTATATGCCATTCCTCCCATAGCTTAAGCCTCCTTTTCTGCAACAGCAAGACGCTGTGCCAAATATTTATCGAGTGATGCGTTAGCCTTAGCCATCTTTTCGTCATCAAGAGAGCCGTAGTGCCACTTATAATCGTCCTGCATAAAGTCTACGCCGGCACCCTTATAAGTATCCATAATAATTGCAGTAGGCTTATCGCCGCCGTCCTGATGATTTTTAATAGCAGCCTCAATAGCGTCGTTAAGTTGCTTGAAGTTATGACCGTCAACACGGGTTACATTGAAACCGAATGCATCAAACTTCTTATCAAGAGGCTCAACCTTCATTTCATCGTCAACTCTGCCGTCAATCATACACTTATTGTTATCAACGAAAACAACAACATTTGAAAGCTTAAACTGAGCAGCAGACATTGCAGCCTCCCAATTAGAGCCTTCGTTAAGCTCGCCGTCGCCTGTAAGGACATAGTTCATATAGTCGATACCGTTTACTCTGCCTGCAAGTGCAAAGCCGACAGCAAGTGAAAGTCCGTGACCGAGAGAGCCTGTTGAGCAGTCAACGCCTCTAACCTTATTACAGTCCATATGCATACCGATTTTTGCACCGGTAAGGTTAAAGATTTTGAGCTCGCTCTCAGGCATAAAACCGAGGTCAACGAGTACGGGTGCATATCCTACTGCGCAATGTCCCTTAGAAAGAACAAAGCGGTCTCTGTCCTTCATATCGGGATTTTGCGGGTCGATTTTCATAAAGCGGTGATACAAAATTGTCATACAATCCATTGCTGACAAGGAACCGCCTACATGTCCGGAGCCGCCCCAAACAGCAGTCTGCAAACAATAGCGTCTGAGATGGTCTGCCTTTTTCTCGAGGCGAATCCATTCGTTCTTATCGAACGGAACATAATTTGCTGGCATATTAAATACCCCTTTCAGATTTTATATATCTAAGTAATTACTCCTAATTACTTTAGTTACCCAATTATTTTAAGCCAAGTTCGGGATGTCTCTTAGCGACAACTCCGAATGCGTCCTCGGCGATATCAACAGCGAGCTTAATATCGTCATCGGTTACTGCGGCATTCATAAAGTGATTGTGGTGAGAAGCAAGGAACAAACCTCTGCTTACACATTCCGCAATCCACTCCTGATGAAGCATAAGGCTGTCATCGTTAGCGATACGAAGATAGAAAAGTGCGGGTTCACCGGAAACTTTAAGATTAAAGCCGTGCTCCTTACCTGCGGCAACAAGACCGTCACAAAGTTGAGTACCCTTTTCCCTAAACATCTTAGGCGTATCGAGCCTCTTCATCTTAGGAATACAAGCAAGACAAGCGGCAAACGGCTCTGCGCTCATCCAATAAGAGCCTGTATAGACTACGGAAGAAGCAGTATTCTTCATATGTTCCTGACCGCAAACCGCAGACATATTGTAACCGTTTGCAAGAGCTTTACAAAAGCAGATAAGGTCAGCCTTAAATCCGTAATAATGGTCGGAGCCTGCAAGGTCAAGACGGAATCCCGTACGAACATCGTCAATGATAAGAACCATACCGTGGTCATCACAGAATTTACGAACCTTTGCCCACTGCTCTTTGGTAGCGGTTTTGTTATCAAAGAAGTTACCGTGGTCATACGGCTGAGCGATAAGACCTGCAAAGTCGCCGTTAGCCTCGTCATATGCCTTTTGCATAGCGTCCATATCAAACCAAGGAACTACAACATTATTTTCAACTTCCTCCGGAAGAATGCCCGGGTAGTCAGCCTTTTGTGCCCACTGGAAGTCGCCGTGATAATAGCCCTTAAAGAACATCATCTTCTTTTTGCCCGTATGTGCTCTTGCGCACATAACGGAGAATGTTGTTGCGTCCGAGCCGTTCTTCATAAAGAAAGCCCAGTCAGCCATAGCAACAGTATCTTTGAGAAGTTCGGCACACTCTACCATCTTATATGACGGAGAGGTTGTGCAGTTGCCCTTTTTGAGTTGTTCCATAGCGGCGGCATCTACATCTTCGTCGCAATAGCCCAAAACATTGGGACCGTAAGCACACATAAAGTCAAGGTATTTATTTCCGTCTACATCCCAGAAATATGTACCCTTAGCGTGATCTGACATAAGCGGCCATTTTGTAATCGGAAGGAACAATCCTTCCGACGGACCGAGATGTCCGTAAACGCCTGACGGAATTGCATTTAATGCTCTGTTAAACCACTCCTGTGATTTTTCATGTGTATATTCGGGAAATTTACTCATTTTCTCGCAGCCTCCTTAACCGAGATATACCGCAACTCTGTCGAGGATACGGTTTACGTTATCAATCATATTAATCATACCTGCCATATAGATATTACCTGCGCAAAGTTCAGCCATAGTAGATGCTGTACCGTTAAAGAGCGCATTTGCAAGGTCGATTGTCTTAAACTCCATAATTGCTCTCGGTGTGTCGGGTTTTTCTTTAATGAGTTCAAGTTTATGGTCTCTCGCTCTGAGTGTGACATAACAAGCACCGGTAATTCCCATCTGAATATCTCCGTCGGGGATATAGAAAGCGGAAAGTTTACTGATAGAATCGTTATTTGCAAGAGCACAGATTGCACCGCCGATAGTATACATGGTAAGCACGGTGGATTTTTCAAAGAAATCTCTGTTTTTCAAATCATCCTCACTCGGCATAAGATATTTTGTAAGAATATCGGTAAGTTTGGTAAACGGTCCCATAAGGAACGAAAGCACCTGAGGGATATTTTTTACCGGAACGCCCGGCTTTGAATCATCGATAAGTGCGTTGAATTTTTCGGGTGAAGAAAATTTCATCTTACATGTGCAGCCGTAATCACCTTCTGTCATTTTACAGCCGTCATTTGTAAAATGATATGTTACACAAGGTCCGTCGGTAACATCAAAGCAGAGTGACACGGGCTTTTTAAGACTTTTACACACTGCCTTTGCTTCGTCAACAGTATCGCACAAATTTTCCAGTGTGCGAAGAACGCCGTATGCATTGACGAATGCCATAGATTTTGCTTCTTTCAAAACAATTCCTCCTTTAATTTCAATCAGAAAAATAAACATACCTTAAGCAAGTATATAATGAAATTATAGCATAAATTACTAAACTAAGCAATAAAAAAATAAAATAATTACAGATTATACATAAAAAAGAGCCCCTGCATATGCAGAGGCTCTCTCAATCAAAAATTATATCAGCCGAACAAAGCCACTATACCTACCGTTATTCCGCTGAGGGCTATCAGTGCGGCGAGCACAATAGCGATGGCTCTCGTCCATTTTCTGTTCATTTATATTTCCTCTTATTTCATAAATTCATTTGCAGCGTCAATCAGTTTTGCAGCTATGGAATCGGCTTCTTCTCTGCTCTTTCCCACAGCGGTGATATACGCCTTAATCTTAGGTTCGGTGCCGGAAGGACGCACTATAAGTTTATTCCCGTCGGTGAGTCCGTACGCAAGCACGTTCGACTTCGGAAGTTCGATTTTCTCGTCTGCTCTGCCATTTGCAAACACAGTCTTTGAAGCCTCGTAATCAGAAACGGAAACGACATCGTAACCTGCAATTTTGCTCGGTGCGCTTGTTCTGAGTCCGTCCATAATAGACGCCATCTTTTCCATACCCGAAGCGCCCTCAAAGGTATAGGACTCAACCACATTTGCATAAAATCCGAACTCCTCATAAAGAGACTCCATAACATCAACTAGGTTCATATTTTTTGTCTTATAGTAAGCCGCCATTTCGCAGATAAGCATAGAGGCAACAACAGCGTCCTTATCCCTTGCGTGAGTGCCTGCAAGGTAGCCGTAACTTTCCTCAAAGCCCATAACAAAATCGCTTGCTCTGCCCTCGGCTTCAAGATTCGTAACAAGTTCGCCGATATACTTAAATCCCGTGAGCAAATTCTTAAATTTACAGTTATACTTTTTTGCGATAACCTCTGCCAAATCGGTGGAAACAAAAGACTTAACGGCAATCGAATTATCCGAAAGAAGTCCCTTTTCCTTTTTCTGCGAAAGGATATAATTAAGGAGCATTGCTCCGACCTCGTTACCGCTCATAAGAACAAGTTTACCCGAATCATCGGGAACGGCTATACCCACTCTGTCGCAGTCAGGGTCGGTGGCAAGGAGAATATCCGCACCGATTTCTTTATTCATCTCAAGTCCGAGTTCAAACACCTGCTTAATCTCGGGATTCGGAAAAGGACAGGTCGGAAAATTGCCGTCCGGTTTTTCCTGCTCGGGAACGACATAAACATTCTTAACGCCTATTCTGTCAAGAATTTTTCTGACCGGCTTATTACCCGTACCGTTAAGCGGAGTATAGATAACCTTAAGGTCGGCTTTTCTGACAATATCGGGGTTTATGCACTGCTTTTGCACCTCGTCAAGAAATGACTCGATAAGTTTTTCGCCGATATATTCTATTTTGCCGTCCGAAAGAGCGGAATCAAAATCGACCTTTTTAATACCGGTGAAATAATCTACTTTTTTAATATACTCATAAGTTTGAGCCGCCTCATCGTCGGTCATCTGATAACCCTTTGAATTATAGCACTTATAGCCGTTATACTTGGCAGGATTATGAGAAGCGGTAATGATGATACCGCCCGATGCTTTCAATTTACGAACGGCATAGGAAAGGCACGGTGTAGGTTCGAGTTCGTCATAAATATAAACCTTAATTCCGTTAGCCGCCAAAATCTCGGCAGACTCCCTGCTGAAATAATCGCTCTTAATTCTGGAGTCATATCCGATTGCGACAGACGGCGAGTCATAGTTATCGTTCAGGTAATCGGCAAGTCCCTGAGTTGCTCTGCCGACGGTATACACATTCATTCGGTTTGTACCGGCGCCGATTACTCCTCTGAGTCCTGCCGTGCCGAATTCGAGAGAACGATAAAATCTGTCCAAAATTTCATCGTCATTTCCCTTAATATTATCGAGTTCGACCTTAAGGTCGGGGTCTGCATCGGCTTTTTCAAGCCATTCGTTATACAGCGCATTAATATCCATAAAAATTCCTCCGCAACATATTGCAGTCTGTAAAATTACTATGTTTATATTTTAAGCCTAATATTGTCTATTGTCAATACGGCATATTTTATGTATAATGTAGAAAAAGAGAAATTATGCGTTGAAACAGACGCAATTTATTTATTTGAGCGAGCGAGAGCCGAGGATGAAAATATGTTTGCAAAGGTAAAAAGCGAGGGAGTATTCGGCATAGACAGTTTTAATGTCGAGGTCGAGGCGGATTTAAGTTCGGGCATGCCGAGATTTGATTTGGTAGGACTCCCCGACGCCGCCGTAAAAGAGAGCCGAGAAAGAGTAAGAGCGTCAATAAAAAACTGCAATTACAAATTTCCCATATCAAGAATCACGGTAAATATAGCCCCTGCCGACATAAAAAAAGAGGGAGCAATATACGATTTGCCGATACTTATCGCCATACTTAAAGCAAGCGGTCAGATAAAGGCGAATACCGACAACTGTGCATTCATAGGCGAACTGTCCCTTGACGGCGAAATAAGAAAAGCAAACGGCGTATTGCCTATGGTAAAGAAAGCCAAAGAGAGCGGAATAAAGGCGATTTTTGTGCCGTACCAAAATGCGGGAGAAGCGAGCGTAATCGACGGAATAGACATCCTGCCGGCAAAAAACATTACCGAAATAGCCGACCATTTGCACGGTTTGAAGCCGATTGAGCCGACCTCTCACGAGATAGACGAGAGCGAAATGCTCACCGACGAGCTCGACTTTGCCGATGTAAGAGGACAGGAACAGGTAAAAAGAGCAGTGGAAATAGCCGCCGCAGGTTCGCACAATATACTAATGATTGGCCCTCCCGGCACGGGCAAATCTATGATAGCAAAAAGAATAGGCTCGATTCTGCCGGATATGACCATGCAGGAAAAAATCGAGACAACGGAAATATACTCCGTTGCAGGCAAAATCCCCGAAAACGTAAAATTAATTTCAAAGAGACCGTTCAGAAGTCCGCACCACACCATATCGGCGCAGGGCTTAACCGGCGGAGGCACAAAACTTTTGCCGGGCGAAATCAGTTTGGCGCACAACGGCGTACTGTTTATGGATGAATTCCCCGAATTTGACAGACGAACAAAGGAATCTCTGCGACAGCCGCTTGAGGACGGAACGGTAACAATATCCAGAGCCGGCGGTTCCGTATCTTACCCTGCCAATCTTATGGTAGTTGCGGCTATGAATCCGTGCCCGTGCGGCTATCTCGGCCACCCGACGAGAGAATGTACCTGCTCCGATGCCGCAAAACGCAGATACAAGGACAAAATATCGGGTCCGCTTCTTGATCGAATGGACATTCACATTGAAGTTCAAAATGTAGAATACGAAACCATATCGGGCAAAGGAAAAGCGGAAAGTTCCGCAGAAATAAAAAAGAGAGTAAACAAGGCAAGAGAAATTCAACGCAAGAGATTTGAGGGTACGGACATAAGCAGTAACGCAAAGATGACACCGTCGGCTACCCAAAAATACTGCATTATGACCGATGAGGCGAATTTGCTGATGAAGACCAGTTTTGAACGTATGGGAATGTCCGGCAGAGCGTACGACAAAATACTGAGAATCGCACGAACCATAGCAGACCTTGACGAAAAGGAAAACATAGAATTCGAGCACATTGCCGAAGCACTGCAATACAGAGTGCTTGACCGTAAGTATTGGGAATAAAAAATCATTGACTTTTACTTTTTTCGGTACTATAATATCTACGAAAAAAGGGAGTAGTTAGCATTCATATGAGTGTTGTGCAGGTCGTCAATACGGGAAAACCCGGTCTGCACCGTACCGACAGGTTATAACGAGACTTTTATCATTTTTGATGATAAGAGCCTCGTTTTTTTATTTTGTAACAAACTAAGTAAAAAGGAGAAAATTATGCAAACACTGTTAATCAAAGCGTCCATTCTCGGACAATTTGCGGATTTGTTTTCAAATTTCGGCGAAATCAAATGGCAAATGGTTCTTATGTGGGCGGTAGGCGGATTGCTTGTCTATTTGGCAATCGCAAAGGAAATGGAGCCGACATTATTACTGCCCATGGGCTTCGGCACAATTTTGGTAAACCTGCCGTGGTCGGGAGCAATCACCCAACCCGGTGCGGAGGAAGGGCCCATTGATGTTCTGTTCAACGCCGGAATAGCAAACGAGTTATTTCCGCTTTTGCTGTTTATAGGAATAGGAGCAATGATTGACTTCGGACCTCTGCTTAAAAACCCGTGGCTGATGCTTTTCGGTGCGGCGGCGCAGTTCGGAATTTTCTTTACGTTCTTTGTGGCAAGTTTCTTCTTTGACATAAATGACGCAGCATCAATCGCCATCATAGGTGCGGCGGACGGACCGACCTCGATTTTTGTGGCAAACGAGTTAAACTCCAAATATTTAGGTGCGATTATGGTTGCGGCTTACTCATATATGGCGCTCGTACCGATAGTTCAGCCGCCCGTTATAAAGGCTGTAACAACAAAAAAAGAACGCCTTATCAGAATGAAATATTCCGCAGGCGATGTGTCAAAAACCACAAAGATACTTTCCCGTCGTTGTAACCGTTATAGCCGGACTCGTTGCACCGAAATCGGTAGCACTCGTAGGCTTTCTTATGTTCGGCAACCTAATCAGGGAATGCGGCGTACTCAACAACCTTTCCGAAACGGCACAAAATTCATTCGCCAACATTATCACGATTTTGCTCGGAATCACCGTATCGGGTCAAATGAATTACAAATCCTTTGTTCAGTGGGATACGATTCTTATTCTTTTCCTCGGACTGATAGCATTTGTATTTGATACCGTAGGCGGCGTTATGTTCGCCAAATTCTTAAATCTTTTCCTGCCCAAGGACAAAAAAATAAATCCCATGATAGGTGCGGCAGGCATATCCGCCTTTCCTATGAGCGGCCGTGTAGTAAACCAAATGGGACTCAAAGAGGACAACCAAAACTTTCTTCTTATGCAATCAATCAGCGTTAATGTTTCGGGTCAAATCGCATCTGTTATCGCAGGCGGCTTAATCCTGACATTGGTAACAAAGTAAGGAGGCAAGAAAATCATGTTAAATTCTTTTATACTTCTCTTCATGAGCCTCGGTGCGGCAATAAACACACTTAGCTGGAAAACCTCGCTTCCCGTTGTTTTTTACGGAATGGTAGGCATATTCATAGTAATAGGAGTAATCGTACTCGTTACATATCTGCTCAACAAAATAACTTCCGGCAAAGGTAAAAGGTAAGTTACGTTAAAACAAAAATCCACGATGCCCCTCAAAGGTGACATCGTGGATTTTTTATATACTGTTTTATTACTTTTTGTCAGTCTCGGGTTCATATGAAAATGACGAAGCGTTATATCCGAAATACTTTTCGACAAGCGGTGTAAAAGTGTCGCCGTCGCCGTAGCTTTCGCTCTTCATTTCGTAAATCGCATCATTGATTGAATCCTTCCAACCGCTGTTTTTTGCACAGGCAATTACATATTCGATTTTATCGAGTTCGCCGTCGAGAACCGTATCACCGTCTCTTGTGAGAGGAGAATATGAAAACTCATCCGTTACAACGGCGTCAACCTCACCCGAGTCAAGTTTAGCGACAGCATCGTTAATATTATCAAGCTGTGTTACCGAAGCACAGGCGTTATAAATCGTCTCATTTTTCTCAAATGCCGAGCGAGCGGCTGAAGAAGCAACTGCTATCTTCTTACCGGAAAAATCAGCGTAATTCTTAACTTTTCCGTCTTTTGTAACGGTGATAACCCTGTCGGTTATAATCGGCTCACTGTAAGAGTAATCCTGATTAAATGTTCCGTCATTTTTTCTGACAGCACCCATGAGAAGGCAGGCACTGTACTCTTTTCCCGAACCATCGACAAAGCCGCCGTCCTCCTCGAGAACATAATCACTGTCTATCTTTTCAAATCTGTATGATTTAAGGTCGCCCTTAACGCTGTCAAATATATTACTCCACAAATCGGGAATAAATCCGTCGGCGTTGCCGTCATTAACCGAATAAATAAACGGTTCAACTTCCTCGGTATAGCCTATAATCGCTACGGTATCGCTGTATTTTTCGTTGTTTTTTGACGAACAGCCGGCAAAACAGCAAGCAATCAAAGCAACAACGATGAGAACAGATAAAATTTTCTTAAATGATTTCATAATATTTTCCTCCGAACATTATAAATTAAGTTTATAACACGGAGTTCTCAAAGTCAAGTAATAAAAATCAGACTGTTGATAAAAGCCACTAAACACTAAACACGACTGCAAAATAAAATAAATACTAATCATTGACATAAAAAGAAAAAAGGTATAAAATATTTTATAATTTTACAGATTAGAGGAACAGACATATGCTTTCACTGGACAGAGTATACAAGGCATCCCGTGTTCTCAAAGAAGTAATCAGAGAAACGGGTATGATTGCGGCACCTAAAATCAACCCTGCCTGCAACGTTTACCTTAAAACAGAAAATTTGCAAATCACAGGCTCGTTTAAGATAAGGGGCTCATATTTTAAGATAAGCCAACTTACCGACGAGGAAAAGAAAAAGGGCGTTATCGCCTGCTCGGCTGGAAACCACGCACAGGGCGTTGCTCTTGCCGCAACAAAAAACAACATTAAATCAATCATCTGTCTACCCGACGGCGCACCGATAAGCAAAGTTGAGGCAACGAAAAAATACGGTGCTCAGGTGTGCCTCGTAAAGGGCGTATACGACGACGCCTACAACAAAGCTCTCGAAATCAAAGAGGAAAAGGGCATGACCTTTATTCACCCGTTTAACGACCCCGATGTTATCGCAGGTCAGGGTACAATCGGTCTTGAAATCCTCAATCAGCTTCCCGACGCCGACATCGTTGTAGTTCCTATCGGCGGAGGCGGACTTATCGGCGGCGTTGCATATACCATTAAGCAGTTAAAGCCGAGCTGTAAGGTTTACGGCGTTCAAGCCGCAGGTGCTCCTTCTATGGAAAAGAGCATACTAAACGGCGAGATTGAAACGCTTGATAATGTAAACACAATCGCAGACGGTATTGCGGTTAAAACACCGGGCGACCTTACATACGAACTTTGCCAAAAATATGTTGACGGCATCGTAACCGTTACCGACGATGAAATCGCACTTGCAATTCTCACACTTCTTGAACAGCAAAAATGTATTGCCGAGGGTGCAGGCGCAACTCCTGTTGCAGCTGTAATGAACGGCAAAATTCCCGACATTGAGGGAAAAAATGTTGTTTGCGTTGTATCGGGCGGCAACATTGATGTTACCATTCTTTCAAGAGTTATCGAAAGAGGTCTTAAAATGGGCGGCAGAACAGCCGACATCGTAATTGCCCTTTCGGACAAGCCGGGTCAGCTTTCGGGAGTAAGCCAGATTATCGCAGAACAGGGTGCGAATGTTGTATCCGTAAACTACGACTCGACCGACCTCGATATGAATATAACGGACTGCTATCTGAAACTGGGAGTTGAAACCAGAAACTTTGAACACATTTGCGCAGTTAAAAAGGCATTGACAGACGCAGGCTTTAAGGTTTGCGAATAAACGAAAGGAATATATTAATATGGAATATGTAGCAACAAATAACGCACCGGGTGCAATCGGACCTTATTCGCAGGCAGTTAAGGCTAACGGCATGCTTTTCACCTCGGGACAAATCGCAATCAACCCAAAGACAAATACGGTTGAGGCAAAGACCATTGAGGAGCAGACCACACAGGTTTGCGAGAACTTAAAGGCTGTTGTTGAAGCGGCAGGCGCTTCAATGGATAAGGTTGTAAAAACCGTATGCTTTCTTGCAGACATAAACGATTTTGCAAAGTTTAACGAAATCTACGGCACATACTTTACCTCAAAACCGGCAAGAAGTTGCGTGGCAGTAAAGGATTTACCGAAGGGTGTTCTTTGCGAGGTTGAGTTAATCGCAGAATTATAATCAAATATAAGATAATAACAAAAAACAGACTATTCTCATCACCCGAGAATAGTCTATTTTTTTAAGAATGTCCTATTATCTGTCCTGCCGAGAAGATAGTCAATCGACACATCAAAATAGTCGGCAAACAAAATTAATGTGGCGTAATCGCATTCCCTCTCACCTGTTTCATAGCGACTGATACTGTTTTGATTCATAGCCAAATCCATGGCAAGTTTAAGTTGTGATATGCCCTTTTCTCGGCGCAATTGCTTTAGTCTCATAAAATCACCTTGACATTAATATACCAAAATGGTATTATTAAAATATCCCAAATCGGTATATTTATGAAAGGATGTAAATTTTATGGAGAATCAAAACAACCAAAACAATCAAAACTACGAACAATATCCAAACCAAGGATATGGCCCGCAATTTCAACAGGCACAGCAGACTCAACAAATAGTAAACAAAGCCTTAGCCGATGATAAGAAAAAGAGAAAAAAGAAGAAGTTGACAATTATTCTTATAATCGTAGGTGTACTTCTTTTGATTGGAATAGTAGGAGCAATCGGAGGTTCGGGAGATGACAGCAGTACAAATACAACAGCAGGTGCGGTCAGTGAATCGAGCGACAGCACTAAAGCGAAGAGTGCAAAAGACAAAGAAACGGTTGAGGGTCAAATCGGCGACTATGTATGCACGGTTAAATCAGCCGAGAAGTGTAAAGACTGGTCAGGCAAGGATGCTATCAAGATAACCTATAGTTTCACCAACAACTCAAAAGACGCAGAAAGTTTTGATTTAGCATTAACCGATGAAGCGTACCAAGACGGAATAGGTCTTGAAACAACATTTCTCGACGGAGGCTCGGATGAATTAGGATTAGATGTAAAGGTTAAACCGGGCACAACCAAAGAGGTATCGAAGATTTATCTTCTAAGAGACGATACAACAAAAATAGATATTGAAATAAGTGAATTAGTTTCATTCAGCGACGATAAACTTACCTACGAAATAGATTTATAAGACATTAATGCTCTCGATTTCTCGGGAGCTTTTTTATTTTTGAGATTATTTTTTGAATGGTATTGACAAAAGGAAAAATAAGGCTATAATAATATTAGCACTCGTGATAAGAGAGTGCTAATATTATGGTAAATTAATATTTGAGGTGATTATTTTGGCTAAAAAGCAATTCAAAGCAGAATCAAAAAAGCTCCTTGATATGATGATAAATTCAATCTACACAAACAAGGACATATTTATCAGAGAACTTATCTCGAACGCATCGGACGCAACGGACAAGTTGTATTTTAAGTCTTTGACCGACAGCACTATTAACGCCGACAAGGACAATCTTAAAATCAGAATCGACATTGATAAGGACGCAAGAACGCTCACAATCAGTGATAACGGCATCGGTATGACCGCAAAAGAACTGGAGAGCAATCTCGGCACCATCGCAAAGTCCGATTCCATGGCGTTCAAGAAAGACAACGCAGAGGACAAGAACCTTGACGACATCGAAGTTATCGGTCAATTCGGCGTTGGTTTTTACAGTTCGTTTATGGTTGCCGACAAGGTTGAGGTACTCTCAAAAGCACTCGGAAGCGATGAGGCAAATCTTTGGGTCAGCGAGGGCGTTGACGGCTACACCGTAACTCCCGCCGAAAAGGAGACGAACGGCACCGTTATCACTCTGCACATCAAAGAAAGCAAAGACGGTGAGGACTATGACCAATACCTCGACCAATACGGTATTCAGTCACTCGTAAAAAAATACAGCGACTACATCAGATACCCTATCGTAATGGAGATGTCGCACCAAGTTCCCGACCCCGAAAAAGAGGGCGAATACATTACAGAGGTAAGCGAAGAAACCCTCAACTCGATGGTACCGCTTTGGCGTAAAAACAAAAACGAGATTAAACCGGAGGAGTACAACGAATTTTATAAGCAAAAATTTTACGACTACAATGATCCGCTTCTCGTAATTCATTCAAAAACAGAGGGCACGGCAACATTTAACTCGCTTATTTTCATACCGAGCCAAGCGCCGATGGACTTTTACAGCAAAGATTATGAAAAAGGCTTACAGCTTTATTCAAACGGCGTACTGATTATGGACAAATGTGCCGACCTGCTCCCGGATTATTTCAGTTTTGCAAAAGGTTTGGTTGACAGCGCAGATTTAAGCCTGAACATTTCAAGAGAAGTACTGCAAAAGGACAGACAACTTAAAATCATCAGCAAGGCAATTGACAAAAAAATCAAGAGCGAACTTGCAAAGTTGCTCAAGAACGACAGAGAGAAATATGCAAAATTCTTCGACACCTTCGGCGTACAGCTTAAGTGGGGCGTTTATGCAAACTACGGAATGTATAAAGACGGACTCAAGGATTTGATTATGTTCAAATCATCGCAGAGCGGCGAATACACAACGCTTAAGGAATACACCGAGCGTATGGCAGACAGTCAGGACAAGATTTACTATGCCTGCGGTTCGAGCGTTGACCAGATTGCTATGCTTCCGCAGTGCGAAGCCGTTAAAACTAAGGGTTACGAGGTGCTTTATTTCACCGATGATGTGGACGAGTTTGCTATCCAAATGCTCAACGAATACGACGGCAAGACCTTTGCTAACATATGCAAAGATGATTTGGACTTATCCACCGACGCAGAAAAAGAAGCACTCAGCAAGAAGAATGAGGAAAACAAAGACCTTCTCGATAAAATGAAGGACATTCTCGGCGACGAAGTTAAAGCTGTTAAACTGACAGACAAATTAGGTTCGCACCCCGTTTGCATAAGTGCGGACGGTTACGTCAGCCTTGAGATGGCTAAGGTGCTCTCACAAATGCCAAACGGCGGAAACGGTATCAAAGCCGACCTTGTACTCGAAATTAACAGCGAACATCCGATTGCAAAGAAGTTGGCCGAAGCCGATGACGAAATGCTCGCAAAGTATACAAAAATTCTCTATGCTCAGGCAAAATTGATTGCCGGACTTGACATAGACAATCCTACGGAACTAACCGACAGCATTGTAGATTTAATGTAAAAAAAGAAATCAGCTTGATTTTATATCAGGCTGATTTTTTATTTATGCAACAAAATATTAAAAAGGCGCACTGCATAAAGAACAAGCCGATTACTTTCTTATGCAATGTGCCTCAATCTCATTTGTTTTATACGGTTTTATTATCCCGTGACGAAATTGCTGTGAATCATATTTCCGTTTTCATCCCATGAAACGGTGGAAATATCATAGTATTTATTACCGCTTTCGTCCTCATATGTATCAACGCTGTTTTCCACTCGGCTCAATACTTTGTTATCGCTTATGTGGCAGAAAAATCCGTTCTCGTCTATATAACATTCAAATCCGTTTATATGCTCGCCGGTCTTTTCGTTTACATAATCGGGAAGATAATCCTCCACCATCATATAGTGATAGACATTGCCGTCTCTGTCATAATAATTTACGCTTTCCTTACTATCGCAGGCAGTGCCGTTTTTATCATAATAAACAGCGTTTGAGGCGGATGTAGTTGTCTCGGCGGTTGACTGAACAGTCTCTGTATTATCCGTCGCTTTCGAATTTGTGCAAGCCGAAAATGAAAACACAAGGGCTGACACAGCGAATATCAAAGTAAATATATTTACTAATCTTTTCATATTATCTCCTGAAAATCTCGGTATATATTGCAGTCAAATCATCGCTGTCGAGTTTGACAGGATTATTACCGAGCCTTGTAACATCGACCTTAGATACAAAGAGAGGAATATTTTTCTCATCGGTTTTCGGAAAAGCAAGGTCAAAATCAGACAAAACACGATTAAATATCTTCAGTCCGTCCTCGGCATTTTTACCGCCGCAGAGAACTCCGATTTCGTCAAAGCGTTTCATAATTTCTTTACCTGTCAAACCGCCGTTAGTTTTATCGAGATGCTTCATCATATATTCCCATATAACCGAAAGGTCGCAGGCTACACTGTGTCCGTGAGACACGGAGCAGTTCATGGTGATATTATAACACATGGCATGAGCGGCGGTTGTACCGGTAATATTAATCGCCTTACCGCCGTAATAAGAAGCCCAAAGCATACCCTCGTTTCCATCGGGAGTATTTTTAATATATCCGTTCTTATTTTCAAAAAAGCCGAGTATTCCCTTTTTGGCATATTCCCTGCTCTCATCGGTTGCCTTAACGCTCCAATAACTCTCTATACTGTGGCAAAGAGCGTCGAGCGATGTCACCTTTCGCTGATACAGAGGAAGTGTGTTCAAAAGCGAGGAATCAAGTATAACATAATCGGGAAGAAAATCGAGATTTGCAATACTCATTTTATCCTTTTCATTAATATAGAACACCGAGGATTTTGTAGCCTCTGCACCTGTTCCGGCGGTTGTGGGAATATAAAGAGATTTAATCCCGTTATTTTTCATCGGCTCCGTCAGACAGGTATCAATATCGTTAGTTGTCATCAGCCTAATCATTTTTGCGCTGTCTATGGGAGAACCTCCGCCCGCACCGATAATAAAATCACACTTATTTTCGTTAAACAGTTTTGAGGCTTCAACCATATCTTCAAATCTGGGATTAGGTCTTATATTATCAAAGACGGTAATGTCAAATTGTTTAAGATACTCAAAAACCTTTGTCTTTTGAAAACTTTTTCCGCAGCAGACAAACGGTCTTTGAACGCCGTTTTGCTCAAAAATTTCTTTAATCTGCTTACAGTTATCTAAAATTATTCCTTTATTCTGCATTTGCCAACCACTCATATTCAGGTACATAAATTCTTGTTTTATCCCACGGGTCACCGTCAAGATGACGAATAAGCCATACATAATACATCTCGTATCCCGGAGCAGTCACCTGCTGATGGGCATTTCCGCCTCTTATGCAAAGACAACTTCCGTTCTCCGTCTTATACGGTGTATCGCCCTCAAAGCCTGCTCCGAAGCCCTCGGGACGGTCAAACTGATAATAATAGAGTTCAGGCTGCGGATGATAATGCGGCGGATATGACGACCAGCGACCCGGCTGATTAAACACCTCGCCCATTACCATATTGGAGTAAGGAGCGTTATCAAGGTCAAACATTGTGGACACAATTCTGTGACCGGTACCGTTCCACTGTCCTTTGCCGAATTCCTGATAAAGGCAATTATCGGGGTTATAAAAAACAGGTGCCCATTCTCTGTTGTTATCTGTCATCTGAACAAGCACTTCGCTGTCGGAAATGGCAGTTATTTCTGCGTGCGTACCGTGAGAAAAATGCACGGCATACGGCTTTTTCTCAAACGGATTTTTACGCTTGCAATCCTCGTTAATACTGCCGCCTACCGAAAAATTAACTTCTCCCGACAGCAAAAGGACTGCACACTCGTTATTCTTTTCATCAATAACGAGTTTTTCGCCTTTTTTCAGTTTCTTAACATAAATATCCATAAGCATTTCGGAATTTATGCCGTTCATCTCGCACAAAATCTTTTTTCCGTTTTCGTCAAACTCGGGTTTGAAAAGCATATATGCCACCTCTTAAATAAATCAAGTAAAAATCAGTCAGTCGAGAACCGTCAAATTTTTAAGACTGACATCCATAATTTCCGCCGAATGGGTAAGTGCTCCGCATGAAACAAAATCTACGCCTATCTCGGCAATTTCCTTTAAGCGAGCCTTTGTAACGTTTCCGCTGCATTCGGTCTGTGCCTTATCGCCTATCATTTTGACAGCCTTTTTCATGGTATCGTTATCCATATTATCGAGCATAATAATGTCTGCTCCCGCATCAAGAGCCTCTTTAACCTGGTCAAGAGTCTCGGTCTCTATCTCGATTTTGCGAACGAACGGAGCATAAGCCTTCGCCATTTTAATTGCATTTGTAACAGAACCTGCGGCATCAATATGGTTATCCTTGAGCAGTACGCCGTCGGAAAGATTATATCTGTGATTGGTTGCGCCGCCGACTTTAACCGCATATTTTTCAAAGGGACGCATGTTCGGCGTGGTCTTTCTTGTATCAAGAAGAATTGTATCATAACCTTTGAGTTCATCGACATATTCTCTGGTCATAGTTGCGATACCGCTCATACGCTGAAGGTAGTTCAGTCCCGTTCTCTCGCCCGAAAGAATGGCCTTAACATCGCCGTAAATAACGCCGAGCAAATCGCCCTTCTTTACAAAATCTCCGTCCTTGCACTCAGCCTCAAAATGACTGCTCTCATCAAGGAGCTTAAATGTGCGCTCAAAAACTCCCAGACCGCAAACAATGCCGTCCTGTTTACAGATAAGATTAGCCTTTCCCTGCTTATTTTCGGGCATAACGGCATTTGTGGTAACATCTTCTGAGGTAATGTCCTCTTTAAGCGTATTTATAATGTAGTCATCTACATTAATTTTCATTGTCACACCATTTAGCATAAAAGTCGGGGTCCTTTCTTTTAATCTCGTTCATGATAAGGGTCTTAAATTCCTTTTGTATTTCCTCTCTTGAGGGATAACTGTTAAGGTCAACATCGGGATAATTTTCATCTTTGACGGTTTTATCCTTTGATATGGTATCTGCCGCACGCTTTGCAAAAACAAGACTTTCCAAAAGTGAATTTGATGCAAGCCTGTTTCTGCCGTGAACGCCGTTGCAGGCAGTTTCACCAACGGCATAAAGGTTCTTCATAGAAGTTACGCCGTTTGTGTCCGTCTTAACTCCGCCCATCATATAGTGCTGTGCCGGAGTAACGGGAACCATATCCTTTGTAATATCGTAGCCCTCGTCCTTACAAGCCTCAAAGATATTAGGAAATCTCTTTGCCGCTTCCTCACTCGTCATAGTGGGGAGATTGATATAAACATGGTCGGTGCCGAACTTATTCATCTCTTTAACTATTGCGTTGGTTACAACATCTCTGGGCTGAAGTTCGTCTGTAAAACGTTCGCCGTTTTCGTTAAGAAGGACTGCGCCCTCACCTCTTACGCTCTCGCTGATAAGAAAGCGTCTGCCCTTTTTCTTGCTGTAAAGAGTGGTGGGATGAATCTGAATGTAATTTATGTTTTGCAATTCAACATTATGCTTAAGGCTGAGTGCAAAACTGTCGCCTGTAATATGCGGATAATTTGTTGAATTGAGGAACAAACCGCCGATACCGCCTGTTGCAAGAATAACATTGTCGGCAATAATCGCACCTTTTTCGCCGTACTCGTCAAGGCATACGATGCCGTAGCAGGTATTATCCTTTTCGATAAAATCTATCATAGTAGTGCGGGTAACGAAGGTGATATTAGGCTTAGTCTTTGCAATTTCAAGGAGAGTCTCGGTAATCTGCTTACCGGTCTCGTCCTTGTGGTGCAAAATTCTGTTTCTGCGGTGTGCACCCTCACGGGTGTAATCATACGAGCCGTCGCCGTCGGTATCAAACTTAACGCCCAAATCAATAAGCGTGCCTATCACGTCCTGAGACGACTCAATCATAACCCTGACAGCTTCGGGATTATTCTCGTAATGTCCGGCTTTCATTGTATCCTCAAAATAGCAATCAAAGTCGTCAATATTTTTAAGCACGCACACACCGCCCTGTGCGAGCCATGAATCACAATCATCGAGCTTTTCTTTTGTGATAACCATAACGTCCTGCGTTGCAGGAAGACAAAGAGCGGCAAAAAGTCCTGCTACGCCCGAGCCTACAATTACAGTATCGGTTTTAATAAAACTATCCTTTTTCATTGTTTTCCAATCCGTGTTTCTAAAGTTTGTATATATTTTAATATACTTATTCTAATATAAATCGTAATTATAAAAAAGTCAATATAAAACAACAATATAATATTATTTTATACAAAAACGGACAACAGAGAATAGACATCTCTGTTGTCCGTTGTCACAAAATTTCACATCTAAATTTTACAATACATCATGAAGTTTCATTATTTACCGTTTTACCGTCCACATATTGCGTTCCGGCTGTCGGCGCAGAGCCTGTCTTTGCTCTAATCAGTTCATCACAGGTAACAAACTGATAGCCCTGCTTAATAAGTTCGGGCACCATTTTTTCAAATGCATCGGCGGTAGACTCATATATCTCGTGCATGAGGATAATATCGCCGTCTTTAACATTATTCATAACGGTGTCATATACTTTTTTAGCATCTCTTGTTTTCCAGTCAAGAGTATCAAGTGACCAGTAATAAAGCGGCATGCCCTCTGCCTCGCACTCTTTTCGGATATCAGGAGTTGTATTTCCGCCCGGTGAGCGAAAACAGGTAACCTTTACGCCGTCTCCGGCTTTAGATATTGCGTCGCTTGCACTTTTTATATCTGCGGCAGTCACCTTTTTTCCGTATCTTGAATGGTCATAGGTATGATTTCCTATTTCGCACTTGAGCTGAACTTTACGCTTAATATTGTCGGGATTAGACTCCGCATTTTTGCCGACCATAAAGAATGTAGCCTTAATATGATATTTTTCGATAATATCAAGAATTTTTTCACTGGCACCGTTATAACCCGGGCCGTCGTCGAATGTAACGGCTATCATCGGCTTATCGGGGTCAATCTCATTGAGTGACTCCTCGCTCGGAGCGGTACATTTAACGGTTTCGCTCGGCGGTGAATAAATATCCTTTTCGTTATATTTTACAAAAGTCGAGGCTCTGAAATAGTAATCCTTTCCGACTTCTAAATTCGCAATTTCGGTTTTATCCAAAGCAGGATCATCCACCAATGATTCATTTGCATCGGCAAAGTCCTCCGACTGCGAATACTCCACCTTATATCCCGCCGCTTTATCGTTGACGTCCCACGAAAGTTCAATCGTGCCTACGGCAACGGGCGCCGCTTTCAACTCGGGCGAAGCGGGCAAAGTGAACGCAGAAACTTCTTTATGTTTTTTACTTTCTACGGTTTTCTTTCCGTGATTCTTAAATGCATTGACATAAAATGTATAAGGTGTTGCCTGTTCCAGATTTTCGACCGTATATTTAACATTCTGTGAATCATCAACAGTAGCTATCTTTTCGAAATCTCCGTCTGACTTTTGGTAAACAAAATATCCGTCGGCGCTGCCCACCTTTTTCCATTGCAATTCAGCGCTGTTTTCGGTAATCGACTCGGCCTTCAACAAATCGACCTCTCCTATGTTGGCAGAGGCAGCTACTGACATACCGATAATACCGGCAATCAGCACAACAGCTGTGATAACCAAGCCTGCAAGTCTTATTTTATTGGACATATCATAACTCCCAATCTATTAACTTTGACAATATTATACATCACTTTTTGTAAACATTCAACAAAATTTACCCTATCTTAAGAAAAATTAATGCAAAAAGTGCACCTGCTTTTTGTAGATTTTTAACAAAACATTCGCCTGTATTCTCTAATGAAATATATTGAATTTAAGCAGTATTTATGTTATCATTCAATATATTTAATATGAAAATAAAAATCGAGTATAAAATTATGGCAAAAGAATACGGCGAAATGTTTTTAGACAGTTTTTTAGAACTGGCAAAAGAAAAAGAATACACGAAAATATCAATTGTTGACCTTACGGAGCGTTGCTCTGCCAGCCGTCAGGCATTTTACTACCACTATAAAAGTATAGACGATATGGTGATTAAAAATGTAAACAAAGAAATCGACAATATCTGCAACGACATTAACGAAAGTGACTCGTGGCATGACTGTGCAACGAAATTTATAGAGGCAGTGGAGAAGTACAGATTTGTTATTAAAAGTACTCTCTGCTCAAAAAAGAGCCTTGACGCCATAGATTTGCTCAATAAAAGCACGGAAAAATTCATAAGAGCATTTATAAAATCAAGGCACAAAGAGGATAAATTTTCCGATTTTCTTTACACCTGCTGTCAGTACACTTTTACCGGTCTCATCATTTCCGAAATGAAAAATGACAGTCCCAACCTTATGAACATTCTAAACAAAATAGACGAAAGAATTATAAAATAAACAAACCGAATACTGTATCAAAAAGGTATTTCTATTTTATTTTGCTTTTTGCTGACGACAAAAACGCCTTGGAGCATTAACTCCAAGGCGTTTTTCAGAGGATTATTAAATCTTATCAAAGGCCTGAGAGAGGTCGGCGATAATATCGTCGATATGCTCCGTACCTATTGAAAGTCTGATTGTATTAGGCTTAATATTCTGCTCCTCAAGTTCTTCGGGGCTGAGCTGTGAGTGAGTTGTTGTTGCGGGATGAATAACAAGGGACTTAACATCGGCAACATTGGCAAGGATTGAGAAAATTTGAAGCGAGTCGATAAATTTCTTTGCTTCCTTTTCGCCGCCCTTAATCTCAAAGGTGAATATAGAACCTGCTCCGTTGGGGAAATATTTATTATAAAGGTCAACATATCTCGAATCAAGAGACGGATGATTTACCTTTTCCACAAGCGGATGATTATTAAGAAATTCGATAACTTTCTTTGCGTTTTCAACATGTCTTTCCACACGAAGAGAGAGAGTCTCTGTTCCCTGAAGAAGTAGAAATGCGTTAAACGGTGAAATTGTTGCGCCCGTATCACGAAGAATTATTGCACGTATATAAGTAACGAATGCTGCGGGACCTACTGCATCGGCAAAACTGATGCCGTGATAACTCGGGTTCGGGTCTGCAATCTGCGGAAACTTACCGGATGCTTTCCAGTCAAATTTACCGCTCTCAACGATAACGCCGCCGAGAGTTGTGCCGTGACCGCCGACAAACTTAGTAGCCGAGAAAGCGACTATATCTGCACCGTACTCAAACGGACGAATAAGATAAGGAGTCGTAAATGTATCGTCAACAACAAGCGGAATGTTGTGCTTATGAGCGATGTCTGCAACTGCTTGAATATCAATAATGTTTGAGTTGGGATTACCGAGAGTTTCAATAAACACAGCCTTTGTATTTTCTTGAATTGCGTTTTCAAAATTCTGCGGATCATCAGGGTCAACAAAAGTTGTGGTTACGCCGTGCTGAGGGAAAGTATGCTCAAGATAGTTATAGGTGCCGCCGTAAATTGTCTTTGCCGCAACAATATGGTCACCTGCCTGAGCCAATGCCTGGAAGGTATAGGAAAGCGCTGCCGCACCGGATGCGACTGCAAGACCTGCCGAGCCTCCCTCAAGCGCTGCGATTCTGTCCTCGAATACGCCCTGAGTCGAATTTGTGAGTCTGCCGTAAATATTGCCTGCGTCGGCAAGGCCGAAGCGAGCCTGTGCATGGTCGCTGTTACGGAATACATAAGAAGTTGTTTGGTAAATCGGAACTGCTCTTGCGTCAGTTGCCGGGTCGGGTGATTTCTGTCCTACATGGAGTTGAAGTGTTTCAAATTTATACTGTGACATAATAGTTATTTCCTTTCAAAGTCAAATATGATGTAGTTTAATTCGTAAATATTTTATGATTAAAAATTAAAGCAATCACATTCGTCCGAAGCGGAAATTCTGTCTTAGCAGTGATGTAAAATAATATCTCATTTAATAATCCTCCTAATGCCTATGAGTTTGGTAGGCATTTGCTATGTTTGCATTATAGCCTATAACACCTAGTATGTCAATAGGTTTTGTATATTTTTCTAAAAAATTTCAAAAAACTTGACACGGGAAAGAATATAAAGGATAATTAAACAGGTGATATTTATGAAAAAAGAAGATATATTACATATATTAAAAGAAGTTGAAAGCGGCGCTGTTTCAGCCGATAAAGCGAGTGAACTTCTAAGTTACAGGGATTTGGGTTTTGCAACGGTTGACACCTCAAGGAGATTACGGCACGGTACGTGCGAAGTTATTTACGGCGAGGGAAAAACCCGAGAACAGACAGAAAAAATAATCACCGCCCTTTTTAACAGCGGTGAAAAAACGGTCATCGTAACGAGAATTGACAAGGACAAGGCAGATTATCTTTCGCAAAAATTCGAGTTGTTTTATGACGAAGAGTCACGGCTTGCCGTAGCGGGCGAAATTCCCAAACCGAACGGAAAAGGAAAAATCATTGTATGCTGTGCAGGCACAAGTGATTTATACTGCGCAAAGGAAGCATACTACACCGCAAAAGCTCTCGGCAATGACGTCGAACTGATAAGCGATGTGGGAGTCGCAGGAATTCACAGACTGCTCGACAAGGCGGAAAAATTTGAAAACGCAAAGGCAGTCATAGCGATTGCCGGTATGGAGGGTGCGCTTGCAAGCGTAATCGGAGGTCTTGCTCCCTGCCCCGTTATAGCAGTTCCGACCTCGGTTGGCTATGGCGCATCGCTCGGCGGAGTCAGCGCATTACTGTCAATGCTCAACAGTTGTGCAAGCAATGTCAGCACGGTAAATATAGACAACGGCTTTTCTGCCGCTTACATAGCAAGTATGATAAACCATCAGGAGTAAGATATGAAAAAGATATATATAGAATGTAATATGGGAGTTGCCGGCGATATGCTCTGCGGTGCACTGCTGGATACTCTCGACAGCGATAAAAGAAACAAAACGATAAATAAACTAAACAGTTTGTTTAGTCACATAGACATAAGTTGTAAAAGTGAGAGCAAATGCGGAATCTGCGGAACAAAGTTCAATGTTCAAATCGAAGAAGAACACCACAGCCACAACTCACTGAGCGAAATATACGGCATAATAGACAGCCTAGACATAAGCGACAATGTAAAAGAAAATGCAAAGGCAGTATACAAAATCATAGCCGACGCAGAGAGCAAGGTGCACGGTATGCCTGTATGCGACATACATTTGCACGAAGTCGGTGCAAAGGACGCAATAGCCGATACAGTGTCCTGCTGTTATCTGTTTGAACTGATAGGTGCAGACAAAATAACAGTCTCCCCTGTCACCACGGGCTACGGCGAGGTAAAATGTGCACACGGCATATTGAGCGTGCCCGCTCCCGCCACCGCAGAAATACTTAAAGGAATCAAAACACGCAGAGGAGATACAGAGTCCGAACTCACAACCCCGACAGGTGCGGCGCTGATAAAATATTTTGCAGATGAAATCAGCGAACAGTGCGATATGGCATTTGAGGCGGTAGGCTACGGAATGGGTACGAAAAATTTTGAAAAGCCGAACTGCGTAAGAGTTTTTATATCGAGCGACGAAAACGAAGAAGTATACGAACTTCGCACCCAGGTGGACGATATGACAGGAGAAGAAATAGGATACGCACTCAACAAAATGTTGTCTTTAGGCGCAAACGATGCATACACCACTGCAATATATATGAAAAAAAGCAGACCCGCTTATATGCTGACCGTTATCTGCAAAGCCGACAAAAAAGATTTCTTCATTGAGCAGATGTTCAAGCATACATCAACGCTCGGTATAAGGGCGGTAAAATGTGAAAGAGCAACGCTGACAAGAGAGATTATCGAAACCGAGTCCGTTAAAATAAAACGCAGCGAAGGTTACGGAGCAAAAAAAGCAAAAACAGAATTTGAGGATTTGGCAAGAATAGCCGACGAAAAAGGAATATCAATATTTGAAGCAAAGCAAGAAATATGTAAAGATTAACACCTTTACATACAAATGACTGCCGTAAAGCAATACACTTTACGGCAGTCATTTTTTTATTAATTCAATTATCTTGCTTTAGAATCAATTTCCTCACGAATTTTATTAACAAACTCGTCAATGGTTGTTGCGCCCTCGTCGCCGTTCTTTCTGGAACGAACGGAAATTGTACCTGCCTCAACATCCTTATCGCCTACGATAATCATATAAGGCACTTTTTCCATTTGAGCGGCACGAATCTTAAATCCGGTTTTTTCACTTCTGTCATCAAGTTCGCAGCGAACGCCCACAGCCTGAAGTTTAGCCATCATCTCACGGGCATAATCCTGATGTCTGTCCGCAATCGGAAGGAACTTAACCTGAACGGGAGCGAGCCATGTCGGGAATGCGCCTGCATACTTTTCGATAAGAAGAGCAAGGGTACGCTCATAGCAGCCGATTGAAGTTCTGTGAATGATATAAGGATTCTTCTTTGTACCGTCCCTGTCAACATACTCCATACCAAACTTTTCGGCGAGCATTTGGTCAACTTGGATAGTAACAAGTGTGTCCTCTTTGCCGAATACATTTTTAATTTGAATATCAAGTTTAGGTCCGTAGAAAGCAGCTTCGCCGATACCGATTTTGTAATCAATACCGAGGTCGTCAAGAATGTTTTTCATAACACCCTGAGCCTCGTCCCACTGTTCCTCGGTGCCGATGTACTTATCTCTGTCGTTAGGGTCCCACTTAGAGAAACGGTAGGTCAAGTCCTCTTTAAGTCCGAGAACGTCCATCATATAATTTGTAAGTTCAAGACAACTTCTGAACTCGTCCTCAAGCTGTTCCGGAGTACACATAAGGTGACCCTCGGAAATAGTGAACTGACGAACACGGATAAGTCCGTGCATCTCGCCCGATGCCTCGTTACGGAAAAGAGTTGAGGTTTCATCATATCTGAGCGGCAAATCACGGTATGACCTTGCTCTGTTGAGGTAAGCCTGATACTGGAACGGGCAGGTCATAGGACGAAGTGCAAATACTTCCTTGTCCTTTTCCTCGTCACCGAGAACGAACATACCCTCTTTATAATGGTCCCAGTGTCCCGAAATCTTATAAAGGTCTGACTTTGCCATAAGAGGAGTTTTTGTAAGCAACCAGCCTCTCTTTTCCTCCTCGTCCTCAACCCAACGCTGAAGAGTCTGGATAATCTTTGTTCCCTTAGGAAGAAGAATGGGAAGTCCCTGACCGATATAATCTACCGTTGTGAAAAGTTCAAGTTCTCTGCCGAGTTTATTATGGTCACGCTTTTTTGCCTCCTCGAGAGCGGCAAGGTGCTCCTCAAGCATCGAAGCCTTTGGAAATGCAACACCGTAAACACGGCAAAGCATCTTGTTTTTCTCATCGCCTCTCCAATATGCGCCCGTGCACTGAGTCAACTTAAACGCTTTAACGACTTTCATATCCATAAGGTGAGGTCCTGCGCAAAGTTCCGTAAACTCGCCCTGCTTATAAAAGCTGATGTGTTCGCCTTTTGCGGCGTGTTCCTCGATGAGTTCAACTTTATAAGGCTCGTTCTTCTCCTGCATAAGTTTAATTGCCTCATCAACAGGAAGTTCAAATCTTGTAATTTCAGGATTTTCTTTGACAATCTTCTTCATCTCTGCTTCAATCTTGAGCAAATCCTCGGGCGAAAAAGATTTTTCCACATCAAAATCATAATAAAATCCGTTGTCGATAGCGGGACCGATAGTAAGTTTTGCGTCGGGATAAAGACGTTTAACAGCCTGAGCCATAATATGAGAAGCAGTATGGTTAAATGCTTTTCTGCCGTCCTCATCATCAAAGGTAAGTATTTCAAGCGAACAATCTGTATCGATAACGGTTCTTAAATCCTTAACCTCACCGTTGATTTTACAGCAGGTTGCGTTTCTGTAAAGTCCCATCGAAATGTCTTTTGTGATGTCGGCAGCGGATTTTGCTTCATTATATTCCAAAACCGAGCCGTCTTTGAGTGTAATTTTCATAACTCTTTCCTCCTAAAAAATAAAAATCACCCTGAAAAAATCAGGGTGAATAAAATCCACGGTTCCACCTGAATTGCGATAAAAATATCGCCACTCAATGCTCGTTAACGGCAGCAAACCGACCTGTATTAAAGGCACTCAGGGGCGGTAGCAATAACCTCTCGGCGCATTCTTTCACCGACCGAATGCTCTCTGCAGCCTACCTTGATATTGTCATATCCCCGTCACGGATTTCTGTTTCAACTCAAATAATAGCACTGTGATTTTACTTTGTCAAGTGAAAACTTTTTATTCAATTTTTACACAAGTTGTGCTCAAATAATTCCTTGACAAATACAATATATTGGTATATCATAGTATTTGTATTTATACCGTTTATATATTGTAGGCGGCATAATTCATTAAATTGCATAAAACTGTACCTTTTCTGATGAAATTGAAATTAAAGATTATGTAGAAAAATTAAAACAGAAGGAGGTGCTATTGATATGAAGGTAATCGTGGCTGTTATCATTGCAGTCGTTTGTGCCTTGGTATTCGGCGTTTTGGGATTCTTTATCGGCATGACCAAAAAGACCAAAGACGATGAGGGAAAAATTCTCAACGCCAAGGATGAGGCAAACAAAATTTTAACCGACGCACTCAACGAAGCCGAGAAAAACAAAAAGACTCAGCTTATTGAGACCAAAGATGAAATACACAAGCTTCGCTCCGATGCCGACCGTGACATTCGTGAGAGAAGAAATGAAGTACAAAAACAGGAAAAGCGACTTAACCAGCGTGAGGAATATCTCGACAAGAGAGCCGACACATTGGAAAAGAAAAACGAAAGCCTTGCCGATAAAATTAAGCAGGCTGACGATAAATTACTTGAAATCGATGGCATCAAGAAAAGTCAGTTTGATATGCTTGAAAGAATTTCAGGCTTATCACAAGAGGATGCAAAAGCTCAGCTTTTAAGTTCACTCGAAAGCGAACTTGATGTGGAAAAGAGCAAGAGAATTCTCGAACACGAACAGATGATTAAAGACCAGAGCGATGTAATTGCAAGGGAAATCATCGGCACGGCGATTCAGCGCTGTGCGGCAGACCACACGGCGGAGACTACCGTATCCGTAGTTTCGCTCCCGTCCGACGAAATCAAGGGCAGAATCATAGGCCGTGAGGGCAGAAACATCCGCTCTATCGAAAAAATTACGGGCGTTGAACTTATCATTGACGATACGCCGGAGGCTATCACAATCAGTTCGTTTGACCCGGTAAGAAGAGAAATTGCAAGGCTCACTCTCGAAAGACTCATTCAGGACGGCAGAATTCATCCGACCAGAATCGAGGAAATGTACGAGAAGTCACGCAGAGAGATTGAGCAAACCATAAAATCCGAGGGCGAAAAAGCCGTTATCAGTGCAAACTGCGGTTCTGTTCATCCGGAACTCGTTAAGCTCCTCGGTAAACTCAAGTTCCGTACCTCTTACGGACAAAGCGTATTAAAACATTCACTCGAAGTATCTTATATCGCAGGTCTTATGGCTGCCGAACTCGGTGCCGACGAGAGACTCGCAAGAAGA
>UQPH01000003.1 GCA_900542875.1 uncultured Eubacterium sp. | reverse complement strand
CGGTGAGTCTGCCGTATCCCTTAATCGCTGCCATAAATGCAACGCAGACAAAGCCGAGTGCAACGCCGAACGATGTCAAAAAGTTAATCAGCTTTCGTGAATGAACCGTTGTAACGGCGCATCTTATCGAAGCGATAAGGCTCTTTGCCGAGCCGTCGTGCACCACATATGCAGGGGATTTTTCAACGCTCATTTCTGAATACTTGTCGTAAACTCTGGCGGCAGGATAGTCCATTACCCTGATAAATCCCTTCGGCACTGCAAAAAGTTCCGACAGGCTCTCTTCGTTAATGTATGGGTCGTTACTTCTAACGATTAGGGTTATGCCTGATTTTTCTATCTTTTTGAGTTCTCTTTTCAGTTCGGGAGATGCACTGTAAGACACGATGAACATCGCCATAATTTTTCCGTTTACGGCGAGATAGAGCGCTTTTCTGTTCTTTCTTGTATACTTTTTTTCAAAACTTTCTTTAGGCACATCAACGCCGTGATTAATTAAAAGATTGCGGTTTCCGACTAATACTTTTCGTTTATATACCCATGCAGAGGTGCCCATTTTGTCCTCGTAAATGACATTTTCAACCTTTGGCAGAATTGACTGCTTTCCGATTATAACATTGTCGAAAACGTGTTTTAACGGACCGTTTGTCTGAATGATAACGGCGGCGGCATATATTATTGCGTCGTCAACTTTTGCCTTGTGAAATACCTTTATGCCGTGCAAATCACAGCCCTGACTGCCGAAAAAGTCTCCCGCTTCCATAACGAGAGCGTTTGCGTTCGATGCCATATCCGCTCCGTTAAAGCCGCAAACCCTTGCATCGTATTTGTCGAGTTGAGCGGAAATGTCTGTCAAAATTATGTTCATTTGATACAGTAACGCAATAGGCGTCGTAATGCAAAGAGCGGCAATTCCTACATTTATACCTGTTGCACTGCTTTCGCTTACTCCGATAATCACGCCGATGACGGCACTCAATACCCAAAATACAGGAGAAAGCACCTTTGCAAGCCTGTCGGACGGTTCGGTTTTGCAACTTATTTCCATAAAGTTAGTAGGGAAATCCGTCTTAACCCCGGTTTTTATTACCGGTTCATCCTCGTCTAAAATACCTCTGCCGATTATTTCGCAGTCTACCGCATTGGCTATGTTTTCAAGGCAGTATTTGTCTTTTTGGTTTATGATAAAATCGAAATTGTCTATAATTCTTATGATGATTTGTCTCTTGCCCATTTGTGAAATCAGCAGTCCGAGAGCCGCAAATGAGCCGAAAAAGTGCCCGTTATCAAGCCATAAATCGTCAGAGCACAAAAATCCGACGCTTTGTATAAGTATAGCAATGCTTGCAACAGCCACGCCTAAGTCGCAGTTAAACCCTTTTTTGAAATTAAAGGCGTGCATAAAAATGTTGTAGTTCATCACCATTGTGATTATCAGCAGGGAAAGACCTGCCGACAAAAAAGCGTTCGACGATGATAAAAACTGCGGCAGAGCGTCCTTTTCGTTAAGGAGAGTAAGTATGAACATCAGTATTCCGAAAAACAGGGTGGAAATAATTTGTACCGTTGCTCTTGATTTTTTGGACATAAGGCTTGCAAGAATGCTTGCTTGCTGACCCTCGTAGTTGTAATCGCTTTTACTGTACTGCTCGTCACCGAGTTCGCTGTCTGTTTTGTCCGGCCCGAAAAGGCGAAATTTATCCACTTTTTCTTTTCGCTGTTCGATAAGTATTTTTTCGGCAACTTCTTCATCAATGGTTGGAACCTCCTCCACCTTGTCGTCAAAGCCGTCGAAACTCATTTGGATTCCTATATCTTCACTAAACTCGCTTTGATTTGCATTGTCATCGCTGTCACCGTCGAGATACTTGCCTAAATTTTCTCTTGCAATAATCGTGGGTACCTCTTGGAATTCGTTGCCGTCATATTCATTGTTACTGCTTAAAACAACAGGCTTTGTCTTTTCGTCAGGAAAAAGATTGCTCCCAAATGAACTCTTTTTGTCCGATACGATTTTCATATCGTCATCGGTTTCTCTGTTGCCCTCGTTTGCTGTTTTTACGGCATTTTTGATGGAAGGCATCATTTTTGTTTTATCTTTTTTTGCAAAGGAGAGGCGAACAGCCTGAGTCTTTTCCGTGTTTTCGGTGCTTTGCTTTTTTTGCGGCTCATAGGACTTTATGTCCTCTTCTTCTGTGCTGAGCTGCTCGACCTTTTTCATAACGGCTTTGCTGTCAACAACTACCTCTTTTATTGCGCTTTGCGTTTTTTCGTTAAGGCTTTTTTGCGCCTGCTCAAGCTGTTTTTCAGCTTCGGCTTTTATCCTTTCGGCACGCTCGATTATTTCGTCAATAGATAAATGATTGTCGCTCATCTTTTCTCACTCGATTAATCTTTCAGTCTTTGTTTTGTTATTTCGTACATTAAAACTCCCGCCGCAACCGATGCGTTTAGGCTGTTTACCTTGCCCATCATAGGCAGACTTACGGTTACATCACATTTTTCTTTAATGAGTCTGCCGACTCCGTTGCCCTCGCTTCCGACAACGAGACAACAGCCGCCTGAAAAGTCCGTTTTGTCCCACCTTTGACCGTCCATATCTGCGGCATAAATCCATATGTTTTTCTTTTTTAATTCGTCTATTGTGTTCGCAAGATTTGTCACCCTTGCAACCTTCATATATTCCAGTGCACCGCAACTCGTTTTAGCAACTATATAGTTCAGTCCCACATTTCTGCGTTTTGGTATAATGATTCCGTGTGCACCGCACGCTTCCGCCGTACGGATAATCGCACCGAGGTTATGGCTGTCCTCTATCTCGTCACACATTATGATAAACGGAGCCTCACCCTTGTCTTCGGCATAGGCTAAAATATCGTCAACCGTGCTGTATTCGTGCGCAGGAATATTAGCGACAACGCCCTGATGATTTCCGCCCGGAGCGAGAAAGTCGAGTTTTTTTCTGTCAACATTTTTTACTACTATTTTTTTCTCTTTGCAAAGAGCCAAAATTCTGTTAATCGAGCCCTCACGCTCGCCTTTTGCGATGAGTACATTTTCTACCTCTTTGCCGCTTTTGAGCAGTTCGGTTACAGCGTTTCGTCCTATAACAAGACTGTCGTTTGTTCTGCTGTCTTTAGTCTTTTCCTCTTTCATATTTTCACCTGCCGTATATAATTAGATATATTATAACATTAAATACTGTCATATACAATAAAAAAGTTCATCCCAAATTAATGAGATGAACTTAATTTATTTTTTCTTTGTGTTAATCTGCTTTTTGCCGATGTTTATTATCTTAACGATGCTGGGGGAGAGAATGAGATTTGTTGCCATTTCAAATAGGAAATTGGTTCCGACAAATGCAGTAATCATAAATACGAATGCGTTTGTTCCTGCGGCATTTTCCAAAATCCAGTCATAAAAGAATAATCTGCATCCGATAAGGAATATTCCCGTGTTTACAAGCGGACAAATAATTGCGGCGCAAATAACGCCTAGGTATTTATTCTTCTTTGAGAGAAGTTTGTAAACTCCTCCTGCCGCAACGCCTGCGAGTATGCCCTTGAGCATAACGGTAAGAATGGTTCCGATTACGCTCATATTTAAGAAGAGCGCCGTGTCGGGCTGTAATAAAACAACTACTGCAAATACTGCGCCGAGCCATGCACCTGCTCCGATTCCGTAAAGTGCCGCACCGACTACTATCGGAATGAGTACGAGTGAAATGCTGACAACGCCGAATTTGATGAAACTGCCGAGCAGTTGCAATACGATTACAATGGCTGTAAACAGACCCAGCCCTATAATCTTCTGTGTCTTTGTGCTTTTCATATTAAATTTTCCTTTCTGCTACTGTTCCGAGCCTCCCGCCACACAAAAAGCAGTCAACCGAGGATTTATATTTTCCTCATGGATACAATGCAAGGGTATTATATACTATATAACAAATGAATGCAATACCTAAAATGCCGCCGAAATTATACAAAAACGCCTCTCCCAAAAGTTGGCGCACTTCATAAGGAATAAAAGCTTAAACCAATTACTTCTTTATGAAGTGTGTACCAAAGGAGAGGCAAATATTTTACAGCATTTCTCTTGCGGCTTTTACCTGTTTTAATACATTTTCCGGACATGGCGAGCCGTCGGCTTTTCTGTCTTTTACGCATTTTTCAAGGTTGATTGCCTTGTAAACTTCGTCGTCGAATAAATCACAGACAGCCTTGTACTCCTCAAGCGGAAGCGTCTCGAGCGTTAAGCCCTTGTCTATGCACAGCGCAACCAATTCACCCGTGCATTTGTAGGCGTCCCTGAAAGGTAATCCTTTACCAACCAGATAGTCTGCACAGTCCGTGGCATTGATAAAGCCTTTTGCCGCAGCGTGGCGCATATTTTCTTTAAGTACCGTCATCGTCTCAATCATCGGAGTGAAAGCGTTGAGACACATTTTAACGGTGTCGAATGCGTCAAAAATCGCCTCTTTGTCCTCTTGCATATCTTTGTTGTACGCAAGTGCAATGCCTTTCATAACGGTTAACAGCGTTGTCAAATCTCCGAAAACCCTGCCGCTCTTTCCTCTTACAAGTTCGGCAATGTCGGGATTCTTCTTCTGCGGCATAATGCTCGAACCGGTAGAAAATGCGTCGTCGAGTTCAACAAATTTGAACTCCCAACTGCACCACATAATTATCTCTTCGCTGAAACGTGAAAGGTGAACCATTACGAGCGATAAAGCAGAAGCCAGCTCAATGCAAAAATCTCTGTCTGATACGCCGTCGAGTGAGTTTGAAGTGATTCCGTCAAAACCGAGTAGGTCGGCAACTTTTTTTCTGTCGATAGGGTAGGTCGTTCCTGCGAGTGCACCCGAGCCGAGCGGACAGATGTTCATTCTCTTTTTTGCGTCCTCAATTCTGCCGACGTCACGCAAAAGCATTGATGCGTAAGCCATAAGATGGTGACCGAAAGTAATCGGCTGTGCTCTTTGTAAATGAGTGTAGCCGGGCATAATCGTGTCGCAGTGCTCCTCTGCCTTGTCGCATAAAACGCACACCAATTTTTTCAACTTTTTAATTACTTCGTCGGCTTCGTCTCTTAGAGTGAGCCTGATATCGAGCGCAACCTGGTCGTTCCTGCTTCTTGCGGTGTGGAGCCTTTTTCCCGTCTGACCCAGCCTTGCGGTCAATTCGCCCTCAACAAATGTGTGTATGTCCTCGGCGGTCATATCTATTTCCAACTTGCCTGATTTTATGTCGCTTAAAATTTCTTCCAAGCCGCCGACGATTTTTTCGCTCTCGCTCTTGTCTATGATTCCTGATGCACCCAGCATTGTTGCGTGTGCGATTGAGCCTTTTATGTCCTGCTCGTACATTCTGCTGTCAAAGGTGATAGAAGAATTGAAGTCGTTCGTTTCCTTTGCAAGTTCCTTTTTGAACCTGCCTTTCCAAAGCTGTGCCATACGCTACCTCATATACTGAAAATTAGGGCGAACAACGGTTCGCCCTTAATGATGTTACTATATAGATTATAATATATTTTCCTTATTAGTCAATATCTCTTTTTTGGTCGAGAAGTGCCTTGACTTTTGTTGAAAGACCGAAGAGGTTGATGAATCCTGCGGCATCTTTCTGGTTGTATGCACCGCCGTCATCGCCGAACGATGCAACGTTCTCGTCATAAAGAGTATACGGTGAAGTGATACCTGCGTTGATTACATTGCCCTTGTAAAGTTTAACCTTTACATCGCCGGTAACTGTCTTTTGTGTCTCGTCAACGAAAGCCGCAAGTGCTTCACGAAGCGGAGTAAACCATTGACCGTTGTATACAAGTTCGCCGTACTTCTGAGCGATAAGTTTCTTGTAGTGCTGAGTCTCTTTGTCAAGTGTGATGGTCTCAAGCATCTCATGTGACTTGTAGAGAATTTCGCCGCCCGGAGTCTCATAAACGCCACGGCTCTTCATACCTACGAGTCTGTTTTCAACTATGTCAAGCAAACCGATTCCGTTTTCGCCGCCGAGTTTGTTAAGAGTCTCAACGATTTCAAGAGCTTTCATCTTCTTGTCGTCGATAGCGGTAGGAACGCCCTTTTCAAAATGGATTGTAACATATGTCGGCTTGTCCGGAGCATTCTCGGGAGAAACGCCCAACTCAAGAAAACCGTTCTTGTTGTACTGTGGCTCGTTTGCCGGATCCTCAAGGTCAAGTCCCTCGTGGCTGAGGTGCCATACATTTTTGTCCTTTGAGTAGTTTGTCTCACGGTTAATTTTAAGCGGAATGTTGTGAGCCTCTGCATACTCGATTTCCTGTTCACGGGATACGATGTCCCACTCTCTCCACGGAGCGATAATCTCCATCTCGGGAGCGAATGCCTTTAATGTAAGCTCAAAACGAACCTGGTCGTTGCCCTTGCCGGTGCAACCGTGGCAGATTGCGTCTGCGCCCTCTTTCTTTGCAACCTCAGCCAGTGCCTTTGCTATGCAAGGTCTTGCGTGAGATGTGCCGAGAAGGTAGTTTTCGTATTCTGCGCCTGCTTTAAGACAGGGGAAAATGTAATCTTCAACATATTCGTCCTTCAGGTCGAGTACATAAAGTTTTGATGCGCCTGTTTTGAGAGCCTTTTCCTCGAGTCCGTCGAGTTCCGTTCCCTGTCCTACATCACCGCTTACTGCGATAACTTCGCAGTTGTTGTAGTTTTCTTTGAGCCAGGGAATAATGATTGATGTGTCAAGTCCGCCGCTGTATGCGAGAACAACTTTTTTAATGTCTTTCTTATCCATAATGGTATCTCCTTTGCCGCTGTGTTGCGGCTGCTTGTATTTTCTGTTTCCTATTATAACACCATTATTTCCTTTTTCAACCCTTTTTGTAAAATTTTGCATAAAAATACAAATAAAATATGCAAATATCACCCTCTTATGTGTATATTCACAATAAATTATGTATATTCTTGCAAAATGATGTATATTTGCCTCTGCCGCCACGAAATTGGTATTATAGATAGTAATTAATATATATTATGTATCATATATATTATTACATTGACTCCCTTATCAATGGAGGCTGTGAGATGCAAGGGAAACGCTTAGACATAATTTTACAAATTGCCAAAAGTGTAAAGTTTCAATTATGAATGAATTGTAAAGTTTTTATTTATATTTATAAAATTAAAAAATACTGTTGCTTTTTATTCGGTACTATGCTATTATATATGCGATACATAAAGCATGGCGGATGCTGTATCCGTGTGTGCGACTTTAAGGAGGTAATCGGCATGAAAAAAATGTACTCTCAACCGGAAATCGAAATCAGAAAATATGCTGTATCTTCAAACGGAGTAACCACTTCCAACCCGTCTACTAACGAAAAAAACGACCTTAACAGAGATGACGGCAACGGCGATTATTTCGAGTAAGAAAAGCACGAAAGTGTAAATATTGCTTTATCGGAGACTGCTTTTTGCGGTCTCTTTTTTTATGGTAAATTTTGTGTGATTTGTGCATAATATATAATAAAGTGCACGCCGATATGTTCAAAATGTTAAATTAAATGTTGTAACCGTTTTTTTACTTGATTAATTAATATATATATGATAATATGTTAATGAATAATGAACAATAGTAGGGTGGAATAGTAGCAGTCCGCCCTCTGTGTCAATCTTAAAAGGAGGTTTTTCTTTTATGAAAAAAACATTCAAAAAGTTCGTCGCATGCTTGCTGACGGTTTTGATGGTAGCCACTGCGTTGCCTCTTTCCGTGTTCGCATCCGATGAATCAACCACTACCTTACCGGTTACGACAGGTATTGCAGTATGTAATAATGCAAAGAATACTCGTGTCGAAAGCGACGGTTCATTTAATATCGTAAATGACGGTAGTGACACAAACTTTTCTATCGGCTTTTGGAAATACGATATTTCCGCTCTTAAGGCTGTTGGAGCTACCGTAACATCGGCTAATGTAAATGTCAATGTTAAAACTGTAGGCGATGACTGTACCGGTCTTTCGTTCTACTATGGTACGAACTCCGCTTCCGATGCCATCACTTCGGGCGCATCTCTGCCTGATTCGATTAAGGGTACTAACGATAAGCACCTTGATCAGGCTAAGGAATATTTCGGCTTGCAGAACAGTCTTATCAAAACTGTCGAGAAGGCTGATGTAAAGGTAGGTACATATACCATAGACATCGCCGCTGCCATTAACGCTTCTATCGCAGCAGGCTTGAATTACTGTACTCTTATGGTAACTCAAAAGACTTTCGGCGGCAGAGACGGAAACAACGGTTGGTCCGATACTCATATCGCAAATGATGCTACTCCGATTAAGGTTAGTTATACTGTTGCTTCGGGTATGTCGGGCGTGCAGGCTGTTACATCATCTATGGTAGGTCTCATCCAGCAAAACAAAAACGGTAACCGTCTTGAGAGTTCAAGAATGAATATCGTAAACGATAATCAGGACGATAACTTCACCGTAGGTTTTTGGAAGTTCGATATCACTTCTCTTAAGAAGATGGGTGCCGAAGTTACACAGGCTAAGATGAATATAGCTGTAAAAGCTAAGGACGAAAAATGTCAGGGTCTTTCGTTCTATGTTGCTTCTCAGGGCACATCAACCCTCAAGGACGGCGATAACCAGGTTGCTGCTATTTACGGCCACGGTGACGGTACTCACCAGGCTCAGGCTGTCCAGTACTTTGGTTTGGGTACTCCGTTTGCTACAGTAACCGCAGACCAGATTACAGCAGGCTCAAATATCTCGGTTGATATTGCTTCGGCTATCAATAATGCTATTGCTGTTTCTAATGGTGCTAACGCTTCATCAACCGATAAACTTGAATTAACTGTTATGGTTATGCAGTCTTCGGCTGATACAACAGACCAATGGACAGATACATGGCTTAGCAACGGTTCTGTTACGGCAAACTGTGCTTATACCATTAATGTGGATGATATCGGTTCGGGTGTTGCCGCTTTGCAGAAAGCTATCGGTATCTATGAAACAAAGATGTCTAACCTTTCCAATGCAAACCAAGGAATGTATACTAATATGCTTCCTGCTTATAACGCATATGTAAAGGCTTGTGCCGCTCTCGAGGCTTCCGAGTACGGTAATAATGCCGACGCAACGGCAGATTTCGATACTCTCGCTCAGGATTTGCTTGCAAAGACTCTCAAGATGACAGAGTGGGTAGATAACGTTACAGGTAAGTACCAGTCCAAGGTTCCGTCATTCCAGAACACGGATGCGGCTACCATGACATCTAAGTATAAAACATTCTATAATAACATTATATATACCGAGTCTTGTCTCGGCGGAAACAGCGAATATAATGATGACAGCAATCCTTCGGGTCTTGCAGGTGAATTTGATACCGCTGAGAACTTCAGAGTTCAGCTTTACTATCCGAACACAATTCTTCTTTACGACGGTTCGGAAACCGGCACAAGAATGCCTGTTATGTTAATGGGTAAGAATAATGACACAAGCGGCGGCGCGTTTAAATCTACACAAAGATTTATCTTCAGATGCTATCCTACCACCGACGGTGCCGCTAAATTTAATGAAGGTGCTGAATTCGTAGGTAACGACGGTGCTTTCCTTTCACTTTCAAAGAAACTTAACGATTCTCAGTATGCATGGAAGGGTGCAGAAGCCTCAAAGAACCTTAACTTTGACAGTGCTCGTAGCGACTCATACAGAATCGGTGCTTCTTCCGACGAAAAATTTACAAGTTATAAATTCAATAATACACTTTGGAATGGATCAAGAAGAGGTTGCTGGTGTCCTTATGCAACCGGCTTTATGGTAGATAATACCGGATTTGAATACCAAATCGGCCAGCAGTATAAGGGTGGCGACGGCATCGGTATTATGGAAGTTGCTACTAAGTGGGCATACTACGGCAGCGGCGATTCTTCAAAGAGTGACAGTTGTAACGATACCGTAAGAGGCTACATGGGCAGTGATAAGTTAAAGCATCACATCTATGTTGTAAACTATAAGGCTATCGTTGATGCAACTAAGAATGCCGATACCCGTCAGAGACTCGCTAATGTTTCAAACTACAAAGAGGGCGGCCTCAGCGGCGTAATTTCCGCTCTTTCAAAGGCTACTTCTTTCGACGTTAACTCGGTAACTATCGACAATATCAGCGCAAAGAATAAGGAAATCACGAAATTCATCGACGACGCAAAGGCTGCACCTACCGCAGATGTTGATATGAATTCTTATGCAAAACTTCAGTCAGAAATCCTCACTTCTAAGAAGATTTATGTCAGAGGCAATGCAGATAATAAGAACTATACGGCAGAATCATGGACTGTTTTTGAAACAGCTTATAATAACGCTGTAAATACCGTATCCGGCTTCTATAACAAGACTGCCGATACATACGGTATCGTAACAAAAGACGCAAATACACTTTATACAACTCTTGAGCAGGCAAGAAAGGCTCTTGTTCTCAATAAGACTGTAGTTGATACAACCGTATTGCAGTATGCTATCGATAACGCAGATGCAATCCTTGATAATATGAACTATTTCGTAGACTCTACGATTGACGAGCCCGGACTTACAAAGCTCATTTCCGACGCTAAGATTGCTATTTGGGGTAAGGAGAGCGACTACGGCTTCGACCCGAGCAAGATAGACGATTCAGAGGTAAATAGAGCAAAAGTTGACGATTATCTTAATAAAATCGTTGCCGAGGTAAATAAGGCAGTGATTGACGTCACCGCCGTAGTTCCCGAGTATAACTACAACATTAATACCGCTATCGAGGCAGGTAAGGGTTACGAGTCTACTAAGGACCAGTACGGTAACTATAACGTGCTTGCTTCCGCTGTAACTACGGCAGAACAGTACCGTGATGCTATTCCTACAATTAATGCTAGAATCGAGAATCAGGTTTCTGTTGCAATTAAGAATTACATCAGTATCGTAAACGCTATCGGTGACGCTATCGCAGCACTTCGTCCTTCGTTCAGAATTATTGAGACAGGTACTATGGCTCAGAGCGGTACGGTAATTACTACCCGCTTTACTGCAGCCCGTAGCGACCAGTACAGTTATCAATGGACGCATCCGACAGACAGAATTTACTTCATCACTGACTCAAAAGAGTACAACGCAGCAATCAATACTTCCTGGACTGCATACAATGCTCAGACAGGTGATAATTTTGAGACCATCCTCGACTCAATCAACGTTAAAGGAGACACCACTACAGAGTCCGGCGAACTTACCTCAGGCTACACAACCGGTTGGGGTTGGCCGAGCGAGTTCTCGATGACACAGTCACAGATTAACCTCCTTAAAGGTAACTTGGGTCTTGTTGTACCCGGTATGACCGTTACTTGGAATAACTTTAAGGTAACAAAGCGTTCGGGTGCACAGGGTCTCGGTATTGACGCCGCAGGCAATGTTGTTCCTAATGAAAATATGGATACCGACTTTACGAGCGTACTCGCAGTAACCGAAGGCTTGAACAGAAGACCGGGCGGTATCATGGCAAAGAGCGGAGAAACCGTATTCAATAACACCGTAAACTTTAACATTCCGAGCACGGCGGATAAGGCACTTATCGCAGAAAATAAACCGTCTGCAATTTCGGCAAGACTTGATTCTAACAGCCTCGGCTTAAATATGGGTCTTGTATTCCTGTGGAGATATACAGGAACAGTGTTTAACAACTGGACCGGTTATTCATATGCAAGAAATATGTATGACCTCGATATAGGTTTCGTAAATGTATCCACATTGTTCAGACTTATCGACCAGTTCGAAGATCCCGCTTTCTTGGCAACTGCCAATAATTACACAACCAAATCTTGGAACAATCTTCTTGCAGCCGTAGCAAACGGTAAGGGCGATATGGACTACGGTAATATGACCTATGAACAAATCGTTGCCGAATGTGATACAAGATACAACAACATTCTTGCAGCCAAAAGGAACCTTACGCCTCCCGCATCAAATGCAAAACTTAAGGAAATCTACAATAAGGCTAAAGACGTATATGATAACAAGAGGGCAACCGTAAAGCCGTCCTGCTGGGATAGCTTTGCATTGGCTTACGAGTATGCCGCAGCTAAGTACAATAACGAGTACAGCGACACTAATGTTCGTAACTATGACGAAAGCGAGCAGGATGCTATCGACGCTGTTACAAAGAAACTCGAAGATGCTTACAACGCACTTATTTATGTTGCTGATTTCACACCTGTTGATAACGCAGTAAAAGAACTTGCAGCAAGCGTTGACAGCTACAAGTACACGGCAGAATCCATCAGAAGTCTTCAGAAAGCACTTGACGGCCTTACTTATTACTCAAAGACTAAGGAAGAAAGAGCTACTTACTACACCGACCAAATGGACCTTAACGGCGAAGAAAACAATTTAGGTCAAAAACTTAATATCTCTCAGGGTATTAACAAAGAAGCATTGACAACAATTCCTAATCTCAAGAATCTTCTTGTTGAGGCTAAAGTAGACCCAACTGCTCTTGAGGGAGCAAAGGCAGACGCCAAAGCAAAGAAGAATGACCCTGACGCATACGATCAGGCTAAGATTGACGAGGCTCTTAATAAGCTGAACGCTTATGAAAAGGTAACTCTTGCAACCGAAAGTATTTACGGTGCAAAGTACACCTCTCAGGACGCACTTGACGCAGATGTTCAGAAGGCTCTTGAGGGTATCAGCCTTAAGATTTACACCATTAATATTAACGGTGCAAAGTACGGCGAGTTTGAGTACGGACAGGAAATTACCGTTCCGTCGAATGACGGCAAAGTTGACTGGTACTATGAGTCAACTTCACCGACATCATCAACAGCAAAGAAATATATGACAACCGATGATGCTATTACCTTTGTTGTTAAGGGCAACACAAACCTTACCACAAAGAAAGCATCTAATACCCAGACATATAAGGTAACTTATGTAAACGGTATTAACTCAATTCCTTATGCAGTTGATTATGTACCGGCAGGTTCAAGCATTACCGTAGGTACTCAGTATGACACAACAAATGCTTATACAGTACCTCAGGTTGCATACTATGATTTCACTAATTACACTGTAAACGGCAATGTTGTAGCGTCGGGCGAACCTCTTACAATTAACGCAAATACTGTAATTACTGCAAACTATAACGCTCCTAACCCTGAGGCAGGCGAGTATCAGGTAACTGTACTTAACCTTTCAATGTTTGGTGGTCGTCATAAGAATGACCCGACTATTACAGGTCTTCATTATAACGATGAGCTTTCCTTCACAAAGGGTGCTGCAGAGGGCGAAGGCTATTACGGCAAGAACCTCTATTACGATAAGACTTGCTATGCTACAGGTTCTCCTGTAACCGAAAACGTAGAGAAGTTAAATGCCGGCAGACTTAACACAGCCACAAATCAAAGAGAAGATGTATATGCTTGGCTCGAAATCAATCCGACCGACCTTAACGCTTGGTTGACTGCATGGAAGGGCAACAAGTTCTGGAGCACAACAAGTACTTACAACTGGACTAAGGGCGTTGAATACTTTAAGCAGGCTAATGCTAAGGTTGTTGCTTACGGAACCGATTATACCTTCAGAGTAAGTAAGCCTAACACCGTACTTCTTGCGGTAACTAAAACCGAGTATACAAAGCTTCAGGAAGATACTTTTACAGGCTTCTACAACAAGGAAAACAAGTTCGACGAGAACGGTGCAAGCGTAACCACTCAGGACAGACTTGTAATTTCCAACGGTAAGTTCTCTATGGTATCAACATTTGCACTTCCCGAAGGCGCAAGAATGGTTGAAACCGGTATTCTTTACTCGGCTACAACAGGTTCTAAGACAATGTTTGACGGCGCATATACTTTAGGCAATGTAAGCCCCGCAAATAATCTTATCAGAATTAAGTCAACCGCACATACTGTAGGTAATCAGTATGTATGCTCGCTTACTCACACATCACTTAAGGGTAAGAAGGTTAGCGAAGTTCCGATGAAGTGGGTTGCTTATATGGTTTACGAGAAGGACGGTAAGAAGATAACCAAATATTCCGAACCGACCGAACCGTCAAATCTTGACGATACTCTCTAATAGGAGGTATTGGCATGAAGAAAAACTATACCGAACCTATGATTCAAATAAGAAAGTACGCTTTCTTAAATTCAAGTATTACAACCTCTGATCCGTCTACTAACGAAAAAAATGACCTTAACAAAGACGATTCAAAGGGCGACTACTTTGAATAATTAAACATTTATAAGGCTATGGGAATTTCTCATAGCCTTATTTTTTGTAAATAATGTTAAAAGATTATTACATTATGCCGTAAAATTTGACATTCTAAAAACATTAATATATTATTAAACTGTATATTTATATAAAAACAAATCGGAGAATAAGATGAAAGTACTAATTTGCGGCTTAGGTCTTATCGGCGCCAGCCTGGCAAAGACCTTAAAGAAAAATACGACACATACTGTTTTGGGATGGAACAGAACTCCGTCCGTTACCGAGAAAGCACTCAGGGACGGCGTTATCGACCGAACGGGAGATATTGACGAACTTATGAGCGATGCGGATATTACATTTGTTAATTTCTATCCCGATGCGATTGTGCCTTTTATTTTGGAGCACAAAAACTCATTCAAAAAAGACAGCATTGTTACCGACTCCTGCGGTATCAAAACAAAAATTTGCAAAGAATTAGAGCACGAAAAACTTAATTTTTACTATGTCGGCGCTCACCCTATGGCAGGCCGTGAGGTCGGCGGCTATGATAACAGCCAGGACACACTTTTTGACAAAGCAAGTTTTATCGTTACCCCTTATGAGAATACTCCGAGAAACAAGGTTGACGCATTGGTCGGTTTGGCGCAGGATATGAAGTTTGCAAGAACGGTTGTAACAACTCCGGAACACCACGACGAGATGATAGCATTTACCTCACAGATTGCCCATGTACTTGCTTGTTCTTATGTACTCTCCCCGCTTGCACCTATGCACCCGGGTTATTCGGCAGGTTCGTACCGTGATGTATCACGAGTGGCGAGGATAAATGCCGAGATGTGGTCGGACCTTTTTATTGATAATAAGGATGCATTGGTCAGAGAGGTGGACGATTTAGTTTCTAATCTGATGAAGTTTAAGTACAATATCATAAACGAGGACAGACAGGCACTTTGCGATTTGATGAATAAGGCTAACAGCATTAAGGAAGAAATCGGCTGATGAAAAAATTAACTGTGAATGTCGGCAAGGGGTATGATATTCTTATTGAAAAGGGAATTATTAATCATACCGTCGATTATATAAAAAATGTTACTAAAGCAAAAAAAATATGTCTTATAAGCGACACCAATGTATTTCCGCTTTACGGCGAGGCTGTTAAGAACAGTCTTTTGGGCGGCGGTTATGAGGTATATGATTACATATACAAGGCAGGCGAGGAGTCAAAAACTACCGCAACCGTAATTTCTATGGTTGAGTTTATGGCAGAAAACGAGTTTACGAGAAGCGATTTGGTTGTTGCTCTCGGCGGCGGAGTTTGCGGAGATATGGCAGGATTCGCTTCTGCGATTTATCTCAGAGGCATTGATTTTGTGCAGATTCCGACTTCGTTGCTTGCTCAGGTTGATTCGTCTGTCGGCGGAAAAACAGCTGTCGATTTGCTGCAGGGGAAAAATCTTTGCGGAGCGTTCCATCAGCCTGTTTTGGTCTTGATTGACACGGATACGCTCACTACGCTCACTCCTCATTTTTATTCCGACGGAATGGCAGAGGCGATAAAGACCGGCTGTATTAAAAGTGAGAGTTTGTTTGAACTGATAGAAAATAACGATTCAAGAGAAATTATTGATGAGATAGTTTACCGATGCGTCTGCATAAAAGCGGGCGTTGTTGAGCGTGATGAAAAGGAGCACGGCGAAAGAGCGCTTCTTAATTTCGGACACACACCGGGTCACGCCATAGAAAAGCTCCATAATTTTACCACGGTGTCACACGGTGAGGCTGTGGGTATCGGTATGGTGATTATGGCGAAGGCGGGCGAGCAAAACGGCTTAACCCCCGTCGGCACTGCCGAGAGAATTGTTGATGTCTTGAAAAAGTTTTCGCTTAAAACAGAGGACGACAACAGCCTCGATGATATAATTTCGGCAATGAACGCCGACAAAAAACGCACAGGAAGTTCTATAAAGTTTATTTTACTTCACTCAATCGGCGATGCGTTTATTAATGAAATAAGTTATGGGGATATACCGATGTTTTTCGGATTGGAATAATGAGTAAAGTAAAAATTGAAAACTCAATATTGGACGGAACGGTTAATCTCCCGCCGTCAAAATCTGCGGCTCACAGAGCCTTAATTTGCTCTTTTCTTTCCGGGGCGGGAACAGTGTCGCCTATGATTGAGTCAAAGGATATGCAGGCTACTCTCTCCGCTCTGGCAGCACTGAAAAATGATGAAGGTATAATTAATTGTATAGAATCGGGTTCAACGCTTCGTTTTATGATTCCGACAGCCGCCGCTCTGGGCAAAAGCGTTACTTTTATCGGCGAGGGAAAACTTCCCGAAAGACCCATAGGCGAGTATTTAAGGTTACTGCCCGAACATAATGTGAAATGTGTTACCGACGGTACTTTGCCGCTTACAATTGAGGGACAGCTAAAAAGCGGCCGTTTTGAAATTGCGGGCGATATTTCGTCTCAATATATTACGGGGCTTCTTCTTGCACTGCCGATTTTGGACGGTGACAGTGAGATTGTTTTAACCACTCCGCTCCAGTCAAAACCGTATGTTGATATGACGGTTAGGATTATGTCCGATTACGGCGTAGAAGTAACAAAAACCGAAAACGGTTATTATATTAAAGGCTCTCAAAAATATATCGCAAGGAACTACAATGTTGAGGGAGACTGGTCGCAGGCGGCTTTTTTTGCCGTTGCAGGCGCTCTTTTCGGCAGGGTAAGAATAACGGGCGTTGACTTTGACTCAACTCAGGGAGATAAGAAAATTGTCGATATTATAGAACAATTCGGTGCAAAAGTTGAGCGTGGAAAAAACGAATTTACCGTTTATAAAAGTAAACTTCACGGTATTGAAACAGACGCAACCGACATACCCGATATGGTGCCCGCTCTTGCGGTTGCCGGCGCATATGCCGAGGGTACGACCGTGATTAAGGGTGCCGAGAGACTCAGGCTCAAGGAGTCGGACAGAATAGAGAGCATAACATATAATCTGAAAAAATTGGGTGCAGACATTACTCCGACGCCCGATGGAATGATTATAAAGCACAGTAATCTTATCGGCGCAGAATTAAAGGGATATAACGATCATAGAATTGTAATGGCGATGACCGTTGCCGCAACAGGAGCAAAAGGCGAAAGCGTAATAGATGACGCCGAAAGCATTAATAAATCGTATCCCACATTTTTTGAGGACTATAATAATTTGGGAGGTAAGGCAAATGTCATCGGTGATCGGCGATAAAATAAAACTCAGCATTTTCGGCGAGAGTCACGGCGAGACTATCGGCTGCGTTATTGACGGATTGCCTGCCGGAATAAAAATAGATATGAATGCCGTATATAAGGATATGCAAAGAAGGGCTCCGGGTAAGGACAAAACAGCCACACCGAGGCTTGAAAAGGATATTCCGCATATTCTTTCGGGTATGCTTGATAATGTTACAACGGGCGCACCGCTTGCCATGGTGATAGAAAATACAAATACAAAAAGCGGCGATTATTCAAATTTAATGACCGTGCCACGCCCCGGTCACAGCGATTATCCGGCTTATGTAAAATACGGCGGAAATAATGATATACGTGGCGGCGGACATTTCAGCGGCAGACTTACCGCACCTCTTGTATTTGCAGGCTCGGTTGCAAAGCAGATTTTATCCCAAATGGGAGTTACAATAGGCGCACATATAAAGCAAATCGGAAGTGTGTGTGACGCCGTTTCTGATTTGAATAAAACAGATAAGTCTTTGCTTGACACTCTTTCGTCATCAACATTCAGCTTGATAGATGAAACCAAGGAGCAGGCTATGCGTGACGAGATAGAAAAGGCAAGACTCAGCCTCGACAGCGTCGGCGGAATAATCGAATGTTTCGCAGTCGGCTTGCCTGTGGGTCTCGGCGGCAATATGTTTGATACGGTTGAGGGTAAACTCGCTTCGATTTTATTCGGCGTGCCGGCAGTAAAAGGCGTTGAGTTCGGCATCGGCTTCGGATTTGCGGAGAAGAGAGCGTCCGAGGTTAACGACCAGTATGAAATTAAAAACGGCAGGGTTGCAACTCTTTCAAACAATAACGGTGGCGTTTTGGGCGGTATGACTGACGGCGCACCGTTATCTGTCAGTGTTGCTATTAAGCCTACGCCTTCTATTGCAAAGAAACAGAAAAGCGTTAATTTGCAGACTATGGAAAATGCAGAACTCGAAATTCACGGCAGGCACGACCCGTGCATAGTCGTAAGAGCGGTGCCTGTTATTGAGTGCGCCGTTGCACTCGGACTTTTAGATTTAATGATGTAAAAAGGAAACATTTACTTAATGGATTTATCACAACTTAGAAATGAAATTGATGAAATAGATGACGAACTCGTCCCTCTTTTGCTCAAAAGAATGGACGTTTCACGCCGTGTGGCAGAGTATAAGGTGGCTAATAACATTCCTGTTTTGAACGAAAAAAGAGAGCAGGAAGTGCTTGACCTTGTAGCAGAGCAGTGCGGCGAGCAGGGAGAGATGATGAAGACGGTTTTCTCATCTGTTATGGACGCCTCCCGTGCACTTCAGCATAAAATTATCGGCGGCGGAAAAGCACTCAGAAACAGTGTTAATAACGCCAAGGGCGGCAAAAAACTGACGGCAAACGGCGAACCTATTGCATGTCAGGGAGTTGACGGAGCGTACAGCTCAAAGGCATCTAAGGCACTATTTTACGATTCACCTATTATTTTTTATAAGCAGTTTGAGGATGTCTTTGAGGCAGTAAATCAGAATAAGGCAAAGTACGGAATTATCCCGGTGGAGAATTCAACCGCAGGTTCCGTGCATGAGTCTTATGACCTTATTATGAAATACAGATTTTATGTCGTAGGTGCGTATGACCTTAAGGTTGAGCACTGCCTTTGTGCAAAGGACGGCGTGAAATTTGAGGATATTGAGGATGTTTATTCCCATCCGCAGGCTCTGTCACAGTGTAATATTTTTCTTAAAAATTTTGATTTTACGGGCATTAACTTTACAAATACTGCCGCTGCTGCAAAATTTGTGAGCGAGAGCGACAGAAAAAATATTGCGGCTATATGCAGCGAGAGTGCGGCTAAAAAATACGGACTTAGAATAATTCGCAGAGGCATACAGAATGTAAGCAATAATACTACCAGATTTATAGTTATTTCCAAAGAACTCGTCATTGATGACGATGCGGATAAGATTTCGCTCATTTTCTCGGCACCGCACCGTACCGGCTCGCTTTACAGAGTTCTCGGTAGGTTCTCAATGACAGGACTTAACCTTACAAAATTGGAATCGAGACCCGTGGCGAACGGAAAATTCGACTACTATTTTTATGTCGATATTATGGGTTCTGTTCGTGATGAGGCAACCCTCGATTTATTGTGTGCTTTGTCGGATGAATTGCCCGAATTTACCTTTCTCGGCAATTATTTTGAGCAATCCTAACAAAATATCAGTATTGGTTTGATTATATGAAACAGACAAAACGATATAGAATGGGCCTTGCCTCCACTGTAATTCTGGCGGTTACGATAGGGCTTCTCGTATTGCTCGGTATAGCACTTTATAACCATACCCTGCTTGAGACGAGATTTGATACCTTGATTCGTTGGTTTAGAAAAATAGATGAGGCGGTCGCAAGGCTCGATACCACCTTTGAGATAGTACTGTGCATTTTTGCACTTTATATCGCAAAATGTCAACTCCCGATACCGCTTTCGTTTTTGTGCGTAATATCGGGTATGGTATTTCCGCTCGGTCAGGCGCTTGCGCTCAATGCACTGTTCATCTTCTTGTATTTTGCGGAAAAATATGTTGAGGGAATTTTCCTCGGCGGCGGTTGGACGGGTATGATTTTGAACATAAAAAAGTTGCGCTTTGTCCGTGACTGGATTCATTTTAAGGGCAACGGAAATCCGTATGTCCTTGCCGTGACGAGGCTTGTGCCGTTTATTCCGATAGGAATGGTATCGAAGTATTACGGCTCTATGAGGTACGATTTTGTGTACTATTCGTTTTTGAGTATGTTGGGTTTTGCACCCAGACTCTTTGTTTATACAAAACTCGGCACCTCGTGGACAAATCCGTTCTCCGTAACATTCATTACTCTTTTGATGGTGATTGTTGGATTTACGGGATTTTCTACTATGATATTTAATATCTTTTACGGAATGAGAATGCGCCAAATGACGCAGACGCTTCTCATTTACAGTGAAAAGAATAAGTATAAAATTGTTTTATAAAAAAGGGGTTACTATGAAAGTAAAAGAAATGATTTGCGCAATTTCTGCGGGAAAATTTGATGAAAATTTGAAAAAGGTTTATGTGCTCGACTCCGCTGTCCTTAAGCAAAGAGACAGGTATGTCGAATTGCTTGATACTTTCGGTGAGCTGTTCGGCTTTGACAGAGATGTAAACATAGTTTCCGCTCCGGGCAGAACAGAGGTCTGCGGAAACCATACCGACCATAATAACGGTAAGGTACTTGCCGCTTCAATTAATTTGGATGCGATTGCGGTCGTTGCAAAGAATGACGATAATATCATCAGGGTTAAGTCTCAGGGTCACAGAATGAATTTGGTTGACCTTGATGACCTTACTCCGGATGAAAATAAATTCGGCGATTCTACTGCTCTCGTTCAGGGCGTTGCGGCAGGCGTTAAGGAACTCGGCTTTGAGGTTAAAGGCTTTGATGCGTGCACAACCAGTGACGTTATGGGCGGTTCGGGACTCAGTTCCTCGGCGGCTTTCGAGGTGCTTTTGGGCTCGATTCTTTCTTATGTATATAATGACGGAAAAATAAGCAGCGTTGATATTGCAAAGATTTCACAGACGGCTGAAAATAAGTTTTTCGGCAAACCCTGCGGTCTCCTTGACCAGATGGCTTCTTCGGTCGGTACATTCGTTACCATCGACTTTAAGTCGGTCAAAGAACCTGTTGTCAAAAAAGTTGACTTCGACTTTTCGCAGTCGGGATATTCTCTTTGCATAGTTGACACTCACGGTAATCATTCCGATTTAACGGACGATTACGCCGCTGTAAGAGGCGAGATGGAGTCTGTTGCCAAGGCTATGGGCAAGTCTGTTTTGAGAGAGATTTCGTATGAGGATTTCTTCTGTGCAATTCCGGAACTTACCGGTAAAGTAAATGACAGAGCCATTCTGCGTGCTATACATTTCTTTAATGAAAACAAGAGGGTGGATAAGGCTGTGCAATGCCTTGAAAGCAACGATTTCGAGGGATTTAAGCAGGTTATTATCGAGTCGGGCAGATCTTCTTATATGCTTAATCAAAATGTATATTCACCTAAAAATCCGACAGAACAAAAGCTTTCTCTTGCTCTTGCAATCAGTGAGGAAATACTGAAGGGTAAGGGTGCGTGGAGAGTCCACGGCGGAGGATTTGCCGGTACTATTCAAGCATTTGTTCCTAATGATATTCTCGATACCTATAAGACAAAAATCGAAGCCGTATTCGGTGAGGGCAGTTGTTATGTTCTTATTATTCGTCCTGTCGGCGGAACGTTGGTAATCTGATTTAGCATAAGCGGGAGGAATATTATGAAATACGTTTTTATAGTTAATCCTATTGCGGGAAATGATAACAAGGAAAAAATTTTTTACCGAATAAAATCTACATTTCGCCGTCTTGACGACGAGATGATTATTGAGGAGACTCATGCACCCGGCGAGGCTAAGAAAATTGCAGCCGATTATAGCGCAAAATACGGCGAAAATTGTGTAATCGTGTCGTGCGGCGGTGACGGTACAGTTCATGAGATTGCAAACGGAATTGCAGGAACAGATACACCTATGATGGTCATTCCGCTCGGAATGGGCAATGATTTTGCAAAAAAAATTTATGCCACAAAAAAGATAAATGTAGAAAATGTAATAAAGTCATTCGGCTTTTATAACGGCAAAATTAAGTATGATATTATGCCTATCGACCTTATTGACTACAACGGCGAAAAATGCATAAATGTTATGTCATACGGTCTTGATACGCTCGTTGAAACCATCGGCAGAAAGATGGCGAAAAAAGCGCCGTTTCTCGGTCATAATGCCTATAATGTGGCTGTTGTTCCGGTGTTGATGAAGCCGCTTCATTATGATATTTCTTATGAACTTAACTGCTGTGATAAAGAGACCGGCGAGGATTTTGTAGTTAAAGAAAGGCATAAAGATTATGCTCTTATGGCTATATGCAACGCCAGCTGGTACGGAGGAGGATTCTGTCCTGCACCGCACAGTGTGCTTGACGACGGACTTTTGGATGTATGCTTGATAGACGGTCTGTCTCTTGTTGAGGCTTTACCTCTTATTAAAAAATACTCAAACGGTACTCTTGACGAAACCACATCACCGCTTTGCCATAACTACTACATAAAATCCGGTAAGATTTATTCCGAAAACGGCAGAAAACTTCCCGGTAACTGCGACGGTGAAAACTTCGATTACTACGAGGTTAATTTCAAGGTTGAGCCTAAATCGCTTAAACTTTGTATTATTAAAGACTGATTTATAAAGCAAAAGACCTTACGGACTCTTCAACAGTTCGTAAGGTCTTTTTATGCCTTGTTTCTATTTTTCAAATACGGGATACATTCTGCGATAAAGGGAATTGATATGTTTGAAATAATCGCTGTCAATGCTGTCAACGGTTTCTCTCGTTGTACGAAATCTCCAGTTCTTTTCGGGTACTCCGGGAATGTTCATTCTTGCGTCTGAGCCGAAACCGCACATATCCTGAAACGCAATGATTGCAATGTTTGACGCACTCTGCCAAACTGTCTCGATTACCGCCCTGCATGAGCGGCTCTTGTATCCGCCCTCACCCCAGTTGTCGCCGTAAAAACGGCAGTAATCAAGCGCAAATTTGCGTTCCTCTTCGCTTGCTTCCCACAGCCAGCCGAGAATTGTATTGTTGTCGTGAGTGCCGACATAATTTATGCTGTTTTTTTCTGCATTGTGCGGCATATGAGAGGAGTCGGAGTTTGGGTCAAAGCCGAACTGAACCACCTTCATTCCGGGAAATCCCGTGTCGCTTAGCAATTTTATTACATCTTCTCCGAAAGTTCCCAAATCCTCTGCGATAATCGGAACATCATTTCCGAATTTTTCAAACACGGCGTTAAAAAAGTCCATTTTCGGTCCGTCAATCCATTCGCCGACTTTTGCCGTTTTGCTCTCGGCGGGCACTGCCCAATATGATGCAAACGCTCTGAAATGGTCTATTCTGACCGTGTCGTAAACTTTGAGATTATGAGCGAGTCTGGAGAGCCACCACGAGTAGCCGCTTTTTTTCATCTTGTCCCAGTCGTAAATCGGATTGCCCCAAAGTTGACCGTCTTTGCTGAAATAATCGGGCGGAACTCCCGCAACTTTTTTTGCTTTCAGAGTGGTCTCGTCGATTAAAAACATAGAAGTTTCTGCCCAGACATCAACGCTGTCCATTGCCACATAAATAGGCATATCTCCTATCACGGCGATGCCTCTTTTGTTCGCATATTTCTTTATTTCGTACCATTGAGAGTAAAAGATATATTGTACGAATTTCCAAAATGCCGCCCTGTTTTCAAAAGAATAAATATCCTTTATGCACTCAAAATATTTTGCGTGCTTTTCGCTCCATTGCCACCACGGCTTGAAACTTTCTTCTTCCTTTACAGCCATAAAAACGGCGTAATCCGTAAGCCACGAATTCTCCAGTTCAAATTCTTTTATCTTTTTTGCGAGTTCGTCGTCAATATTCAAAAAGGCTGTTTTCAGCGTTTCAAGGCGTTGCTTCTTTGCAAATTCATAGTCTGCGGTATAGGGTGTACCGCTGTAAATGTTATTCTCCGAATCTTCTTTTGAGATGAGTCCCATAGAATAAAGTTTTTCGGGGTCGATGTAAATGTAATCTCCCGCAAAAGCAGACTCACTGCAATACGGCGAATTGGCAGAGTCGATGGGATTAAACGGCAAAACCTGCCAGTAGGTAAATCCCATATCTGCAATTTTATCTATAAAGTGTTTTGTCTCATCACCGAAAACGCCCACCGCATAACTTGACGGAATGCTGCTTATGTGCATAAGCACGCCTGCGCCTCGCTTGTCTAACATTAGTTTCACCTCTGAATAATAATTCTAACCGATACAACTAATCATACCATTATTTTGTATCAAAATCAATGACTGCCGTGTCTTATTATTATATAATATTTTATTAATTTAATATTGAATATAGAGAAGTACTCTGTTATAATAGTCTATATTATGGATTATTGTGGGTAGGTGTACTATGGCAGTAGAAATTAAAAAGGTTTCTAAAGAAGAACTTGACACTCAAAGAGGCTTTGTTTCAAAGGTAAGCAGTCTTATGAAAAGCCGCTATGAGGACAAGCCGCTTGCCTGTGTTGTAACCTACGGATGTCAGCAGAATGTTGCCGACAGCGAGCACATTAAGGGTATGCTCGAGGAAATGGGATATGCCTTTACCGATGATCGAATGAGGGCTAAACTTGTTATTTTTAACACTTGTGCCGTCAGGGAACACGCTGAGGACAGAGTTTTCGGAAATGTAGGCGCACTGAAAAAATATAAACTTCAAAATCCCGATGTGATTATCGCTCTGTGCGGCTGTATGATGCAGCAAAAGCATATCGCAGATAAGATTAAAAAGAGTTTTCCTTTTGTCGATTTGGTGTTCGGAACGCATGTGGTCCATAAATTGCCCGAGTTGCTTTATAAAGCACTCACCGGAAAGAGAAGAGTATTTGAACTTCCTGATATGGACGGAGTAATCGCCGAAGGCATTCCCGTTAAAAGGGATAACGACCGCAAGGCTTGGATTCCGATTATGTACGGTTGTAATAATTTTTGCTCTTACTGTATAGTGCCGTATGTAAGAGGCAGAGAGAGAAGCCGTGAAGTCGACGATGTCGTTGCCGAATTCAAGTGCCTTGTAAAAGAAGGATATAAGGAGATTACTCTCCTGGGTCAAAATGTAAATTCCTACGGCAAGGACTTAAACCCGAGGGTAAGTTTTTCAAAACTGCTCAGAATACTCAATGACCTTGACGGAGATTTCAGAATCAGGTTTATGACCTCCCACCCAAAGGATTGCACAAAGGAACTTATTGAAACGATGGCTGAGTGCGACAAGGTGGCTACTCATCTTCATCTTCCGTTTCAAAGCGGAAACGACAGAGTGCTCAAGGCTATGAACCGCTCCTACACAAGAGAAAAATATCTCTCGCTCATTAATTACGCAAAGGAACTTATGGGTGACGAACTCTCCATTACGAGCGATATTATCGTCGGATTCCCGGGCGAAACCTACGAGGAGTTTTTGGATACTGTATCACTTGCAAAGGAAATTAAAGCAACGAGCCTTTTCACCTTTATCTATTCGCCTCGACCCGGTACACCGGCGGCAGAGATGGATGACCCCGTGCCGTATGAGGAAAAGTCAAAGTGGATGAGAGAACTTTTGAAGGTTCAGGAGGAAATATCCGCCGAGCAAATGGCACTGCATAAGGGTAAGACCTTTAAGTGTTTTGTTTATGCAAAGGGCAAGCAGGGAGATAATTATCTTGCCGCAAGAACAGACGGCAATTTGATTATAGAATTTGAGGGAGACGAAGGGCTCATCGGCTCCTTCCAAAAAATAAAGGTAACAGAGCCGCTCACCTATGTTATGTTGGGTGAATTAGAAAGGAATGACATATGAGTTTAGAATCAGCACTCAGAGAACTCGGAAAAGAAATTCAGGCAGACCCGAGATTCGAAGCACTTCAAAAGGCAGCTAAGGTAAATGACGCTGACGAAAATCTTCAATCACAGATGCAGGAAATGCAACTTATTACTCTTAAATATCAGCAGGAGGCTGAAAAGGGCGAGGAGGCTTCTCAGGAGAGAATCGCCGAACTTCAGCAGGAATATCAGGACCTTTACACTAAAGTTATGGACGGCGAGAATATGAAAAATTATTCTGCCGCAGCAGCAGAGATGGAGCAGATGGCTCAGTACATCAGCCAGATGATCGGTCTTTTCTTTGACGGTCAGGACCCGGCTACTTGCGAAATCCCCGCTTCGGACTGCACACATGACTGCTGCACTTGCGGAGGCTGCCACTGATTAATTTGATTTAACTAAAAATCACAAGCACAAAATTTTTTAAGGACGGTGAACAAAATGGCAAAGGAGCAAAAGCTGTCTCCCATGATGGCACAATATTTTGAAATTAAATCACAGTATCCGGGAACTATTTTGTTCTTCCGTCTGGGTGATTTTTACGAGATGTTTTTTGACGATGCAAAGATTGCGTCAAAGGTGCTTGACCTCGTATTGACCGGTAAGGACTGCGGTCAGGGCGAAAGAGCGCCGATGTGCGGAGTTCCGTTTCATTCTGCCGATAATTATATAGCAAAACTTGTGTCTTACGGCTACAAGGTTGCAATATGCGAGCAGCTTGAAGACCCTGCGCTGACCAAAAAACTCGTTAAAAGAGATGTCGTAAGAATCATAACGCCCGGTACGGTTATCGAAAACAATATTCTCGATGATGGGGTTAATAATTATCTTTGTGCGATTTGCAGCAGGGATAACGAAGTCGGCGTTTGTTTTGCCGATGTATCGACGGGCGAATTTCATATTACGAGTATGCCTTTGTCCGACGCAGAGGAGAAACTCAATAACCAACTTTCAACCTATTCGCCTAAAGAGATTTTGGCAAACCACAGCGTCGAATTGCTTGACGGTGTTATAAAGTTTGCAAAGTCAAGGCTTGATGTCGATATTCAGTATATCGAGGACGAAAACTTTGATTTTGACAATTCGACAAATTTGATTTTGCAGACGATGAACAAGGATGAAATAGATTCTCTCGGACTCGGAAGAAGCAAGGCAGGCGTTTGCGCTCTCGGCGCAGTTATTCTCTATCTCAGAGAAAACAGAAAAACCGACGAACTCGAAACTCCGTCGCAGGTTGAATACTACGAAGAAAGCGAGTTTATGAATCTTGATATAAGTGCAAGGAGAAATCTTGAACTTACTCGCTCTATGATGACGGGGGATAAGAGACATTCGCTTTTGTGGGTTATTGATAATACAAAGACCGCTATGGGAAAGCGTACGCTTCGCTCGTGGCTTGAGAGACCGCTCGTAAATGTTTCGCAGATAACAAAGAGGCAGAACGCAGTTGCCGAACTTGTTGACGATAATATGCTCAGAGACGACATAAAGGAATTGCTCACGGGCATTAACGATATAGAGAGACTTATGAGCCGCATTGCTTACGGTACCGCAAACGCAAAGGAACTTCGTTCGCTGTACGCAACGCTTGATAATCTCCCGGCGCTTAAAGAGAGACTGTCGGGCACCTCGTCGGCACTGCTTAGGAGCGTTTACTCCGGTATTGACGAACTTCGGGACGTTCACGATTTAATAGACCGGGCGATAGTTAAGGAACCGCCGTTTTCCGTTCGTGAGGGCGGACTTATCGCAGAGGGATATAACGAAGAAGTAGACAGCCTTAATGATATTCTTCACCACGGCTCGAGCGTGCTCGGTTCAATCGAGGCGAGAGAAAAGGAAGCAACCGGAATTCCGAAACTGAAGGTTGCGTATAATAAAGTTTTCGGCTATTTCATTGAGGTAACGAATGCGTATAAGGATATGGTTCCCGATACTTACATTCGTAAGCAGACCTTGACAAACTGCGAGAGATATATTACGCAGGAGCTTAAAGAACTTGAGGGCAAGGTGCTCGGTGCAAAAGACAGATGCGTTGCACTCGAATACGAGGTGTTCTGCGAGGTTCGCAGTCAAATCGGAGCACAGGTCGAGAGAATACAGCGTACCGCAAAGGCACTTGCCGTTCTTGATGTGCTGACCTCACTTGCTCAGATTGCATATAAAAATAATTACTGCTGTCCACAGATTACGACGGACGGTACACTTGAAATAAAGGACGGACGGCATCCGGTTGTTGAGGCACTTCTCGAGGACGCACCGTTTGTTCCGAACGATACTTTCCTTGACTGTAAGGATAACAAGTGCTCGATTATCACCGGACCGAATATGGCAGGTAAGTCTACATATATGAGGCAGACCGCATTGATTGTGCTGATGGCTCAAATAGGCTCGTTTGTTCCGGCAAAAAGCGCAAGGGTTTCGGTTTGTGATGCAATCTTTACCCGTGTGGGTGCGTCCGATGATCTCGCAACAGGACAGTCTACCTTTATGGTCGAGATGAACGAGGTTTCGTCAATACTTAAAAATGCTACCGACAAATCGCTCATTATTCTTGATGAAATCGGACGAGGTACTTCCACCTTTGACGGAATGAGCATTGCCAGAGCGGTTTTGGAATATGTGGTTAAAAAAATCGGAGCGAAAACCCTTTTTGCCACTCACTACCACGAACTCACCGCTATGGAGGGTATGCTCAGCGGAGTAAATAACTATTCCGTTGCCGTAAAGAAAAGGGGAGACGATATTACATTTCTTCGCCGAATCGTTCACGGCGGCGCAGACCAAAGTTTCGGTATCGAGGTTGCTAAACTTGCAGGCGTTCCGTCTGCCGTTACAAAGAGAGCAAAGGCGATATTAAAAGAACTTGAGGCCAACAAAATAGAAATTGACTTTAAGGCTGAGGATGCTGTCGACGAAGAGGACGAGGACGACATTCAGTTCAATTTTAAGACGAAGTCCACGGACGAATTGTTTGAACTTATAAAGGCTATTGACATAAATACATTAACTCCGATAGAAGCAATGCAAACGCTTTATGACCTAAAGAAAAAGGTTGAGGAGATTACGGATTAATTTTTAGGGAGGTGACCGTCTTGCCGAAAATAAATGTATTGCCAAAGGAAGTATATCAACTTATCGCAGCAGGCGAGGTGGTTGAACGCCCGTCCTCCGTTGTTAAGGAAATGATAGAAAATTCCATTGACGCCGGAGCAAAAAATATTACCGTTGAGATTAAACACGGCGGTACTACTTATATCAGAATAACGGATGACGGCTGCGGCATTGCACGAAGCGAGGTAAAAAAGGTCTTTGTGTCGCACGCAACCTCAAAGATAGAAACAGGAAATGATTTGGAACATATAGGAACTCTCGGTTTTAGAGGAGAGGCTATGGCTTCCATTTCAGCCGTTGCAAGGGTTCAGCTTCTTACGAAGAGTGCAGACGAGGAGGTCGGCACCTGTTATGAAATCGCAGGTTCACAGGAAATCTCCTTGAAGGACGCAGGCTGTCCGAACGGTACAACCATAGCGGTGTCCGATATTTTTTATAACACTCCGGCAAGAATGAAATTCCTAAAAAAGGATGTCACCGAGGGCAACGCAGTTGCAAGCGTGGTGGAAAAAATCGCTTTGAGTCACCCCGAAATTTCTTTTAGATTTATCAGGGATTCAAAGCAGACGCTCATCACCTCGGGGAACGGAAATCTCAAGGACACGATTTACAGCGTGCTCGGCAGAGAATTCACTTCTTCTCTTATTCCGGTCGATTACGATATTAATAATATGCACGTTTCGGGTTTTGTCACAAAACCTGCCCTCTCGAGAAAAAGCAGGGCAATGCAGTATTTCTTTATCAATTCCCGATATGTAAAATCACAGACTGCTATGGCGGCTTTGGAGCAGGCTTACCGTAATTCGATTATGGTCGGCAAGTTTCCGGGTTGTGTGCTGAATATCGAATGTAACCCGTCTTTTGTCGATGTGAATGTTCACCCGGCAAAGATTGAGGTGAGATTCGTAAACGAACGACCCGTATTTGAACTTGTTTACTACGGAGTTAAATCGGCTATTGAAACGCTCGATACTCCCGTAGAGGCTAAGTTTAAGACTAAGACTCAGCCTATGCAGACAACGGTAAACGGTAAACTTGATTTCTTTACTCCGAAGCCCGAGGCAACGCAGATTAAATTTAGGCAGGAGAGTGCGGATGATTTTTGGCGTGTTGCCGCTCCGTCACATACTCCCGATAAGGCGGAATGTGCAGACGATAAGTTAAGCGCTATTCCAGAGAGTAATTATAAAATCAGTCTCAGCGAACTTGAAAAGGAAAACAATTTGGGTTCTGCCGAGCCGATGCAAAAATTTACTTCTCCCGCTTCGCAGATTATAAAAGAAGAAAAGGCGGAGCCGGACGATGATTCTTCGGCACAGAGAGAGCCGCTTACGAATAAAGAACCGACTGAGGAGATTAATTTTCGATTGATTGGCGAGGCATTTAAGACATATATCATCATTGAGATGGACGGCGCCATGTATATGATAGACAAGCACGCCGCACATGAGAGAATGAATTTTGAACAGTTAAAGGCTTCGTCTCAAGTATCGTCGCAGGTACTTTTGTCTCCCGTTGCCGTCAGACTTTCGGGCGATGAATATAATGCGGTTGTTAATAATTTGGAACTTTATGCAAAATGCGGTTTTGATGTTGAGGACTTCGGTTCGTCTACGGTGCTCGTAAGGGAGTGCCCGTCGATATTGGACGGCGAGGATGTAAAGGGACTTATCGAGGAAACTGCTTCTAAACTTCTTGACGGCAAGACGGATATTACACCCGATAAAGCAGACTGGATTTTTCATTCCGCTTCTTGTAGAGCGGCGGTAAAGGCAGGGGACAAGACATCACCTTACGAGATGGAACTGTTCGTTAAAAAACTGCTGTCAAACCCGAATATAAGATATTGTCCTCACGGCAGACCTGTTATGATTAAAATAACCAAGTATGATATAGAAAAACAGTTTGGCAGGATTCAGTGATGAGTAAGACGAAAATAATCTGTATAGTAGGTCCTACGGCTTCGGGCAAGACGGCACTTTCCGTTGAACTTGCAAAGGCGATAGACGGTGAGATAATATCGGCTGATTCCATGCAGGTGTATAAAGATATGCCGATTGCAACGGCGGTCGCAACCAAAGAAGAAAAACAGGGCATTCCTCATCATTTGACAGAATTTCTTGACGCCGATACGGCATACAGCGTTGCCGATTTTGTAAAGGACGCCGCAGAGAAAATAAAGGATATTACTTCTCGGGGCAGGGTTCCGATTGTTGTCGGCGGAACAGGACTTTTTGTTGACAGTTTGGCAAACGGCGTTACCTTCGGCGAGGTCGGAGTAATGCAGGAGATTAGGGACAGACTTCAAACGCTTGATAATGAAATGCTCTATAATCGCCTCAAAACGCTTGACCCTCAGGCGGCAGAAGAAATACACCCCAATAACAGAAAAAGAGTTATCCGTGCTTTGGAACTTTGTCTTGCAGGCACTACGAAAACTCAGCAGAATAAAGAATCGCTTACCGCCTTGTCTCCGTATGAAGCACTTTATATCGGCGTTTCGTATGTGAACAGACAGAAACTTTATGACAGAATTAATAAAAGAGTTGATTTGATGCTCGAAAACGGACTGGAGACGGAAGCGAGAAATATGCTCTCAAAGGTTGGCGTAACCTCTAAACAGGCTATCGGACATAAGGAACTTTTGCCGTATATAAACGGTGAAATATCTTATGACGAGGCGGTGGAAAATCTTAAAAGAGCGACCAGGAGATATGCTAAGCGACAGCTTACATGGTTTAGACGAAACGATGAAATTAATTGGCTTTATGCCGATAAAATGACAAATGACGAATTGATAAACGAGGCTGTGTCTATGTCCCGTAAATTTCTTTTGGGTTGATTGTTTATGAAAAAGCAAAGCGAAAAATTAAATAAAAGTAATGCGGCAATAATTGCGGTAATACTTGTTATTGCTTTGGTTATCGGCTATGAGTTTTATACCGTAACGCATATCGAATTAAAAACGCAGACGGCTGTTGTTTCGACTGTTTATGAAAAAATCAATGCCGACGCTCTTATCGTAAGAAATGAAAAAACGATTCAAAACGCTGACAGCGGCGTTACCGTTGCGTGCTTTAACGACGGAGATAAGGCGAAAGTCGGAGCAAATATCGGTATGGTGTTTTCGAGTAACGAAAAAGCCTCCGATTATGCAAAGTATTTGGATTATCACACTCAACTTTCGTATTACGAGGGCTTGCAGTCTCAAACTATCGGGCAGTCTTCCGATTTGCAAACCGCAAATAAGGATATAGAGCAAAAGGTTATTTCTTACAGTGACGCTTTGTCAAACGGCAGTTATACCGAGGCAGAGCAGGAACTTAACAGTTCACTCGTAAAAAAAGAACTCGTTATCGGAGAAGAAGTTGATTTGCAGAGCCATATTTCTCAACTCACAACCGAGGCGGCAAAATATGAGGACTCCGCTCCCGACAGTTATATCACTACCGATTCTTCAGGCGTGTATTATAATTACACCGACGGCTACGAATCTTTGGTTGATTACGATAAGGCGACGGATACCACCGTTGATGAGTTTAACGAATATATGAGCCAAATTAAGTCCGAAGAAAAATCCGACAACGCCTCAAATTTGGGTAAGTTGGTTACGGGCTACGATTGGTACATTCAGGCGCTTGTTCCCAGTGATAAGGTGCAGAATATTAAAAACGGCTCAACCGTTGAGGTCGCTTTGAGCGATAATCATAATTTAGTTCTCAAAGCCACTGTGGTGACGGGCGCAGAACCGAGTCCGGAGGACGAGCAAACCTTGCTTGTTTTAAGTTGCAATGTGATGAACGATGATGTGGCAAGGCTCAGAAAAACAGAAATAGAAATAAGAACCGATACCTACGAGGGCATTAAGGTGCCCAATCAGGCACTTCATATAGTTGACGGCAAGAAGGGCGTTTATGTTCTTATAGCAAGCCAGGTTAAATTCCGTGAGGCAGAGGTTATATATAATACCGATGATTACGCCTTGGTAAAATATGATACGGAAAATGAAGATGCTATCCATCTTTATGATAAGATAATTACTCAGGGAAAGGATCTTGAAAATGGAAAAGTTTATACTTGATGAGGCAAGAGTTCAAAGAACCGTAGATAATTACAGGCGAATAAAAAACGATGTTGCCGAAACCGCAATCAAAGCGGGCAGGAGCGAAAACGATGTACGCCTTATGTGCGTTACAAAGACAGTAGAGCCGGAATATATCAATCCCGTTCTTGATTTGGGTGCGAATCTCATCGGCGAAAATAAGGTGCAGGAGTATTGCTCAAAACTTGAAACGCTGCATCTTGACGGCGTGGAAAAGCATATTATAGGACATTTGCAGACTAATAAGGTAAAATACATTGCAGGCAGAGTGGATATGATTGAATCTGTCGATTCCGTAAAACTTGCAAAGGAAATACAAAAGCAGTTTTCAAAGGCAGACTGTGTTGCGAATATTCTCATTGAGGTCAATATCGGAAATGAGGAATCAAAGAGCGGTTGCGATATGTCGGAACTTGATGAGCTGATATACGAGCTTGCCGAGATGCAAAACATTAAAATTAAGGGACTCATGACAATACCGCCGATTTGCGATGAAAACGAAGTCAGAAAATATTTTGCAAAGATGCACGATAAGTTTCTCTCCCTTAAGGAAAAAAATATTGATAATGTAAATATGGATATTCTCTCTATGGGAATGAGCGCCGATTACGAGCAAGCTGTTCTCGAGGGTTCAAATATTGTAAGAGTCGGCTCTGCTATATTCGGAGCAAGGCATTACAACTGATTGAAAGGATAATGAAAAGATGGGATTTTTTGATAAGATAAAGGACATAATGACGGACGATACCGACGATTTCGACGAATACTACGACAATTCGGAAAGTTTCGTTAAGCCGCCTCGCAGGAGAGAAAGAGAGGAAAGGGAAACCGTCCCCGAGCGTGAGGAGAGAACGGAGCATTCCTCCAGAAGACAAAAGAGCGATAAGGTAGTAAATATTCATACAACGGCACAGCTTCAGGTTGTACTTGTAAAGCCGGAGGGCTTTGAAGAGGCTGCCGCTATTGCCGATAATCTTAATGAAAGACGAACCGTTGTGCTTAATCTTGAAAGCGCAAACCGTGAGATAGCAAGGAGACTTCTCGATTTTCTGTCGGGTGTTGCTTACGCAAATAACGGACAGATTAAGCGTGTTGCCAACTCTACATATATTATCACTCCGTATAATGTTGACGTTATGGGTGATCTTATTGACGAACTTGAAAACAACGGAATGTTTACAAAATAAAGCAGGAGGATATGCATTATTATGATTAGTTCTAAGGAGCTTAGACAAAAGGATTTGGAAATCACTCAAAACGGCTATAATATTGCCGAGGTTGACGCATTGATGGCGGAAAGTGCGGCTACAATCGATGCCTACGAAAAGCAAAGCGGCGATCTCTATCATAAGCTTGAGGTGCTTGCCGGCAAGATAGAGGAGTACAGACAGGAGGAGGACGCTATTAAAACTGCTCTTGTTACCGCTCAAAAGATGGCTGACAAGATTACAAAGGAGTCAAACGAAACGGCGTCGCTTCTTATTTCAAAGAGCGAGGAGACTGCTAAGGATACGGTCGCAAATGCAAAAGCAGAGTCGGATAAAATAATCAGCAGCGCAAGAGAGTATTCAACAAATCTCATTGCCGAGAAAACTCAGCAGGCAGAGGAAATTACAAATAAGGCGCAGGATAAGGCTAACGAGGTAATCGCATCCGCAAAGGTTGTCGCTCAAGATATTTTGGATCAGGCTAAGCAGATAAGCGACGATTTGATTGCAAAGTCAAAGGCAGAAAAGGAAGCATACGAAATTCTTTCAAACACAATTAAAAATGACGCTAAGGAATTTATCGAAAAGGTTAAGAGCCTTTATAATAACGAACTTGACGCATTGAACAGTGCAAAACTCGATAAAGAAAACGACGATACCGATGCAGAGGAAAAGAGTATTGCCGAGATAGACAGCGAGGTTTCGGGCTTGGTTGATGAGATTGAAGAGTTCACTTCTTCTATTCCGCAGCCGATTTCATCAGAAGAAAGCGGTGATGACACCGAGGATGCCGAGGCAGAAGAAGCAGAGGATTTGCAAGAAGTGATTGCGGCAGATGATGCAGAGGACTCCGAAGAAGAAACCGAGTACGAGCGTGAAGAAGATAATAAAGAGCCTGCTTTCGACCTTAACGAAATCGAGTACGAGGAAATTACGGACGATGACGATGAGGACGATATTACCGAAGATGACGAAAAGCCGGTAATAGAAGAAGATGAGCCTGCCGACCCGATGGAAGCAGTCGAGGCTTTTTCTCAAAACCAGATTACGCCGATTAAATCCGATTCACCTATTCCGGAAATCAGCGAGGACGCCGATATGGAAGACGATGATGATTTGTTTGACAATTCGGGCGAACTTCCTTTCGAGGCTTACTTTAATGTAAATCAGCAGGACGTACATAATGATAAGAGCCAAACCATTTCTCTTATCCCGCCTGAGGGTGATGAGGACGACGAGCCTCAGCCTAAGTTCAAGGGCATATTCAAAAAGAAAAAATAATATAACAAACATATAAGGAGCATAAATTAATGGACTATAATAAGACACTTAATTTACCAAAGACAGACTTTCCGATGAGAGCATCACTCCCGCAAAGAGAGCCTGAATTCCTCAAAAAGTGGAATGAAAACGACCAGTATAAGAAACTTATGGATTATAACGAGGGCAAACCGCTTTTCGTTCTCCATGACGGACCTCCGTATGCAAACGGCGATATTCATATCGGTCACGCACTTAATAAGACATTAAAGGACTTTATCGTAAGATATAAAAATATGACAGGCTTTAAGTCTCCGTTCGTACCCGGTTGGGACACTCACGGTTTGCCGACTGAACTTGCCGCTCGTAAGAAAGCAGGCATTACCGCAGAGTCAAACATTTCCGACTTGGAACTTCGTAAGATTTGTCGTGATACAGCTCTCGGTTATGTTAATTTGCAGAGAGAAAGCTTTAAGAGAATGGGTATCATTGCGGAATGGGATAACCCGTATATCACTTTGAAAAAGGAATTCGAGCAGGAGCAGATTAAGGTCTTTGCTAATATGGCGTCTAAGGGCTATATTTATAAGGGTTTGAAGCCGGTATATTGGTGCTCGGATTGTAATACCGCTCTTGCAGAGGCAGAGATTGAATATGCAGAGGACCCGTGCCATTCTATCTATGTTAAGTTTAAGGTAACCGAGGATTTCGGTAAACTTACCGCTCTCGGTGCCGAACTCGATAAAACATATTTTGTTATTTGGACAACAACTACCTGGACTCTTCCTGCTAATGTTGCTATCTGCGTAGGCCCTAATTATGAGTACAGCCTTCTTAAGGCTAACGGTGAGTACTATGTAATGGCTACCGACCTTGCACCTGCTGCAATGGCTGACGCAGGTATTACGGATTATGAGACTGTCGGAATTATTCGTGGCGATGAACTCGAATATATGAAGACGGCTCACCCGTTCATCGACAGAACGTCACTTGTTATCGTGGGTGACCATGTAACTCTCGAAAGCGGTACCGGCTGTGTTCATACCGCTCCGGGTCACGGTGTTGATGACTTTATTGTTTGTAAGAAATATCCCGAAATTCCTATTGTTGTTCCTGTTGATAATAAAGGCGTGCTTACCGAGGAGGCAGGTCAGTTCGCAGGACTCACAACGGAAGAAGCGAATAAACCTATCGCAGAATATCTTGATAAAATCGGCGCTCTCTTTGCATTAAAGAAGATTAAGCACCAGTATCCTCACTGCTGGAGATGTCATAAGCCGGTTATTTTCCGTGCAACTTCTCAGTGGTTCTGCTCGGTAGATGACTTTAAGGATGCAGCTGTTAAGGCTGCCGAGGATGTTAAATGGTATCCCGAGTGGGGTAAGGACAGATTGCAGTCAATGGTACTTGAGCGTGCCGATTGGTGTATTTCCCGTCAGAGAAAATGGGGCGTTCCGATTCCTGTTGTATATTGTAAGGATTGCGGAAAAGAAATTATTGATGACGGCGTTATGCAGAAGGTTTCCGATATATTCGGCAAGGAAGGTTCAGACGCTTGGTATGCACACGATGCTGAATATTTCCTTCCTGAAGGCTTTAAGTGTCCTCATTGCGGCAAGTCAAACGGCTTTGAAAAGGAAAGCGACATTATGGATGTATGGTTTGATTCCGGTTCATCTCATGCCGCTGTATGTAGAAAAAGACCGTATCTTAAATGGCCTGCCGATGTATATCTTGAGGGTGCGGACCAGTACAGAGGCTGGTTCCAGTCATCGCTTCTTACTTCTGTTGCGGCAGGTGACGGTGCTCCTTATAAGCAGATTATTACTCACGGCTGGACAGTTGACGGTGAGGGCAGAAAGATGTCTAAATCGCTCGGCAACGGTATTGCTCCGCAGGAAATTATCAGTAAGTACGGCGCAGATATTCTTCGTCTTTGGGTTGCTTCTGCCGATTATCACGCAGATATCCGTATCAGCCCGGAGATTTTGAAGCAGATTTCCGATAACTATCGTAAACTCAGAAATACGGCAAGATATTGTCTCGGTAATCTCTACGATTTTGACCCCGATAAGGATATGGTTTCAAACGACGAATTTGAAGAACTTGACAAGTACGCTCTTATGAAACTTGATGAGGTTATTGCGATTGCAAGAAAGGGCTATGATGAGTACGAATATCATACTACCGCCCATGCTCTGCATAACTTCTGTGTTGTTGATATGTCAAACTTCTACTTTGATGTTCTTAAAGACAGACTCTATACCACTGCTCCCGATTCAAAGAGCAGAAGAGCGGCTCAGACGGTATTGTATAAGGTTCTTGATGCTCTTACACTTATTCTTACTCCTATTCTTGCATTTACATGTGACGAGATTTGGACAGCGATGAAGCACGATAAGTCAAGAAATCCCGAGGGCCCGCTCTTTAACAGTATTCCGACTGCGGATTATATCGAGACTGATGAAGCATTTATCGCAAAGTGGGACAGAATTCACGAGATAAGAACCGATGTTCAAAAGGCTCTTGAACTTGCAAGAAACGAAAAGGTTATCGGTAAGCCGCTTGAGGCTAAGGTTACTCTTTATGCAGATGGCGAACTTGCAGACTTCCTTAAATCCGAACTTAAGTCACTTCCGGAAATTTTCATCACTTCCGCTGTTGAAATTGCAGACGGCGAAGGAGAATTCAAGGGTGATGTTAAGGGTCTTAGCATTACCGTTAATAAGGCAGACGGCGAAAAGTGCGAACGTTGCTGGAAGTTTTCCGACACCGTCGGTCAGGACAGTGAGCATCCTACTCTTTGTGCACATTGTGCCGAAACCATGAAACAACTGTAAAATATTTATTTTTTCGGGGACGCCGTTCTCGGCGTTCCCGAGTGTTTTATAATTTTAATTGTTTGGAATTTTTACTATGAAGCATACAAAAAAGCATATTTCCTGTGCGATTATGATTGTTTTGATAATCGCATTTGACCAAATAACAAAATACCTTGCTTCATCCGTTTTGAAAGACGGGAGTATAGCAAAATTCATTCCGGGACTTGTTCAATTTCGATATGCCGAAAATACCGGTATGGCTTTTTCTATGCTAAGCGGTGCAAGATGGATATTCATCGCCGTTACCGTTGCGGCGTGTGTGCTAGTGGCTTATTATATGTTTTCAAATCGCTGTAAGAGTCTGTGGCTTTATTGGAGCCTCGGCGTTATTCTTTCAGGCGGTATAGGCAATTTGATAGACAGAGTCCGCTTCGGCTATGTCGTTGATTTCATAGAGCCTACCTTTGTTAATTTTGCGGTCTTTAATATAGCGGATTGCGCTGTTACATGCGGCGCCGTGTCGCTGATTGCTTATCTTGTTTTTGATATGATAAGGGACTCCAAACAGTCAAAGGAGAAGAAAAATGGCTGAAACCTTTTGCTTTTCCTGCGATAGTGATGCAGTAAGAATAGATAAATTCTTAGTTGATAATCTTGACGATGTGTCACGCAGTGCCATTCAGAAAATCATTGATGAGAGCGGAGTTACGGTTAATTCCAAAATTGTATCAAAAAACTATAAATGTAAATCGGGCGATGAGATTGTCGTAACCGTTCCCGATGCAAAACCGCTTGAGGCAAAGGCAGAGAATATTCCGCTTGATATAGTATATGAGGATAATTATTTGCTTGTGGTGAATAAGCCTAAGGGTATGGTTGTTCATCCTGCAAACGGTAATCCTGACGGAACGCTTGTAAATGCTTTGCTTTATCACTGCAAAGGAAATTTAAGCGGCATTAACGGAGTTATTCGACCGGGCATTGTCCATAGGATAGATAAGGACACTTCCGGGCTTTTAGTGGTCGCAAAGACGGACAAGGCACACACAGGACTCGCCGAACAGATTAAGGAGCACAGCTTTACCAGAGCATACGAAACGGTGGTTTACGGCAATATAAAAGATGACGAATTTACCGTTAATCAACCCATAGGCAGAGACCAAAAGGACAGAAAGAAAATGGCTGTCACGCTGAAAAACAGTAAAAACGCAGTCACTCATTTTAAGGTGCTTAAGCGTTACGGAGAATTTACTCATTTAAGGTGTACGCTTGAAACCGGCAGAACTCATCAGATTAGAGTTCATGCAGCGTATATAGGTCACCCGGTAGCGGGAGATGCGGTGTACGGGCCGAAAAAGGTCATTACCCGATTGAACGGACAGTGTTTGCACGCTAAGCAGATAGGCTTTGTTCATCCGATTACCGGTGAATATCTTGAATTTGAGAGCGAACTGCCGGAATATTTTAAGGCTTTTTTGAGATACCTTGACGACAAATAGGAGAAATATGGATAAAACATTTGAAAATTGGCTTGTAGTGTCTGACATTGACGGAACGCTGAATAATAAATTTCGCCGCCTGCCTAAAAAAAATTACGATGCAATTAAAAAATTTACCGATTTGGGCGGTAATTTTACTCTCGCTTCGGGCAGATTGCAGTCAAGTCTTGAGAGAAATTATAATCGCATAACTGCAAATCAGCCTGCCATTGTACTCAACGGCGCAGGCATTTATGATTATAATAAGCGTGAGATGATGTGGCGCAGTTGTATCGGCGAAAATGGCAGAGAATTCGTAAGATATATCAGTCAGGAATTTGACGAGATTTTTAAGAGCGTAGATATCGGCGTTTATTTCGACGATTATGTTTATATAGTCAAGAGCGGTCTTATGTCAAAGTTCACCATGCATTTCGACAAAGCCGAGCACGAATATGTCAATTCGATAGATGATATTCCCGATTACGGCTGGATGAAGGTAATATTTTGGTCAAATCCCATTACGCTTGAAAAGTTGCATAAAGTTATTTCAACTTTTGAAAATCCCGACGCTAATTTTATGTCGTCGTCAATTTTTACCCTTGAAATGCTGCAAAAGGATACCCATAAGGGAGTAGGCATTATGAAACTTGCGGATATGTTAGGCATTGAAAAATCTCATGTAGCCGCCATCGGTGATTACTATAACGATTGGGATATGCTTCAAACCGTGGGACTTCCTGCGTGTGCGGGTCAGGCTCCGTCGTCGATACATAAAATATGCAAATATGAGGCTTGTCATTGTAATAAGGGTTGCGTTGCCGATTTGCTTGAGTATATAATGAGCGGCAAAGCCGACGAGGATATAATAAAAGGTAAGATTTAATCTGAATAAAGCAAAAAGAGTTCCGATTTTGTATCGAAACTCTTTTTTAATATTGTGATTTTATTGCGTTTTGTTTTAATTAAACATTAATTTCAACATCAACGCCGAGCAATTCCTTGTTTTCGTCAAGAATAGGCTTTATTACTTCGTTTAAGAAATCAGCTGTTTGCTCAGGTGCTCTGCCGACGAAATTCTCGGGCTTAAGTATAGCCAAAATTTCTTCTTTGGTAGTCATAAATGCAGAGTCGTTTGCAATTCTGTCTACAAGGTCGTTCTTTCCGCCCTCTACTTTAACTACTGCACCGGCAGCCATGGAGTGCTGACGGATTTTTTCGTGAAGTTCCTGTCTGTCTCCGCCTTTCTTTACGGCGTCCATCATAATGTTTTCCGTAGCCATAAACGGGAGCTCGCTCATAAGCCTTGATTCGATTACCTTCGGATAAACAACCAAGCCGCTTGTTACATTGATATATAAATCGAGAATGCCGTCGATAGCAAGAAACGCTTCGGCAACGCTGACTCTCTTGTTTGCACTGTCGTCAAGCGTTCTTTCAAACCATTGTGCCGAGGCTGTCCATGCAGGGTTGAGCGCATCAATCATAACATATCTTGAAAGAGACGCAATTCTCTCGCTTCTCATCGGATTGCGCTTGTAAGCCATGGCAGAAGAGCCGATTTGCTTTTTCTCAAACGGTTCTTCGATTTCTTTAAGATTTTGAAGAAGCCTCAAATCGTTTGAAAATTTGCAACAACTTTGAGCAATGAGCGCAAGACAGTTGCAAACGATGGTGTCGAGTTTTCTTGCATAGGTTTGTCCGCTTACAGGGAAGCAGGACTTAAAGCCCATTTTCTCTGCAATTTTTCTGTCGAGTTCCTTGCACTTTTCGTGGTCGCCGTCAAACAATTCAAGGAAACTTGCCTGTGTGCCGGTTGTACCCTTTGAACCGAGGAGCATAAGCGTGTCGAGCACATGGTCAACCTCGTTGAGGTCCATAACCAAATCCATAAGCCAGAGAGATGCTCTCTTGCCTACCGTGGTCGGCTGTGCAGGCTGAAAATGTGTGAATCCGAGGCAAGGCATATCCTTGTACTCGTCTGCAAATTTTGCAACGCTTGCGATAGCATTAACCAGTTTTTTCTTTACTAGTCGGAGTGCCTCACGCATTGTGATTACATCGGTGTTGTCACCTACATAGCATGAAGTTGCACCGAGGTGAATAATGCCCTTTGCTTTTGGGCATTGCTCACCGTATGCGTGAACGTGGCTCATTACGTCGTGACGAAATTGCTTTTCATATGCTTCTGCAACCTCGTAGTTTATATCCTCTGCGTGAGCCTTCAGTTCGTCTATTTGCTCCTGTGTTACATTAAGTCCGAGTTCGTGCTCTGCCTCTGCAAGTGCAATCCATAACTTTCTCCATGTCTTAAACTTGAAATCGGGAGAATAAATATATTGCATTTCCTTGCTGGCATAGCGAGCGTTGAACGGTGAGTTATAGGTGTTATAAGCCATCAGTTAAGTCCTACTCTTTTCATCATTTCTTCGTATGCTTCTTCTACGCCGCCGAGGTCACGACGGAATCTGTCCTTGTCGAGTTTTTCGTGAGTCTTGATATCCCAGAAACGACAGGTGTCGGGGCTGATTTCGTCAGCAAGAACAATGGTTCCGTCGGCAGTTTTGCCGAATTCGAGTTTGAAATCGATAAGTTCAACGCCGATAGAAGCGAAATATTCTTTGAGCACATCGTTTACCTTGAATGCAAGTTCCTTGATTCTCTCAACTTCTTCTCTTGTTGCAAAGCCGCAGGAAACAGCGTGGTAGCCGTTGATAAGCGGATCGCCGAGTTCGTCGTCTTTGTATGAAAATTCGATAGACGGACAAACAAAATCCATACCCTCTTCAAGACCTAATCTCTTGCAGATAGAGCCTGCCGCTCTGTTACGAATAATAACCTCAAGAGGTACGATAGTAACCTTTTTTACTGCTGTTTCTCTGTCTGAAAGTTCTTTTACAAAGTGTGTCGGAACGCCGTGCTTTTCAAGGAGTTGCATAAGATAATTGCTCATCTTGTTGTTTACAACGCCCTTGCCTGCGATAGTACCTTTTTTGATACCGTTGAAAGCAGTTGCATCGTCTTTGTAGTCAACGATTACGATGTTTTCATCATCAGTTGCCCATACCTTTTTAGCCTTGCCTTCATAAAGTTGTTTTGTCTTTGTCATTAGTTAATCCTCCCGATTATATTTTTACTTTTTATAAACTGATTTGATTCTCTCAACTGCCTCAACAGTCTTGTCTGCGTTGCCGAATGCGGTCAGTCTGAAATAGCCCTCACCTGCGGGGCCGAAGCCTGAACCCGGTGTGCCGACAACTTGGCATTTTTCGAGAAGTTCGTCAAAGAATTCCCAGCTTGTGTAGCCGGCGGGAACTCTGAGCCAAATGTAAGGAGAGTTTACGCCGCCGTAGCACTCAAAGCCTGCGTCTTTAAGACCCTCGTAGATAACCTTTGCATTCTTTTGATAGTAAGCAAGAGTTTCTTTAATCTGTTTCTTTCCCTCTTCTGAGTAAACGGCTTCTGCCGCTCTCTGAGTTATGTAGGATACGCCGTTGAATTTTGTTGCCTGGCGTCTTGCCCAAAGAGGATTGAGAGATGTACCCTCAAATACAAGTTCCTTAGGAACTACTGTGTAGCCGCATCTCATACCGGTAAAGCCTGCTGTTTTTGAAAATGAACGGAGTTCGATTGCACACTTCTTTGCGCCCTCGATTTCGTAAATTGACTTTGGAATATCCTTATCAACTACAAAACTTTCGTAAGCCGAGTCAAAGAGAATAAGCGATTTGTGCTCAAGCGCATAGTCTACCCATTTCTTGAGTTGCTCCTTTGTTGCAACCATACCTGTCGGGTTGTTGGGGAAGCAGAGATAAATTACATCGGGAACCTCGCTAGGAAGGTCGGGTGTAAAGTTGTTTTCTGCGGTGCACGGCATATAGATGATATTGTCCCAAAGATTGTTTTCATCTTTGTTTCCGCTTCTGCCTGCCATTACATTTGTATCGATATATACGGGATAAACAGGGTCGCAAATAGCAACTTTGTTGTCTATGGAAAAGATATCTCCGATATTACCGCAGTCGCTTTTAGCACCGTCGGAAAGGAAAATCTCGTCTAAATCAATATCTATACCCCTGTCGGTATAATCGTTCTTTCTGATAGCCTCAAGAATAAAATCATATCCGTATTCGGGCGGATAGCCTCTAAATGTCTCCTCGTTTGCCATCTCGTCAACCGCTTTGTGCATAGCGTCAATTACGGCAGGAACAAGCGGCTTTGTAACATCGCCGATTGAAAGGCGAATTACATCTGCCTCGGGATGAGCAGCCTGATATTCTCTTTGCTTTTTTGCAACGGTAGAGAAAAGATAGCTTGACTCAATCTTGAGGAAATTGTCATTAATCTTCATAATATTTTATACCTCCAATAAATTACATATATTATAAGCCGTTCGGCTTTATAATTCAACCTCACCGGTGAATGAGTATTCGGCGGGACCCGTCATAATAACGCTGTCGTTTTCGTCACCGCTCCATTTTATCTTCAAATCGCCGCCTCTGAGATGAACGGTGATTTCCTCGTTTTTGTCAATAAGACCGTTAATTATACCTGCAACTACTGTGGCACAGGTTCCTGTTCCGCAGGCGAGAGTTTCTCCCGCACCTCTTTCAAAAACACGCATTTCGATTGTTCTTCTGTCAATCACTTTTGCAAATTCCGCATTTACTCTGTCGGGGAAAATCTCGGTGTCGCTCTCTGCGATTTTTCCGTATTTTTCCAAGTCAAAGTCGATCGGGTGCTCGTTGATAAACATTACGGCATGAGGATTTCCCATAGATACGCAGGTCATATTAAATTCTCTGTTTGCCAGCGTGATTTTTTCGTTAATGCACTTTTCGCTGTTACATACCACGGGAATGTCCTTTGATTTGAGCACCGGCTTTCCCATATCGACGGTTGCACCGGTAGCAACTCCGTTCTCTTCGGTTACGGTAATGTGCTTAATTGCTCCCATTGACTCGACGGTAAACTGTTTTGAATTTACATACTTTTGGTCATAAAGATACTTTGCAACGCATCTTATGCCGTTGCCGCACATTGCGCCTCTTGAACCGTCTGCGTTATACATAACCATTTCGTAGTCGGCGTTTGTGCCTTTTTTGATGATGATTAGCCCGTCGCCGCCTATACCGAAATGTCTGTCGGAGAGTTTGATTGCCGCTTCGCTTTCGTTTGGTATGGTTTCTTTCATACCGTCAACATAGATGTAGTCGTTTCCGGCTCCGTGCATTTTAATGAATTTCATAGTATCACCTGTCAGTCAAATCGCTCGAGTATTTCTTTTGCTATATCCGCCATCTTTTTGGAATTTTTCATACTTTGGCTTTGCAGGTATTTGTGCGCCTGCATCTCCGTCATATGGCGTGTGTTCATAATTATCGTCTTTGCTTTGGAGATAATCTGTCTGTCGTCACCGTCTCTGTTTGTAAAAGAAGTTTCTGTGGCAACGAGAGTATGAGCCGTTTTCAAAAAGTCCTCTCTGTCGAGCGGCAGGGGGAGAGTGATGAGGTTGCCCATATAGTCCTCACTGCCGTTTGGCGAAAGTGCTATTACATCAAAGCCAGACGGCAGTCTTTCTGCCATGGCTGCGGCACTCATATCACTCAGTACGGCGGCGGTTATAATAACACCGCTTCTTAAATCTGCGGCGATTCCCAAAACGCTCGCTCCGGTAGCGCATATATGCGAAACATATAAGCCGTCATTTTCGAGGACGTTACGAAGGTGCATTGCCGAATTCTTTTTTGGATAAGCAACTATAATGCTCTTCATAAAGTATCTCCGTTTATTAAAATGATTTTATAATCCTATATATAAGTATAAATATTAAAAATCATATTTAATTATAACATATAGGCATTTATGCTGGCAATAGGAAATGTCGCACATTTTCTATAAAATTTGTGCTTTCTTGTTTGCTCTTTTTGTGAAATATTATTTTTTGACATTTTTTACAACAAAGTGCACATATTTTCTATATTTCTGCAAAAAAGCTTGTAACAAACTAACCAAATACCTCTTGAAAAAACATAATAAAGGTGGTATCATTATTTTATAGTATGGGGTCATTGGGCGTAAATTGTCCGACGATCTGTGTAAACACTGTAAAAAAGGAGATTTTTATGGCGAAAATCAAGGAAGAATATCAGCTTCCCGTATATCTTTTCCATAACGGAACGAATTATAAAGCATATAAGTTTTTCGGCAATCATAAGATTAATAAGGACAAGTTTGCGTTCAGAGTCTGGGCACCCAACGCAACGGCTGTTTCGGTTGTCGGTGACTTTAATTCGTGGGATAATGACGCAAATAAATGTAAACTTGTCGCACCGGGAATTTGGGAGGCAACAGTTAAGGACGTAAATATTTACGATTGCTATAAGTACGCCGTTACTTCGCCGACCGGAGTTGTTCATCTGAAAGCTGACCCGTATGCCGTTCATCAGGAAACAAGACCCGGAACCGGTTCAAAGGTTTATGAACTTCATAATTACTCCTGGGGTGATGAGGCTTGGCAGAAAAAGAAAGAAAATCAAAATATTTTGGCTCAGCCGATTAATATTTACGAGGTACATTTCGGTTCGTGGAAAAGACACGATGACGGTAATTTTCTTACATACCGTGAAATGGCAGAGCAACTTGTACCTTATGTAAAGGATATGGGATACACTCATATCGAGATGCTTCCTATTATGGAATATCCTTATGACGGTTCGTGGGGTTATCAGGTTACCGGATATTTTGCCGCAACCTCACGCTACGGACTGCCCGAGGATTTAATGTATTTTGTTGATTGCTGTCATAAGGCAGGCATAGGCGTTATACTTGACTGGGTTCCCGCTCATTTTCCGAAGGACGCTTTCGGACTTTATGAATTCGACGGCACTTGCTGTTATGAGTACAGCGATATGAAAAAAGGCGAACATAAGGAATGGGGAACGAGAGTGTTCGATTATGCCAAAAATGAGGTCAAATCGTTTCTTATTTCTTCTGCCGAATATTGGATTGACGAGTTCCATTTTGACGGAATTCGTGTGGACGCCGTTGCTTCCATGCTCTATCTTGATTATTGCAGAAAGGACGGCGAGTGGACTCCTAATAAAAACGGAGGAAGAGAAAATCTTGAGGCTGTTGAGTTTTTCAAGCAACTTAATTCTACCATTCTTTCAAATCACCCCGGCAGTATGATGATTGCCGAGGAAAGCACTGCTTGGCCTATGATTACCATGCCGCCCGATAAGGGAGGACTCGGCTTTAACTTTAAGTGGAATATGGGCTGGATGAATGATATGCTTCGTTATACCTCCATGGACCCACTTTTCAGAAAAGGTAATCATAATTGCATTACTTTCAGCTTTTTCTATGCTTTCAGCGAAAACTTTATTTTGCCGATTTCGCACGATGAGGTTGTTCACGGAAAGGCAAGTTTGCTTAATAAAATGCCGGGCGAATATGATATGAAATTCGACGGAATGAGGCTGTTCCTTGCGTATATGATGGCTCATCCCGGAAAAAAACTCCTCTTTATGGGCAGTGAGTTCGGTCAGTTTATCGAGTGGAATTATAAGCAGGGGCTCGATTGGCTCTTGCTTGACTACGATAAGCACAGACAACTTCAGGGCTTTACCCGTGAACTGAATAATTTTTATAACGAACACAGCGAACTGTGGGAAATCGATTACAGCTGGGAGGGTTTTCAGTGGATTTCGTCAGAGGATAACTGCAACAGCGTAATTGCTTTCAGAAGAATTAACTCAAAGGGCGAAGAAATAATCGCAGTGTTTAACTGGACGCCTAATAATTTCAGTTCCTATAAAATCGGCGTTCCCGAAAAGGGAACATATAAGGTACTTCTTGACACATCTCTTGCAAAGTACGGCGGAGATAAAAGCAGAAAAGATAACGCTTACAAAACAAAGGCACAACCCATTCACGGCTATGAGCAGAATATAGATTTGAAACTGCATGGTCTTTCGGCGCTCTTTTTGCAAAAAGTTAAAGCACCTGCAAAATCGGTAAAAAAGGCAAAAACACTTGATGAACCGACAAAGAAAGTAACGGAAAAATCAAAGCATGAGAAGGCGGCAAAGACTGCCTCAAAGGCTAAAAAATAAATCGGAGGAAAACTAATATGTCAAAAACAGAAGTTGTTGCAATGCTCCTTGCGGGAGGTCAGGGCAGTCGTTTGGGCGTTCTGACAAAGAGTATAGCAAAACCGGCAGTTCCTTACGGCGGCAATTATCGTATTATCGACTTTCCGCTTTCAAACTGCGTAAACAGCGGTATTTATACCGTCGGCGTACTTACTCAGTACCAGCCGCTTGTGCTTAACGACTATCTCGGAAACGGTCATCCATGGGATTTGGACAGACTTAACGGCGGCGTTCATGTTCTGTCACCTTATGAGGCAATAGGCGGAGCAGAGTGGTATAAGGGTACCGCAAATGCTATTTATCAAAATATCGCATTTATAGAAAAATATGACCCTAAGTATGTTGTTGTTCTTTCAGGCGACCATATTTATAAGATGAATTATGCAAATATGATTGATTTCCACAAAAAGAATAACGCCGATTGTACCATAGCGGTTCTCGAAGTACCGTGGGAGGAGGCATCACGCTTCGGCATTCTTGCGACGGATGAAAACGAGCAGATTTACGAATTTGCGGAAAAGCCGAAAGAGCCAAAGTCAAATAAGGCTTCTATGGGCGTTTATGTTTTCTCTTGGGATAAGTTAAAAAAGTATTTGATTGAGGACGAGGCTGACCCGAATTCAGCTAATGACTTCGGCAAAAACATTATTCCGAATATGCTTAATGACGGACAGAGAATGTTTGCTTATCCGTTTAAGGGTTATTGGAAGGATGTAGGTACTATTGATTCGCTGTGGGAGGCAAATCTCGATATTATCAATCCTAATGTTGACCTCGATTTGAGCGATAAATCGTGGAGAATTTACAGCAGAACTCCCGATGCTCCGCCGCATTACATAGGCGAAAACGCAACGGTAGAAAATTCATCTATCAGCGAGGGTTGCGACATAGACGGCTTGGTTGATTACTCCGTTGTTTCTTCCGATGTTACCGTAGAGGAGGGCGCAGAGGTTCGCTTCTCCGTTATTATGCCGGGCGCAGTAATTAAGAAAGGCGCAAAGGTTTACTATTCGATTATTGCCGAAAATGCCGTTATCGAGGAAGACGCTCAGGTGGGCGAAATCCCCGAAAATATGGAAAACTCGGCTGATTGGGGCGTTGCTGTTGTAGGCTCCGGCGCCACCATTACAAAAAACAAAAAAATTCCCGCTAAGGAAATGATTGCTTCGGGAGAGGAGGTATAATTATGAACGGAAAAAATGTTCTCGGAATGATTTTTGCAAATATTCATGAGGAAGCGCTTGATACGCTTACCAATAAAAGAACGATGGGCTCCGTGCCTTTCTGTTCAAGATACCGCCTTATTGACTTTCCTCTTTCAAATATGGTGGAAAGCTCAATCGCAAAGGTAGGCGTCGTAACAAACGCTAACTTTAATTCACTTATGGACCATGTGGGCACGGGTAAGCCGTGGGATTTGTCACGCAAAACCGACGGACTCTATCTTCTGCCTCCGTACGCAATGAACAGCGTTACCATGTGGGGCAACAGAATTGACGCAATTTACGGAAATCTCGGCTTTCTTAATAATTCCAATCAAGAATATGTCTTGATGAGCGATTGCTATAATGTAATGAATATTGACTTTGGTGCTCTGTTTGATTTTCACGAGAGCCACGATGCAGATATTACGGTTGTCGGCGTTAAGTCAACCGTTCCCACAAATATTAAGAATGTGCTTATCTTTGACGAGGTGGACGAAAACGGCAGAGTTTCTCAGGCTTCTATTGATTCTGCCGAGAGCGAGGCTTTTTATTCCACAAATATCGTGCTGATTAAAAAGACTTTGCTCGAAGCGCTTATTTCGGACTCTCACTCAAAGAATGAGGTTTCTTTCCAGCGTAATGTTTTGCTTGAAAGCATTAAGACTAAGAATGTCTATGCCTTTGACGCAACAGATTGCTTTGTGGGAACTATTGACAGTATTCAGAGTTATTATGATATTTCAATGAGTCTGCTTAACAGAGAAAACAAGAATAAACTTTTCTGCCCCGACAGACCCGTTTATACCAAAGAGAGAGACGATATGCCTACTCTTTACGGTATGGATGCAAAGATTAAAAACTCGCTTGTTGCAGACGGCTGTGAGATTAACGGTATTGTTGAAAACTGTATCCTCTTTAAGGGTGCTAAGGTTAAAAAAGGTGCCGTGGTTAAGAATTCAATTCTTATGCAGGACACCGTTGTCGGCGAAAATTCAAAGATTAATTATATTATCGCAGATAAAAATTGTATAATTAAAGACGATGTAGAACTTTCGGGTGCTGCAAATTATCCCGTAAGTCTCGCAAAGAATACAAGGATTTAGGAGGAGAAGAAATGAAAGTTTTGTATGTCGCTTCCGAGGCTTTGCCGTTTATGGCTTCGGGCGGCTTGGGAGATGTTGCAGGCTCGCTGCCTGTTGCTCTTCGCAAGCGTCTTATCGGATGCAGGGTTGTTATGCCCCTTTACGATTCCATTAAGCAGGAATATAAGGACCAGATGAAATTTATCACCTCTATTTCCGTTCCTGTTTCATGGAGAAGGCAGTATTGCGGAATATTTGAGGCAAAATATAACGGCGTAATTTATTACTTCCTTGATAATCAGTATTACTTTAAGCGTGACGGAATCTACGGCCACTATGACGATGCAGAGAGATTTGCTTTCTTTGCAAGAGCAGTGCTTGAGATTATTCCTCATATTGATTGGAAACCGGATATTATCCATTGCAACGATTGGCAGTCGGCTCTTACTCCGCTTTACTATTCCTGCTATTATGCAAATCAGATGGGTTACGAGAATATAAAAACCGTTTTCACGATTCATAATATTCAGTATCAGGGCAAGTACGGCGACGAGTTGCTTAACGATGTTTTGGGTATCGCACCTGAATATAATAATTTGATTATGTACGACGGACTTGTTAACTTTATGAAAGCGGGTATCGAGTGTGCGAATAAGGTTACTACCGTTTCGCCTACCTACGCTAAGGAAATTCTTGACCCGTGGTACTCCTACGGACTTGACCCGATTCTTAATCAGCGCAGCTGGAAACTTTGCGGTATATTAAACGGTATTGATACCGATAATTATAATCCTGCAACAGATAAGGCTATTGCTCAAAATTATGATGAGTCCGATTATAAAAAAGGCAAGGCGGCATGCAAAAAAGCACTTCAGGAGCAGATGGGTATGGCTGTTCGTGACGATGTGCCGCTTATCGGTATCGTTTCTCGCCTTGTAGGACATAAAGGACTCGACCTGATTAAAGAGGTTATGGAAAAGAGCCTTTGGGAGAGAGATGTTCAGTATGTAGTTCTCGGCTCGGGCGAATGGCAGTATGAGACCTTCTTCAGAGAACTTCATAATAAGTATCCCGATAAGGTCGGCGTTACCATTGGCTTTGTTCCTGATTTGGCACGCAAGATTTATGCAGGTGCTGATTTATTCCTTATGCCGAGTAAGAGCGAGCCTTGTGGTCTTTCTCAAATGGTTGCGTTGCGTTACGGAACGCTTCCGATTGTTCGTGAGACGGGTGGCCTAAAGGACAGCATAACCGACTGCGGTGACGGCGAGGGTAACGGCTTTACCTTTAAGACTTATAACGCATACGATATGCTTGGTGCTATCTATCGTGGCGTTGAGGCATATAATGATAAACAAGGCTGGCAGGTGCTTGTTAAGCGTGCGCTTGAGTGCGATATGTCTTGGGGCAAATCTGCAAACGAATATATCAGAATGTATAAATCGTTGCTTAAAGACTGAATTTAATATGTAGATAAAACAAAAATCGGCGAAGAGCGTTTGACTCTCCGTCGATTTTCTGTTTTTGAAAGGAGTTAATTAAATCTATGAAATCTTTTATTTAACATCAATCCGCCAAAGGTAAATACCGTGCCCAATATGATTTGAGGAATGGTGTTGCTTGTGATTTGTTCTGCCTCAAACGGTGTAAGATTCATATACAGTATAAAGTTGTTCGGGTTGTTGCTGAACAAAAACGCAATAATCGTATATATTATCAGCGTCATCAGCGAAAGGGAAGTTGACTTTGTTAAGAACACAAGTAAATATGTTGCTCCGAAATAAAGAAAGCAAATTCCTATCAGTCTTATCAACTCTAAAAGCATAGCATGCGTAAAGTATATGTAAATGCCGAAATGAACTGCTACCGTCAGAAAAAACAGTACAAACGGAATTAAAAAGTCAAGGAGTTTTATTTTGTTATTCCCGATATACAGTAACTCGTTGCCCTTGCCCTCGACATTCTCTTTGAGTATAAACAATCCCCACATTATTGACGAAACAGGTATAATCAGCATACCCAGCATTATTATGTATGACAGGTATTCGTCAGGATGTTTTCTCGATAACATATAGCTTGCCAAAGGCAAAAACAAATGCACAAAGATTAACGGGGCAATGAGCAAAAGCCTTAATGACTTCAGTTCAAAGCCGATTCTCTTACAAAGAGCTTTCAAGGTTGTGTATCGCATAAATGTATGCGTCCTCAACGGTCGGTTTAGGCTGTGCGCAGTCCAGTTTGGTGTTTGACAGTATGCGGGAATAATTCAAACCGTCATTCAAGAAATTCTTTTCTAAGTGATAGCCTGTCTTTACATTGACAAGTTCATCTTCGGGAATAATGTAAACTTTGTCCTTAGCCATATCTGCAATTTTCTGAGTATCATCGTTCATCAGGATTTTTCCCGACTTCATTATGATGATTTTGTTGCAGAGAGTTTCTACATCCTCAACGATATGGGTGGAAATCAGCACCGTCTTGTTTTTTGAAAATTGTGATATTGATGTTTTCAGTCTCAATCTTTCCTCGGGGTCAAGCCCAACCGTCGGCTCGTCTAAAATGATGATTTTCGGGTTTCCCATAAATGCCTGTGCAAGTCCCAAACGCCTTACCATACCGCCCGAAAGGTCGGAGCATTTTTTGTCTGTTTCATCGGATAGGTTTACTATTTTCAACACTCTTTCAATGTCCTGTTCAATAGCGTCCTTTTCTATGCCTTTCAGAGCGGCGAACATTTCAAGCACTTCTTTTACGGTGAGTTCCTTAAAGAGGCCGAAGTTTTGGGGCAAATATCCGATTGATGCATAGTATTCTTTGCATACGGTTGCGTCGGTGCCGTTATATGTTATTTCGCCCTTTTTGATGGGATAAAGTCCTGTTATTTTTCTTATGAGGGTTGTTTTTCCCGAGCCGTTTGGTCCGAGAAGTCCGTATATGCCCTCATCTAATTCCATACTTATGTTGTTAAGTACCGACTTTTTGCCAAAACTTTTTGATACATTTTTTATCTCTAACATCAGTATTGCCTCCTTTATTAATAAGGTGTGGTAAAGTCATCAATGTTGTCTTCGCCGACGTTTCTTGCAATGTCTAAAGCACTTTCGCACCCTGATGTCTGCATTGCGTTTCTGAACTTTGAGTTGAATGATTCATCATCCTTGTACTGAATTATTTTCTTTGCAAGGACTACGTTCAGGTCGTCGCTGTCGTCCGGTAATGTGCTTGGGTCCTGTTGAGTGAGCTTGTATAATTCGCTGTCCTTGTCGTAATATTTTAGGAATGCAAAGTAGTAATCATTCTTGATTTTCGGGTCGCCCTTCTCTTTAAAAAATTCTTCTTGGGTATCATCGTATATTGTCGAAATGTTCGTGGTTAAGACTTGATCGGAGGCTGTAAAAATACGGTCGTCGGCGGAACTTCCGAGGCTGCTTGCCAATATTACAGTCTTGCCTTTGTACTTAGGCTTTGCGTCTATCAGCATTTTCAGCTGAGTTTCATAATCCTCAACGCCGCCAATATCCAACGGATTTTCATAGTACGGATATATCATACGAATGCCGTCTGCGTTAATTTCCTTGTAGAAACCGCTTACTAATGTCAAACTGTCCGATGTACCCTCAAAGGTGTTCTTTCCCGTGCTTTCAAGATTTGAAAACATCTTTTTGCCGCAGTCAACCTTTACGCTCATAGGTACGCTCTTGCTTAACTTCGTGCGTATGCTTCCCTGGTCTGCAACGGAATATACATATCTGAAACCGTTAATCGGATAGTATGCAAAGCCGCCGAGTAAATTACTGCTTTGCGAATTGCTGTAAAATACCTGACTGAAACCCTTGTACTTGAAGTTGAATGACTCGGTCGGTGCATCTGTGTGTATTGTTATGTAGTCACCGTCTCTGTCATATTTCAATTTCTCGCCGTTTGAGTTTGAAACGCTTTTTAATTTGTAGCCGTAGTATAGGGTGAAATGGTATTCCGTCAGATTCGGATTGTCAACCTTAACGGTGACATCTCCGCTAAGCAAATTTTTGATTTTGAAATTCATATCGTAGCCCGTGATTTCAAAATTCGGCTCTTCGTTCTTTTGGATTACAAAGTTTTCCGGGTCTTGGAATACATAATGTTCGGCGTCGGAACCGAGGGAATTGGTGTCGAGTGAAATTGAAGAGTAGGGCATAAGAGTGCCTGCACCCGATAGTACAAATACGATAAGGCATATAGTTGCCGCTATTTGCTTTGCTCGCTTTATTCTGAATGAAAATACCGTAAACATTGCGATAATCGCAAATAAACTTATCCAAAATACGATTATGCTCAGCGATTTGATATTTGCGTTTATGCCGGAGGCAGCGGTCTCATATGATGTGTTTTGGAAAATTTCAAATATTCTCCACAGCGGATATATGCTCTCGTCGGATTTGTTGTATATCTCTCCGGTTAAACGGCTTGTCATCGGGGAAAAGACAAATGAACTGATTATTAAAAGGAGGTATGCCGCAGCCGTCTTTTTTATCGTCGAGCATAAAAGACCGATCAGTATGGCTATAATATTCGCTAAGAAGAAATATAAAATTGATATTTTTGCGCTGTATAAAAAGTAAGCACCGTCTGCGTTAGGGTCCTTGAAGGAAAAAATTATCGACAATAAAAATGAGACAGCGCAGGTAATTAATGCAAGGGTGAGCATAACAGAAAATTGATTAAGAATAAATCCGTTCTTGCCCGTAGCCGTTACGCTCGCACATTCCAAAAATTCGTTTTTTCTCGCCTGTGAAAAATAGTAGTGCGATGTAAATAAAAACATTATGAATATTATTGCGGCGAATTTTAGATTCACTTCGGTAAAACCGGCAGCTCTTATGGTTTTTACATCACTCAGTACAAAAAGTCGCCCGGGAACCATAGTATCAAAGAACATTTTATATAAGCTCGACAAGAACATAGAGGCATTTACGACAATGTATATGATTATACAGAACTTTGACCGTACGAACTCCAAAAAGTTCAGCTTAAATGTTTTCATTGTTTTTTCTCCTTGAATTTTGTATTTTTGTTGAATTTTTTGTTATTTTGCACAAAAATATTTCACTTATATATTATCATATTGTTTAAGTTTTGTAAATAAAAACTTTTATTTTGTAATTAAAGTCTTGCGGCCTCCCTTAAAAAAGGGAGGCGCAGACTGTATAAATTACTTTTCAAGGGAAGCGTCAATTTTTAGCACAGCATCGCAGGTCGGATTACCACATCCAGCCTATACCTCTGCCGCCTTTATTAATATGATTGCACCTTAATTCAAGTCTCCAATATGTATCGCTTGCTCTGGTGTTACTTACAGTTTGACCATATTTGTCGCCTTTAACAAGTCTAATGGAATTATCTGCAACCCACTCTTTTGTTGTAGAGTTATAAAATGTAAGGTCAAAATATACATAGCGATTATTGCTTGAAAGGTTTTTGCCCTCATGGTACATGTTAGGACCCATCTTGCTGGGAGAGTATGTAAAGCTTTGGTCAGGGTATAACTCGACTTCTTTTACAGGAACATCGGGATATGCATATGCGGTGAATACCGACAATGCACATGTTGAAATGATTGTTGCCACGATGAGTAAAACGGTCGTTAGTTTTTTAGATTTTGATTTCATGTTTTATCTCCTTTTTCATTAATGTTTTTTGATGTGTTTTTATTTAACGAATCCCCTGAAAAGTTAAATGGTGAAGTTTTTGAAAATCAGTTGTGAAATTGCACTTAGTATTTGTATGCAACAACTTGTTCGCTTCCGGCAGTATAGGTGACCTTTAGCCTGTAGGTGCAGAGCGCATTGATGTTTCTTGACTCTGACATAGACAGCCTTGTTCCTGTTTTACTGCTTGTCCAAGTTTTAACGGTTTCATAGCCGTTAGACTTTTTCTTTTGCAGTTCCATTACTATTTTTAGATTTTTTGGACTTTTTGTGCTTAAGCTTGCAAAACACTTCGCCTTAACGCCTGTAATATCTAATTGAGCATAGTTTTTATCTATACTGGAATAACAGGGTGAAATGTTGCTGTCTTCGGTATCGGCGTAAGCTATTGTTGCAGTACTGAACAAAGTTAGTACTATTAGCAGAATTGAAAATAGTATTCTACTGCTTTTCGCTTTATTCATACTGTCACCTCCTTCATTACTCTATATCCCTAAAAGAGTACGTTTTGTGACAAAAAAATAAGAAAAACCAAAAATTTGGTTTTTCTTACAAAAAATTACTGTATACCTTGTGCAATTTTTACAAGTTCTTCTTTGCTTATATTGCCGCATACAATATAAACGTATTCACTGTTATTAAATAATAATCCTCCAATATTAATTTCAGGTTGATAATAAACGGCATCCAAACTTCCTATTTTTATTTTTTCACTACCGTACTTTTCGGTGTTGATAGAGGTGGTGCCGCCTAATTGAAGTTTTTTGACATAAAAAAATTCGTCGTTTTTTTCATATCTATACATAAACATATAATCGCTCTCATCAATTTCTGTTTTTTCAAAGTCTTTAGGTATGTAATTGATTGTGAGGGATTTAACTTTTTTCGTTTTCTTTTTTTGAGCAAGAACTTCATATTCCGAATGGTCGGAATATTTATTAAATGAATATTTTTCAAAGGCAGGCTTTGCTGTTACAAAAACGCTAATTGCAAGAGACATTATAATCGCCGCAATGAGTATGAATTTAAGCGTTTTCTTTGACAGCTTCGGCTTGTATTTGATTAAATTGTCGCTGAGCAGGGGCTTCATTTTTTCGTTATGTTCCTTGCTGAATGTATGCTCGGGTATTTCTTTTTCAAAAGTATCTACCCATCTTTCGCACGAAAGCAAGCAAGCGGTTTCTAAATTATTCATCTTATTGTTCCTCTTATATTACATCCGTGTTACTCTGACTGAGGCTGTCCTTTAATTTCTTTTTTGCCCTTTGTATTCTCTTTCTTACATAGGTATCGTTTACACCGTAAATGTCTGCGATTTCAACGCTCTTGTAGCCGTATACATATTTTAGATACAAAAGAATTTTGTCCTGCTCGCACAGAATTTTATCAATCATAACCGAAATTTCAACGCTGTCAAATTCGTTGAAAGCGTCACCGTCGAAGTCATTTTCGATTTCTTGATTAAATTCTGCGGTGCTTTCGTTTATTGATTTGTTGTATATATTTATTGCAAATCCCGACACTATTGTGCTCAGATAGCACTTCGTCCTTTTGGAGTCTACTTCTCCTATTCTGTCGAAATGCTTTGCCGTATAGAAAAATGTATCCTGCACACATTCCTCGGCGTCCTCTATACAGTTTGTCTTTTTTATTGCTATCCAATACATCAGATTTTTATATGTATCATACAGGTAGGTGAATTTTTCCCTATCCTCCTGAGTGTCAAGCAAGGTTAAAAACATATTCAGCATAACGCTTCTCCTAAAACCGAACCCTGATTATTTTGTCAAGGCATGGTAATATTTTTGCAGATTTTTATTACTTTGTCAATACTGTTATGAGAGTGGCTTTTTTTACTTGAAAAAAAGTGGAATATGGTATATAATGTTTACTCGGTATTATAATTATAAACATATATAATAGATTTACGGAGATTTATATGCTGGAATTTGAAGAACTTAATCAGAGATTAATGCAGTCCGAGAAACCTATTGAAAATCTTAAAGAGGCGCTTGATATCGATAACCTTGTTAAAGAGGTTTCCGAACTTGAAAAGCAGAGCAGTGCTCCGGATTTTTGGGACGATATGCAACAGAGCCAAAAGACTATGCAAAAAATCGGTTCTCTAAAGGCAAAGATTGCTTCATACGAAAGCCTTAAAGGTGATTTTGAGGACGCACAGGTTATGATTGAACTGGCTGACGAAGAAAACGACGAAAGTTTAATCGAAGATTGCACAAAGTCGGTTGACGATATTGAGAAAAAAATTGAATCGCTTACTCTTTCCACCTTACTAAACGGTGAGTTCGATGACAATAATGCAATTTTGACATTTCATGCCGGAGCAGGCGGAACAGAGGCTCAGGACTGGGCAGAGATGCTTTTCAGAATGTATAACCGCTGGGGCGAGAGAAAAGGCTACAAGGTTTCTACCCTTGATTATCTTGAGGGTGATGTTGCCGGAATTAAGAGCGCTACTATTTTGGTAGAGGGCGAAAACGCTTACGGTTATTTACACGGCGAAATGGGTATTCACAGACTTGTTCGTGTATCTCCGTTTGACTCGTCGGGTCGCCGTCATACATCGTTTGCATCTGTTGAGGTTATGCCGGAAATTGACGATGATGTTGATGTCGAAATTCGTGAAGAGGATATTAAGATGGATGTTTATCGTGCCTCGGGTGCAGGCGGACAAAAGGTAAATAAAACCTCGTCTGCCGTTCGTCTTACCCATATTCCTACGGGCATCGTTGTTTCGTGTCAGATAGAGCGTTCTCAGCACCAAAACAGAGAAGTCGCTATGCGTATGCTTAAATCAAAACTTGTGGAAATCAAGGAGAGAGAAAATCTCGAAAAAATTGAGGATATTAAGGGCGACCAAAAGGAAATCGCATGGGGCAGTCAGATTCGCTCCTATGTATTTATGCCGTACACAATGGTTAAGGACCACAGAACAAATTATGAAATGGGCAACATAACTGCTGTTATGGACGGAGATTTGGACGGATTCATTAACGCTTACCTTAAAATGAAAAGCCTTGAATCAAACAAAAACTAAAATTTAACATTAGTATTTTTCCTCCCGAGACAGAAAATAGTCTTGGGAGGTTTTGTTATGAAAAAAATAAAAATACTGATTCCTTTTTTGGTGCTAGTCTGTCTGTTTTGCGGCTGTAAGGCAGAGATAAAGACCAATGAAAATAATACAATCGGTAATCAAAACGAGAGCACTTCCGAGACCGTGGAGAATACCGCACCCACCGCTCAGGCTGTGGCAGGCATAAGCGATTTGAGCACGGAAAAGGTTGTGTGGGGACCGGGAAATATAAAGGACCATAAGCAGCCTGCCGATCCCGTTAAACTTCAGGAGAGGTTCAGATCATTTAATGCAAATTGGCTTTTGCCGGACGAAAAAAGCATATGTCTCACCTTTGACGAAGGATATGAAAACGGCTATACTCCGCAGATTTTGGATGTATTAAAAGAGAAAAATGTTCAGGCGATTTTCTTTGTTACCTATGATTTTGCAAAGGATAACCCCGACCTTATCCGCCGAATGATTGACGAGGGTCATATAGTGGGCAATCACTCCTATCGTCACTATACTATGGATGAGGTCAGCGACGAGGTGGCAAGGGAAGAGGTAACTTATCTTCATGATTATATGGAAAAGGAATACGGTTATACTATGAGTTATTTTCGCTTTCCGAAAGGTGAGTTCTCCGAGCGTGCATTGGGTATAGTAAATGATTTGGGGTATAAATCCGTGTTTTGGAGTTTCGCTTATGCCGATTGGGATGTAGATAAACAGCCGGATGAAACAAAGGCATTTACAGATATATGTGAATCTACACACCCGGGTGAGATAATTCTGCTTCATGCGGTAAGCAAAACGAATGCCGATATTCTCGGTAAGGTTATTGACGATATTGTGCAGCAGGGTTATACTTTTACGGTTGGATTATAAGAAAAAACGGATTTTTCGATACACTTGTGTCGGAAAATCCGTTTATTAATTTTACACAAAAAATCATTGATATTGATTGTTTAATATGTTATAATTTTACAGAAACCGTGCACTGCAAATACAGCGTTTCATAAAGGGGTAACGATGAAAATATCAGGCGAAAAAATAAAGGGCACAATATCGTCCGTAAAGGAGCATTGGAGTAAACCTCCGCAGGGCAGATATGTTCCGTATAAAGAAATTCTTGCATACAGCGTAGGCGGTATAGGCGTAAAATCGGTTATTTTCACTATTTATTACATCGGACTTTCTGCAACAAGTTTGCTTGCAGGCTCTGCGCTTGGCTTAAAAAACGGTGACCTTGTTAAACTGAATATTATCGCGACGGTTATCGGCTTGTTTTTAGGTCCTTTGAGAGGATACATAATCGATAACACAAGAAGCAGTAAGGGCAAATTCCGACCGTATCTTCTTTATACGGGTATTCCGTCGGGTGTTTTGATTACGATTTTTGCTTTTTTACCGTTTGAGACCATGTCTTATAATCAAAGACTTTGGGCTTTATTCGTTACATATATGCTTCTTCAACTTTGCTATCCGTTTTACGACCAGGCTTACGCAACGCTGGTTCAGGTAATGAGTCCCAACTCAACGGAACGTGCGGATATTATCACCGTTTCTACTTTTATTTATTCGCTTTCGCCGAGTATAATGGGTTTTGTAGTTCCTATTATCGCAGGTTATACGGGCGGTCTTGAACATATCGGTGCATACAGAGTTATTATGCCTATTTTCGGTATCGGCGGTGCGTTGATAGGAATTCTCAGCTATACGGGTACCAAAGAGAGGATTATCGTATCAAAGGACTATACTCCGAAAGTGCCGTTTTTTAAGGGAATTGCGGCAGGAATTGCAAATAAATATCAGTGGGCACGCTCGCTTACCTCTTGGTTTATTTTGCTTACGGCAGGTGCAGGTAATATCACAACATGGTATTTTTATTACGGAATTAAAGACGCTCTTAATCTTACCACCGAGCAGCAGGGTGTTATGAACGGTACGCTTATGACGGTGTTCGGCGCCGCCGCTACTCCGGCTATGCTTCTTGCGCCGTTTCTTATTCGTAAAATCGGAAAGAGAAATTACTACATTATGTATATGGTCGCAAATATCTTTTGTTTGGTAGGAATGTATTTCTGTATTGAACATATTTGGGTGCTTTATGTATTTGTTTGGCTCAGAGGTTTCTTTAATACCTTTACTCTTATTGCCGACGGTGCGATGAATGCCGATGTTTTGGACTATCAGCAGTACAAAACGGGTGAAAGATTAGAGGGACTTATGGGACAGTTTGTGGGTATTATAGGTACGTTTATTTCTATGGGCGTAACTTATCTGCTTCAAACTGTTGTTATGCAGAACTACTTTGGTTTGAGCGATAATTATGACGATTTGTATAAACTCTCATTCCGTGAGCCTCTTTCAAAGGGTATGATTATGATTGCTCTTGTCGGTTATGTGCTTGCGCTTATTCCGTTTATTACTATGTATACTCTTACGGAAGAACAACACGATTCGCATATTAAGGTGCTCAAAATCCGTGCCGCACTTGAGGATTATGCTACCGATTCGCTTTCGGACGGTGAACTTGAGGAGGCAAAGAAAATTTACGCCGACTCGCTTGAAAGCTTTGAAAAAAGCAAGGCGGAATATGTAAATGCAACGGGTAAAGAACGTAAAAAACTGAGGAGCAAAATTAAGGCTCTTGAAATAGTTGCCGATGAAAAAGAACGCTTTAATCAACCGAAGATGGCGGCAAAGGTTAAAAAAGCAGAGGAGCTTCTCTCGCACAGCGTTGAGGAACTTTACGGTATAAGTGAGCCTACCATGGACAAATATAACGAGGCTAACGCATTGCCCGAGGATACAAAAGAACAGGCACAGCTTAAATCGGCAAGGCTTAAAGAAGCGTCAAAGGAACTTGATTTGTTTCATAAAAAGGCTTACGATTATATTCAGGCTCGCAAACTCATGAAGCAGGTTGAGTATTATTCCCATTGGGACGAGATGTTTGAATCCGAGCCGGAAATTATCGAGACGGTTGAGGCATAAAACTACAAATTTACAGACGATGCGTTTTACTTTCAACAGCAAATTTGTATCGTCTGTTTTTATTTTTGTATTATTTGACAAAATTATTAATTTTTCAAATATCTTGTTGAGATTATTGTATTTATATTATATAATAAATAATTACATATGAGATTTTAATGAAAGCGGGAATTATTTATGCTTTTTTCCAGAGATATAGGTATTGATTTGGGTACATCAAATACTAAAGTTGCCGACAAAAAGGGACATATTATTATCAATGAGCCGTCCGTTGTCGCTGTTGACGTTAAGTCAAAACGAGTGCTTGCAACGGGTAACGAGGCTAAAAATATGATAGGCAGAACCCCCGGCTCGATAGTAGCCGTTCGCCCAATGCGTGACGGTGTTATTGCCGACTTTGATATGACTGCCGATATGCTCCACGATTTTATGTATCGTTCATCTACAAAGAACATTTTTACAAAGACCAGAGTTGTTATCAGTGTTCCGTCGGATGTTACCGAAGTTGAACGCAGAGCCGTTGAGGACGCCGTTCGCTCGGCGGGTGCTCAGGAGGTTGAACTTATCGAATCGTCAATGGCGGCGGCTTTGGGTGTCGGACTTCCTGTTTATGAGGCAACAGGCTCGATGATTATAGACATCGGCGGCGGTACCTGTGATGTTGCGGTGCTGTCTCTCGGCGGAATTGCCTGCTGTAACAGCATAAAAGTCGGCGGCGAGGCTATGGACGAGGCCATTGTTTCTTATATGAGAAAGAATCATAATCTCCTTATCGGCGAGAGAACCGCCGAGGATATTAAACTTAAACTCGGTTCGGCGGCGGAATATGACGGCGAGGCGGCGATGGAAGTAAGAGGCAGAAACCTTGCAGACGGTCTTCCCGGCAGCGTGGAGATTACTTCGGCTGATGTGAGATATGTTTTGCAGGAGCCCGTGAGCCAGATTATCGCAGTTATTAAGGAAACTTTGGAGGTTACTCTTCCGGAGCTTGCGTCCGATATTATCGACAGAGGTATTTACCTTACCGGCGGTGCGAGCCAACTCAGAGGTTTGCCGAAACTTATTGAAGAAGAAATAGGCATACCTGTTATTGTTCCCGAAAATTTCAACGACTGCGTAGCATTGGGAACATCTGTTAAATTAAGAAGAGCAAAATAATTCAGTTTTGGTTAAGTGGTGTCTTTATGAAAAGTATTTTTAAGAGCAGACCCTTTAAGCTGGTTGCGGCTATTGTGGGATTTTTGCTTTTGGGTGCGCTGATTGCGGCGGCTAACGGACATGGCGAATCGGCTCAGTCCACGGTTGTCGGCACCGTCTTTACCCCCTGCCACTATGTTGCACAGAAGATTGCGAACGGAGTGGATAAAATTGCGGGAAATGTAAAAGGCGACGCTCAGTACGAAAAGGAAATCTCCGATTTGCAAAATCAAGTCGGCGAGTTGCAATCCGAACTTGTGGATTACGAAAATTTGAAAAAGCAAAACGAACTTTATAAGGAATTTCTCGGACTTAAAGAGGAAAATAAGGATTTTGAGTTTGTCGAGGCTTCGGTTATTGGCAGAGACAGTGCGGATATATATAAGTCGTTTACGATTTCCAAGGGCTCTGCAAACGGAGTCAAAAAGGGTGACGCTGTGCTTTACGGAAAATATCTTGTCGGCGTGATAGACAAAGTTTATCCTACATACAGCGTGGTGCAAACCGTTTTGGATTCTCGTTTTAATGTTTCGGCTTACGAACTTATTTCGGGTGAAATATCCTATGTTACGGGTACTCCCGCTCTTGCCGCCGAGAATAAATGTAAGATGGCTAATTTGGATTCGTCTACTGCCATTACATACGAGGCTATCATCTGCACGGCGGGTGTCGGCGGAAATATGCCAAAAGGCTTGATTATCGGAACGGTTGACGAAATAGACGATGAGTCCACCGACATATCGTCTTATGCCGTAATTAAACCCGGTGTTGATGCGGATAATATCAATACCTGCTTTGTACTTACGGATTTTTAGTATTTACTGTTGAGTGATTTTATGGAACTGACTAAGAAAGAAAAGACAACTAAATATTTGATATATTGTGCCGTAATTGTTGTGCTCTCTCTTATTCAGAATGTTTGCGCTTCATGGTTTGAAATAAACGGAGCAAGATGTTTCTTTTTGATACCGGGTGCGGTTTTGCTCACTTTGGGTGAGGATGAAAAGGCGGCGGCTTTGCTCGGACTTTTCGCAGGTGTGCTGTGGGACAGCGTGGCGGCTGAAAATACGGCTTTTAATGCGGTATTCTTTACGGTATTTTGTTATGCCGCTTCGCTTTTGCTGTCACATATCTTGCGTGAAACATTTTGGGTGCGTGTGGTGATAGCGGCATTTGCGTGTATGCTTTATACTTTCCTTTATTGGCTTTTCTTTGTCGGAGCAAAAAAGTCGGGCGGTACGCAGGCACTGTTTTCGTTTTATTTTCCGTCGTTTATTTATTCTGCCGTTGTGGGAATAATTTTGGATTTTATCTTTACTCCGCTGAAAAGAAAATTAAATAAGGAGTAATTATTGTTTTAATTTTGCAGAAAGGAGAGTCGCTTTGGGTAAGAGATATAAAAGTGCAAGAACGATTATCGCTGTTGTTTTGGTCGTTGCCGTGATGTTCGGCTTCGGTGTGGATTTATATAATATTCAAGTGAAGAATAACGATTACTATATTGCTCAAAGCAGTGCGGTAAAGACTTATACCGTGCCCATAGAGGCGGCTCGTGGAGATATAGTTGACAGAAACGGCAATGTTCTCGTTACAAACAGAAAGGGTAACAGTATTGTTTTGAACGCTGCATATTATCCTTCTGCAAAGGATAATGATGAGAGAAACGAGATTATTGTCCGTCTTATCGAATTGTTTAATAAAAACGGCGAGGAGTACGTTCATAACCTTCCTCTTAAATTTAATTCTTCGGGCGAGGTCGTTTTCTTTGACAAAAGCGACGATGAGAAATACGAGACCGATATTAAAAATATGAAAGGCAAGGATATGCTCAATGTTCAGGCGTATGCCACTGCAAGGAATTGCTTTGACGCAATGGTGGAAAAATACGGCCTTGAATCCTATGACGAAAAGACTGCGCTTGAAATAGGCAATATCAGATATGAACTCACCCGACTTTTATTTTCCGTATCAAATCCTGTGACGATAGCCGATGACGTTTCGGACGAAACCGTCGCCGAGATTAAGGAAAATAATTCGCTCTATCCCGGTGCGGATGTCAGCGTAGTTGCATACAGAACATACACAGATTCATCTCTTGCCGCTCATATTATAGGCACTGTGCGAAAGATAAACGGTGACGAGTATAAAAAACTTAAAGACAGCGGCTACGGAATTAACGATGACATAGGTGAGTCGGGAATTGAGGCGGCTTGCGAGAGCGAACTCAGAGGTACAAGCGGCGAGATGACCGTTACCATTGATGCTGAGGGCAATGTTACCCAAACCGTCACGAAGGAGCCGGTTCAGGGTGATACGATAGTTCTTACCATAGACAAGGATATGCAGAAGATTGCCGAGGATAATCTTAGGGAAATCTGTCTTAAAACTTCGTCGGAGGCTACGGGTGCGGTCGTTGTAGAGGATATTCATGACGGAAGCATTCTTGCGGCGGCTAACTATCCGACCTATGACTTGAATGATTATTACGATGACTACGATTCGCTCAGTAAGAACAGCAAGAAACCGCTTTATAACAGGTTTGCAATGAGTGCATATGCTCCGGGTTCAACCTTTAAGCCTCTTATGTCGGTTGCGGCGTTGGAGGAGGGCTATATCACACCCGAGACAAGATTTACATGCAGTGCCTCGTACAGAGTGGGTGAGATGACATTCGGTTGTCTTGACGCTCACGGAAGTATTAATGTTCAGCAGGCACTTGAGCACTCGTGTAATGTTTTCTACTATAACTGCGCAAGTCTTATGGGCATTGATGTAATGAATCAGTACGGCAGACTTTTTGGTTTGGGACAGAAAACAGGAGTAGAAATTCCGGAGGCAAGCGGTATATTGGCAGGACCGGAATACAGAAAGAAATTTGATATGACATGGAATCCCGGTGATACTGTTCAGGCGGCTATTGGACAGTCGGAAAACCTTGTCACTCCGCTTCAGTTGGCAAACTACTGTGCCACCGTTGCAAATAACGGCACGAGGTATAAAACTCATTTTGTAAAGTCTACCATATCAAAATCAACGGGTGCCGTTACCGATAGTAATATCACCGTGGAAGAAAAAACAGGCATTAGCGACGCAACCTTTGAAACCGTTAAGGGCGGTATGAGAAGGGTAGGTATAAATCTTTTCCAAAATCAACTTCAGGTAAAAACACCTGTTGCATGTAAGACGGGTACATCTCAGGTATATGTAAACGGTGTTAAGAAAAATAACGGCTTTCTTATCTCCTTTGCACCGTATGATAATCCCGAAATCAGCGTTGCCTCCGCTATCGAAACGGCGGGCACCGGTTCGTCCACGGCGCAGATTACCGGAGCGGTCATAGATTATTACTATACCCAAAACAATCTTGAGGAAAAGGCGCAGACGGACGAAACACTTTTGGAATAATCAATGCAAACACGGCATTTGATATAAAAAATAACTTGTTATATTAAATAAATTATGCTATTATAATAATGGAATTATAATTTTAGAAGAGGGAGCAACCGTTTTATGAATATAGCACTTATAGCACATGACGCAAAAAAAGAACTTTTAGTACAGTTTTGTATTGCTTATTGCGGAATTATCAGCAGACACGATGTGTGTGCGACAGGTACTACCGGTAAGCTGATTAAGGAAGCAACGGGTTTGGATATTAACTGCTTTTTGAGCGGTTCGCAGGGCGGCGGTCAGCAGATTGCCAGCAGAATTGCCTGCAACGAGATTGATTTGCTCATCTTTTTCAGAGATCCCCTTAATCCAAAGCCGCACGAGCCTAACGATAACGATTTGCTCAGACTTTGTGATGTGCATAATATTCCGTTCGCTACTAATATTGCAACGGCAGAGGCGTTAATCAGGGGCGTTGAAAGAGGCGACTTTGAGTGGCGTGAAATCGTAAACCCGAGATATAATAAAAAAGATTAAACGGTACCTTGAGGTGGGGGCAATGCTCTCACCTCAGTGCTTGTATATAGGAGGAAATTATGGCTTTAATTACAAAGGCGATTAAAGGCACCAAGGATGTGTTGCCTAACGAGTCTTATAAAAATCAATATATTGAGGCTACCTGCCTCGGTGTTGCCGAAAATTTCGGATATAAGGAAATGCGTACGCCTGTTTTTGAGCATACGGAACTTTTTCAAAGAGGTGTAGGCGATACTACCGATGTCGTGCAAAAGGAGATGTATACCTTTGATGATAAGGGCGGTCGCTCGATTACCCTTCGTCCCGAGGGCACGGCAGGTGCGGCAAGAGCGTTTCTTGAAAACGGTCTTTCAAACGAGGCACTGCCGCAAAAAATATGCTATCTCACATCTTGTTACAGATATGAAAAGCCGCAGGCGGGCAGACTCCGTGAGTTTCATCAGTTCGGAATTGAATGTTTCGGAGCAACCTCACCGCTTGCAGACGCAGAAATGATAAGTCTTGCAAAACAGATTTTTGATGAACTCGGCGTAAAGGATTTGCATCTTGAACTTAATTCTATCGGCTGTCCCGAGTGCAGAGCGGAATATCATAAGGCACTTAAAGAGTATTTCTCACAGTATAAGGACAAACTTTGCGACACCTGTAACGACAGACTCGAACGCAATCCTATGCGTATTCTTGATTGCAAAAGTCCTGTGTGCAGTGAAATAGCAAAGGGTGCACCTGTTGTACTTGATTATCTTTGCGATGAGTGCAGAGAGCATTTTCAAAAGGTTAAGTCTTATCTTGACGCTGCAAATATAGAATACATAGTTAATCCTCAAATTGTAAGAGGACTTGATTATTACACTAAGACGGTGTTTGAATTCGTTTCCGACGCTATCGGCTCTCAGGGTACTGTATGCGGCGGCGGTCGCTATGACGGACTTTTGGAGGAACTCGGCGGACAGCATACTCCGTCGCTTGGTTTCGCTATGGGACTTGAAAGATTGCAACTTGTTATGGAAGCACAGGGATGTAATTTCCCCGAGCCGTCAAGACCTGATTTGTTTATCGTTGCTATGGGCGAAAAGGCAACGCTTAAAGCTGTCGAAATTGCAAAGGATATGCGTGACGAGGGCTTCTCGGTTGTCTATGACCTCAACGGTCGCTCACTCAGGGCACAGATGAAATATGCGGACAAACTCGGCGCCAAGTTCAATGTTGTTATCGGCGATAACGAGGTAGAAAATAAAGTCGTTTCTCTTAAGGATATGGCAACGGGTGAGTCGAGCGAGATTAATCTTGACACCTTTGTAAACGGCTTTTATTCCGTAAGTATGGAAAGTCAGCTCAAGGATTTGGAAATTAACGGCGAGGCTTTTGATTTTAATTCTCTTTTTTCCGGAGGACAGATGGATGAATAATTCAATTAAGGGTATGAAACGTACAGATTATTGTGCAAGATTTAATATGGAAAATGTCGGACAGACCGTAACTGTTTTCGGCTGGGTACAGCGCCAAAGAGATTTGGGTAACCTTATCTTTATTGACCTCAGAGACAGAACGGGCATTATTCAGCTTTCGTTTAACGATAAGACCGACAGAGATGTTTTTGCTCTCGCACAGTCTGCAAGGAGCGAATATGTTGTTGCCGCAACAGGTGTTGTTGCCGAGAGAGAAAGCAAGAATAAGGATATTCCGACAGGCGACATTGAGGTTATCGTAAGCGATTTTCGTATTGTATCAAAGGCTAAAACACCACCGTTTGAGATTGAAAAGAGCGAAAAGGTCGGAGATGAAATCACTCTTAAATACAGATACCTTAATCTTCGTAACGAAAAACTCACTAAGAATATTCTCATGCGCCACGAGATTGCAAAAATTGCAAGAGAGTATTTTTACGCTAACGATTTTATCGAAATTGAAACTCCGATGATGATTAAGTCTACTCCCGAGGGTGCAAGAGACTATGTTGTTCCGTCGAGAATCCATAACGGTAAGTTTTATGCGTTGCCACAGTCTCCTCAGATTTATAAGCAACTTACCATGATTGCGGGCTTTGACAGATATATTCAGCTTGCCCGTTGCTTTAGAGATGAGGATTTGCGTGCAGACAGACAGCCTGAGTTTACTCAGATTGACCTTGAAATGAGTTTTGTTGACTGCGACGATATTATGAATATGGCAGAGGGATTTATATCAAAGTTGATGAAAAAAACCATCAATGTTGATGTTCCCGAGCATTTGCCCCGCATGACTTTTGCCGACGCTATGAATAAGTACGGTTCGGATAAGCCTGATACTCGTTTTGATATGCTTATTCAGGATATTTCCGATTGGGCTGATAATACCGATTTTGTTGTGTTTAAGAGCGCAATAGCAGACGGCGGCTCGGTTAAGGCAATCGTTGCAAAGAACGCCGCTTCTGTTTATACTCGTAAAAAAATTGATAAACTTACAGCATCGGCAAAGGGAATCGGTGCAAAGGGTCTTGCCTATGTTCGCTGGGCAGATGCAGAGCCGAATTGCTCTTTTTCTAAGTTCCTCAAAGACGGCGAACTTGATGAACTCCTCAGCACACTCGGTGCTCAGCAGGGCGATGTTGTTTTCATCGTAAGTGATAAGACCGGAAAGGCTCTCACCGTTATGGGCGCACTTCGCCTTATGGTTGCTAAGGAACTTGACATTATCCCCGAGGGTAAGTGGAACTTCCTTTGGATTACCGAAATGCCGTTCTTTGAGATGGATGAGGAAACAGGCGAGTGGGTTGCCGCTCATCATCCGTTTACAATGCCTATGGAGGAGAGTATTCAGTATCTTGATACTGATAAATCAAAGGTTAAGGCTCAGGCGTTCGACCTTGTGCTTAACGGTACCGAACTTTCGTCAGGTTCTATGAGAATTACCGATACAGAACTTCAGACTAAGATGTTTGAACTTCTCGGAATGGAGCAGGAGGAAATAGATGCTAAGTTTGGCTTCCTTGTTGACGCTTATCAGTATGCCGCACCGCCTCACGGTGGTATGGGTATCGGACTTGACAGACTTGCTATGCTTATCTGCGGAGCCGATTCGTTGCGTGATGTTGTGGCATTTCCTAAGGTTCAAAACGCCAGCGAACTTATGAGCGGCGCACCGTCTTATATTGATGATGTTCAGCTTTGCGAACTTGGTATTGATATAAAGGAAACAGAAAAAGATGCAGAATAATTATAATTTCTTTGCTATGGTCAATAGAATGAAGTATATTGACCGCTGGGCACTTATGCCTAATGCCAATAAGGAAAATATTGCAGAGCATAGCCATAGCGTTGCTGTTATTGCCCACGCCCTTGCACTTATCGGTAATAGGGAATTCGGCAAAAATTATAATCCCGAGCGTGCCGCCCTGCTTGCTCTTTATCATGATACAACCGAGGTTATAACAGGCGATATGCCCACTCCGGTTAAGTATTATAATGACGAGATTAAAAGCGTTTATAAGGATATTGAGGAAACGGCAGGCGATAGACTGTTAAAAATGCTGCCCGATGATTATAAACAGGACTATGTACCCCTTTTTCATAAAAGTGATGAGGATAAGCAACTGTGGAAACTCGTTAAGGCTGCCGATAAAATCAGCGCACTTGTAAAGTGTATCGAGGAAAATCGTATGGGTAATAGGGAATTTGACATCGCTCTTAAATCACAGGAGCAAAAAATTGCCGATATAGATATGCCCGAGGTTAAGTTCTTTTCCGAGCATTTCCTAAAGGCATATTACCTCACTCTTGATGAACACACAAAGTAAATATTTTTGCGATATATTTATATTAGCATTTAACACAACAAAAGCAGCATCGGGGTAGCGATGCTGCTTTCGTTGTTTGGAAAGGAGTTTTTACTATTTACGCTAATTCGAAGCTAATGCTTTTGAGTTCATAGCCGGTATCAGCAATAGTTTTTTTGAGTAGTTCATCGTCGAGCCTATGCTCGCTGATGATAACGGTTGTACCGTTTATATATGAAGACTTCACTTTCTTGACCTTAAAGGCTTTTCTGACAGCCTCGTTGATGTGACTTTCGCACATAGTGCACATCATACCGTCAATTTTTAGTGTTGTCTTTACAAGCTGTTTAGTGCCTGCGCAGGAAGAGTGGCAGGATGAACAGTTGCCTGTGCATCCGCCGCCATTCTTCTTTTGCTTAATTAAGCTCTTAATGATAAGCCCGATTATTAATATTAAAATGGCAATTATTATTATATTTAAGAGATTCTCTTGAATAAAGCTTATCATAAAATCACTTCCTAATTAATAAATTAATTATCTTACGGAAAGTTTATTGTTGTCGTACTTGTTCTTTCTGAACAGCATATAAAGGATAGCTGCGATAGCAAGAAGAGCAACAATGAAACCGAATATATTTCCGTTTCCTGCGAACATTGAGCCTACCTGATTAATGATAAGTGCGATTACATAAGCAAATCCGCACTGGTAGCCTACGGCAAACCATGTCCACTTTGCGTTGTTCATCTCTCTCTTCATAGCACCGATAGCCGCAAAGCAAGGAGCACAGAGGAGGTTGAATACGAGGAACGAATAGCCTGTTACGCCTGTAAATACGCTGCCGATTGTATCGTAAACGCTTCCGTCTCCGCCGCCGTAGAGAATACCCATGGTACCTACGATGTTTTCCTTAGCAACGAGACCTGTTACAGAAGCAACAACAGCCTGCCAGTTGCCCCAGCCGAGCGGTTTGAATATCCAAGCGATTGCACCGCCGATTGCCGCAAGAATCGAAGAACCGATTTCGTCCTCACCGAGCATTCTGAACTGTCCGTCAACAACGCCGAAGTATGTTGTGAACCATACAAAGATGGTTGAAAGAGTGATGATTGTACCTGCTTTTTTGATGAATGACCAGCCACGCTCCCATGTCGAACGAAGTACGTTTCCGACTGTCGGAAGGTGATATGCGGGAAGTTCCATAACGAACGGAGCAGGGTCGCCCGAGAACATCTTGGTCTTTTTAAGCATAATGCCCGAGATGATGATTGCCGCCATACCGATGAAGTATGCAGAGGTTGAAACTACAGCCGAACCGCCGAAGATAGCGCCCGCAATCATTGCAATGAAAGGAATCTTTGCACTGCACGGAATGAATGTAGTTGTCATAATCGTCATTCGTCTGTCTCGCTCGTTTTCAATTGTACGGGAAGCCATGATACCGGGAACGCCGCATCCTGTACCGATAAGCATAGGAATGAAGGACTTACCCGAAAGGCCGAATTTTCTGAAAATACGGTCAAGCACGAATGCAATTCTTGCCATATAGCCGCAACCCTCAAGGAATGCAAGCATAAGGAAGAGAACAAGCATCTGAGGAACGAAACCGAGTACAGCACCGAGACCGGCTACAATACCGTCGAGCACAAGACCCGAAAGCCACTCGGGTGAGTTAGCCTTTTCGAAGAGTTCACCGAGAAGAACGGGGATACTCTTAACCCAAACGCCGTATGTGCTCGTATCCGGAGCACCGAAGTCCTCTTTGTATGATGTGTTTTCGTATTGGTCAACAGCATTGATGAGGTCTGCCTTTGTTGTGTTCGGATGCTCTGTTGTTTCAAGAGTTTCCTCATCTTCTGTTTCGTATGTAACGGAAGCGTTGTCCGGAGTAGCGTTAACAAGTTCGTTTAGTGCCGATACTGCACCCTCCTGTGTGTACTCCTCGTTTTCAAGGTCGATAGCGTCAGCCATATCCTCTGTTCCGTATTGGTCGATAAATGCCTGAAGAATTTGGTCGCTGTCACCGTACTCTTCGGCAGCCTGCTCATAAGCTGCTGTACCGTTTCCGAAGAGGTGGAAGCCGTCACCGAATACGCCGTCATTTACCCAGTCTGTTGCCGGTGCACCTACCGCAACCATGGCAATATAGTAAACGAGGAACATAATTACTGCGAAAATCGGCAGACCCAAAAATCTGTTTGTAACAACTTTATCGATTTTATCCGAGGTTGAAAGTTTGCCTTTATTCTTCTTAGTATATACGCTCTTTATGATAGATGCAATATATAAATATCTTTCGTTTGTGATAATTGATTCTGCGTCATCGTCAAGTTCTGTTTCGGCGGCTTCAATATCCTTTTTGATATGAGCGAGAACATCGCTGGAAATTTTAAGTTGCTCGAGAACCTTGTCGTCGCCTTCAAAAATCTTGATAGCATACCAACGCTGTTGATTTTCGGGCATATCGTGGAGAACAGCCTCCTCGATATGAGCAAGTGCGTGCTCAACTACGCCGCTGAACTTATGCTGTGGAATTGTCGGAGCCTTACTTGCAGCATTAACCGCAATGTCTGCCGCTTCCTTTATACCTGTGCCTTTAAGTGCGGAAATCTCAACAACGGGGCATGCAAGCTGTCTGGAAAGTTCCTGAGTGTTGATTTTGTCGCCGTTCTTCTTTACGACATCAATCATATTTACCGCTACAACAACCGGAATACCGAGCTCAACAAGTTGTGTTGTGAGGTAAAGGTTTCTCTCAAGGTTTGTACCGTCTATGATATTAAGCACTGCATCCGGATGCTCGCCGATAAGGTAATTTCTTGCAACTACCTCCTCAAGTGTGTAAGGCGAAAGTGAATAAATACCCGGAAGGTCGGTGATTATTACATCGTCATGTTTTTTTAATTTACCTTCTTTTTTTTCAACCGTTACGCCAGGCCAGTTGCCGACATATTGGTTAGAGCCTGTCAAGGCATTGAACAGGGTAGTTTTGCCGCAGTTTGGATTTCCGGCAAGAGCAATTTTGATACCCATATTGCTTCTCCTTTCAATTAGACAAATATATTAAATATTTAATTATTCAACTTCGATAAGTTCTGCGTCTGCTTTTCTGATGGAAAGTTCGTAGCCCCTTACGGTTATCTCCAAAGGATCACCCAGGGGAGCAACTTTGCGTATATTGACCTCAACACCCTTTGTGATACCCATATCCATAATTCTTCTTTTCAGTGCGCCGTCGCCGTGAATTTTTTTTATAATCGCACTTTGACCGACTTTGACTTCTTTAAGCGTTTTCATATATTTCCTCCTAAAATTAAATAACTGTTGTTATACAAAAATTTTCATAGCCATTGATGCACCTATTGCAACTCTGGATTCTTTAACATTCACTATCAGATTTCCGTTTGATTCGGTAATAACTTTAACTGTTGAACCGACAACAAATCCTAAATCCGCCAAATGTTTTTTTGTAATTTCGTTGCCTGCTATTCTTTGGATGGTTAAATCCTCATTGGCAGGCGCCAATTTTAACGGCATCATTTTTTGCCTCCTGATACAGTTCTTTTGTCATAAAACGGTTAGCATTTGCTAACATATTGTCTTTAAAATAGGTTAGCTCTCGCTAACCTCATTTGCTTATTAATGGTTAGCTCTCGCTAACCATTACGTATGATACAATATTTTTCTCTTATTGTCAATAGTTTTTTGCACTTTTTTTGCCTGAATGTTGACAATTTGAGTTAAAACCTATATAGTTATTTTATACCGATATCAAATTATTAAAGGTGAAATTATGAAATGTAAAAACTGTGGTGCCACTGTGCCTAAGGGCAGCAATCTTTGTATTAACTGCGGTGCCGTGTTGAATAAAAGTTCTGTTAATTTTTCGGATATTCCACGAGAAGAACAGAAAAACGAAAAGAAAAAGCACCCGGGAGTAAAAAAGGCGATTTGCATCATTTTGTCTTTGTTGATTATTTTGGGTGCGGGTGCAACCTCCTTTTATTTGTTTTACCAAAAGAATATGCAAAGAGAAAGACCCGAACTCGATTTTTCCTGCGGTCAGGGCGTGATTAATGAAAATGAAAGCGTTGTTTATGTCACGGTCTCAAATCCGTCAAAACTTCAGTATATCCATGGCGTTAAACTTTACGAGGGTGATGTCACTCAAAATGATATCGTTAAGACAAAGCCGCTCGGCGAGAATTATAAGTATACGAAAAATATTGATGATTCCGTCAGGGCAATTTATTTTGATTTGAATGATTTAGGTCTGAAAAAGGGAAAGAATTATACTTATACCTTTGAAATGACTTTCGGTTTTTATAATGATGACAGCAGATATACTTATCTTCAGGCGGTTAATTTTGCAATGTCGGACAATAATGTTTCCGATGTGATATTTGACAGCACTGCGGCAAAAACAACTGCTCAACAGCCCGGTGAAAATGCCGATGCCGAAATAACTAATGATTATATTTATGATAATTATTGGTACTCTCAGCCTTTTAAGGACGAGAATAACAGAACAGCCGTTAATTCTCTTAAGTTCAGCGATGACGGAACCTGTACGGTTACTTATTATGTTTTGGACGAGGCTAACAAATGGACTGTAACGACCTATAAGGGCTCTTTTGAAATAAAGGACAACAAGGTCAGTGCAAAGCTCGATAACGGAAAATCAGCCACTCTGACACTTAATTCGAAAGCGAGAACTCTCACTCCGGATAAGTCGGACAAGTCTTTGACCGAGAGAAAGCATAACAGTGTTACGAATGCTGAGCAACTTTGCAAATAAAATATAAAATTGTATAAATTAATAAGCCTCTTGATGTATGACGCATCGAGAGGCTTTTGTCTGTATGTCTCAAATCGGTTAATTAAAACTGTTTGTGTTCGCTTTTTGATTTATGTATTGATTTTTTTGTCAGTTAACTTTATGTATATGACGCTGCCGATAAATCCTCCGAGTGTGTTGTAGACTAAATCGCTGATTTGAAATGTGCCTCGGCAGGTGATGAGTTGCATTACCTCAATGCTCAGCGAAAGTACAAAAGATAATACTGTGCATTTAATCAATATATCTTTGTCACTTTTGAATTTGTGCGAAAAGTTTAGTAGAATTAAAAGTATCAGTATGGTGAAGAGTGCAATGTTGCCTACGAAGGGTGACGGGTCAATTTTTAGCGGATTGCATTTTATTATTCCCCAATCCCGCCACACTTTTGACAGGGGAGCATAGGTGGCTGTGCGACAGAGCAGCGTTCTGTAAAGTACCATATAGCAGTATGTGAGCAGATATATGAAGTATCTGTTCTTTTTATTTTCAAGTGATGAGATGTATCCGTTGAGGGTCTTGTGTCTTATGTATTCAAACACGACGGATATAATTACCGCCAGCGTAAACCCCTGCGGTAAGCTCCTCGCCACAGTTCGTATTATGTCAATGATGATTACTTTCATAATTCACCTTTTTTTAATCGTCTTGTCATCTTACCGATTAACGGTTGCACATAAAGTTTATATACTGCTGTGATTTCGTTTTTATTGAGTACAAAATTAATTGTTAAATTTACTGAAACAGTAATCAGCGTAGTTATCACAGCATAAACAATCCATTGCCCTATGCTGTTTATTTGGTCAAATTTTAGGCCTCTTACGCACAGGAATACGATTGTAAAAGCAATAATGTTAATTATATATTTATATGCGGTTTTCTTTATATCCCAAAAAATAATGTTTTTTGAAAGATAGCGTATGTAATCAATGCTTCTAAATGCCATTGCTGCCAATGTACCTATACCAACACCGACAAGACCGTATTTGTTTACAAGTAAGAGTGATATAACTATATTAATTACGGCTTCTATATAGCTGTTTTTCATTGTTTGCCTAAAGTGACCTGCGGCAAAAATAATGCAAGAATACGAGCATCGTACACAATAAAGATAATCGGCTGCCAAAACTGTCGCTGCATAAAGCGGTCTGATATAGTTAATGTCCGTAGCACCGTTTGTGTAAAGTCTTAAAAATGGTAATATCATAAAAAAAGCAACCGTAAATAGAACTGAAAATATCAGCATATTTAAGTAGTCGAATGCTATATAATATTTTTTTACCTTTTTATTTTCTCCGTTTGCAATCATATTTCCAAAAGCTGCCGAAACTCCGTTTGAAAGAGCAGCCTGAACAGAGTGCATACCTGAGGTTATAAGAGCGTAAACAGAATATACAGACACCTCGAGTACGCCTGAAAATAATGTTAAAAGCACTATGTCGGCATTTCCATGTATAAATGTTGCTATGTGCTGGCCTAATCCGTTCCATTTATCGCTTAATATAGACTTATTTCGTTCAATATTGTGATTTATATTGTAGTTCTTTTTTACATAGACGCTGAAAACAACGGGGATAGAGACTAAAGCGATTGCTCCGACTGATTTAACAAGTATAATATCCGCTTTAAGAAATATAAATAATGCGATTAATGTTGTGCTTATTAAGTTTGCAATACTTTTTGTAAAATTGATTATATAGGTTTTTTGGTCTGCTTGAATTACAAGTTGATTAACAAGACCAAAAAAATACTGCGTCAAATAAGTCGTTGAAATAATAAGGATTAAAGCGGTAACAGTGAATCTTGAGGATGTATTGTTCTTTACTATATAAGGGAATATAATGCAGAGTATTATTACATATATTATGGTTATATAGGCAATTATATTAAAAAATTTTTTTGATTCCTTATATATCTGACTCATTTTAATCGAGTCTTTTGTAGCAAGAGCATCATAGTATTTTACCAATACCACACCGCCGATACCTGATTCTAAAAGAACAACAAATGATAGAAATTGTGTTATAGAGGTTATAAGACCGTTTATAGATGAGCCGTAATTGTGAATAATCAAATGAGGAAGAACGAAATTCGTTATCAGCATTACTGATTGAAGCACAAGGCTGGAAATTATATTATAAAAGGCTTTTTTTCGCATTAGTTTTTCGTCCTTGCTTGGTTTTTTATAAAATAAAATTAATTCAGATTATAGAATTCATTTTAATTATTTATGCAGTCAATGCAGCAACTGATTTGTTGCTGCATTGATAAAGCGTTATTTACTTTCTTTTTTGGGAAATTCATGTATGGATGTAATTAGTCCTAAAAATAGGAACGGTGCCATAGCCGACGGATAGAAAAATGCAGGTGCGGCAAATGACGAGATTAGGTCATAAATAATGATGGATATAGCAACCCAAAAATAATATATGTCTGTTTTTCTGCTTTGTACGATATAAACTATCATACTTATTAAAGCCAAAACAAATGAAATTAATCCGAGCCAGCCTGTTTGAGCAATTACAATGGGCCAAAAAGTATCACTTAAAAAGTTACCAAATCGTCCTTCGCCCATTCCGATATCCGTTTTTTTGTAATAACCAAGTTTAATGTATAACTTTGAATAATATTGCGCAGCCATACTTGATGCATAGCTTCCAAAGCCTGTTCCATTTGGAAAAAACTTGTTTGCCAGAACAATGCTATCTTGGGTCAGTATTTTTCTGGCGGATGTATCGGTTTCAATATAATAACCCGTGAAGGAATCATATCCAAAATATCCCGCACCGGCAATAGAGGCAATTCCTACCGGAAGAATGCTTTTGAATTTGAATTTAATAAAATAGATATAGAAAATGAATAAAACAAATACAGCAACAATGGCTTTAGTCCTAAAGGTAAGAATCATTACAACGGTAAGCATTGCTATGTAGTAAATGTTATGCTTGTAATATTTGTAGTTATATGCAAGAAGGAATATTACCGTTATACATGCTCTTGCAAGACTTTCGGGATGTCCGAAGAACAAGCAAACCGAATTTGCGAAAAATCGGAAATCTCGAACCTTAAACCACGGAGTTAAAAACGCATCATGTACTGCCAGAATGCAGAATATAACAGCTATTATTTTGCATATCGTATTTATAGAGAAAAAATATTTTTGTGTCAATTTACCTTGGGTAAGCAATCTTGCGCACAAATAATATATGAAAAATTTTGAACAGGTGTATGCATCAATCAGCATATATGAAATGTCTTGGTATCTATACTTGAATCCTGAAACTATTCCTATAATTTCAAATATCAGCATAAATATAAGCATATATCGTTCGAATTTTATCAATGTAATTTCAGATTTCATTGCCCTAAACAGAACTGCCATAACCATAAGCACTCCGATTGCCTCATCAGAGTATTTGATTACGGTGCCTATAACCCTACTGTTTATTAAATCTGAAAGGGTCGGCTGAAATATTAGATAAAGAAATAAATATTTCCAAATGTCTATTCTTTTTATTGATATTTTCATTTGATTTATTTGCTCTCCGTGATTTTTTTGTAAAGTAAATTTATCTGTTTTGTGAATATTTTAGCGGCAATGATGTTTTTGGGGTTTTAATGAAATGTTGACGAAGTTCTATTCTTTACACTCATCTGTCTTGCAATTTCTGCGTCGACAATTTCTTCTCCGGTTTTGTTTTTTAATTCTTTCATTGACTCTTCGGAGAGACCGTTGTTTATCTCTGCATTTAAGTCGCAGGTCGATAGCCTGTCTAGATCTTCCTTGGTTATCTTGCCGTCTCTGTAGTCACGAACCGCCGGCAGTTCGTACATACTGTACTTCTTTTCCTTAAAGAAATGCAGAAATTTATGCTTGATAACCCAAGCGGCGGGCACCCAAATATATTTGTGCATAGCGGGGGAGACAGAACCTATCATCCAGCAGTTTCTGTCGCAATGGCGCACCTTTTCTCTTACTCTGTCGGCTTGCTCACTGTTCCATAATTCGTCCCAGTTTTGCTCGTTAAGGTTACCCATAACTTCTTTGTCCTTTGTTCCGTTGCACGGCATTACATCGCCGTAAGGGTCGATGAAAAATGTGTCAAAACTCATATCGCAGGGAAGCAGCCTTTTTTGTCCGTATATGTAATTAATCAGACCGTGATTGAAATATGCTCTGAACCATTTTTTCGGACTGTTTGAGTCCAGCATTTCATTAATCAATTTTTCAAAATTCTCGGCGACCATAGGTCTGTCCTTGATTATGTTCTTCGCCTCAACAAAGTAAAAACTGTTGTGGAGCGAAGCGGTGGCAAATTCCATACCCATCTCGTCTGAAAGTTCATAAAGAGGAACGAGGTCGGGAGCGTTTTTGTCCTGTACGGTCATACCGAATCCAACATCTTTCATTCCCATATCAACCAGAGTTTTAAGCGTGGTATAACCTTTGTTAAAGCCGTCCTTTAAGCCCCTGATTTCGTTATTTGTGTTTTCAAGTCCTTCAATCGAGATACGAATACCGATTTGAGGAAATTCTTTGCATAAATCAACGATTCTGTCAGTAAAAAATCCGTTTGTAGATATAACGATTCTGTCGCTTTTTTTGTAAAGTTCACGAACTATTTCCTTAAGATCCTCACGAATAAACGGCTCGCCGCCCGTAATGTTTGTAAAATACATTTTGGGCAACTTTTTTATAGTATCTATGCTGATTTCTTCCTCTGCCTTTGACGGTGCCTTGTATCTGTTGCACATAGAGCATCGTGCGTTGCAGCGGTAGGTTACTATTACTGTTCCGTTTAATTTTTTTGCCATTTTAATCACTCTTAATTTTTATATATTTGTTTGGTTTAAAAAAGAAATCCAAAAACTTTATTTTATCTGAAATAATTCCGATTATAATAGGACCGATAAAGCTTATAATTATGCCTAAAACTATATGAATAACACTATTTGTAACATTAAGCTTGAATAGTAAGCTTCTTAAAGATGCTGCACAAATTGTATGGAGCAAAAAGATATGCATAGTGTATCTTGTCAAAAAACTTAAAATATTTGTTTGGTTTGTTGTTTTTGAAATATAATTTATTATTCCCAAAAATGAAAAACATGATATTAATCCCATAAATAAGCTTTTGCAAGGAAAAGAAGTTCTTTTTAAAGAAAATACAATACTTAACGAAATGAATAACAGCAATAATGCTATATTGATATATGGCATTTTCTTTTTCTTTACTCTGTAAAAATTAGATTGTTCTAATACTATTCCTAATGAGAACCAAACAAGGTTTATGCATATTGTTTGAATTATATAAATATCAATGTTTACAAATTGCGTTAAAATATTTAATGCAATTGCAAATACAAAAAAATAATAATTTTGAGATTTGTTTTTAAATATCGGTGTAATCAAGAACAAAAAGAATAAACAATACAAAAACCAGTACGGAGGTATCGGTTCGATGAACATTGATTTAATAAATCCATCTGTTTGAGTATTTACATTTGAACTAAATACATTTTTTAAAATCCATGTTATTAACGAAAAAGTAAAATACGGTACACCTAAATTAATTAGTTTTTTTTCAACTAATTTGAAATGTGATTTTACAGTTGAATAATGATGAACTTTTTTATACAAATACCCGGAACATATGAAAAAAAGTGGAACATGGAAGTAATAAATGCTTGTGTTAAACCAATAATATAAATCGTTTTGAGGAAGAATATCTGAAATTACCATGCTTTGAAAAAAATGACCTAACACAACGAATAAACATGCAAAAATCTTTACATTGTCAATCCATATTTCTTTTTTTTGTAAAGTGTTGTTCATTCTTTTCCCCTTAATTTATTATGTTTTTAATTTAAGCTTGGTTAGATTTAAATTTGCGTGTATTGCTTTGCTAGTTTATTCCAATTATAGTTATTTAATGCGTTTTCACGAATTTCTTTTTTGGTTTGTTATAAATTTTGTTATATTTTTGCCCATAGAGTATCTTGAAAAGTTTTGTAAAAAGCTTTTTCTCGCTGCTTCTCCTAATTCAGGCAGTTCTCCATTGCATATTTCGTTAACCAATTTAGCAATTTCTTTTTCATTTTTTCTTACCAAATATCCGTTAACCTTATCTTGGATATACATTTCGCTTAAGGTGCTTGGTGCAGTAACGATAACGGTTCTAGCAAAAGAGAGCGCTGTTAGCAAAACAGTATCACCTGAACATATTTTTTCATCCATAATCGGTATAATTGCAATTTTTGCATTTGAAATATAAGGGTATTGTTTGTAACCGGATATATTGTTAAGTAATGTGACATTTTTGGGTAAAGTTTTTGTTGTTTTAAACGTATCGGAAATTATAATAAGCGGTATATCTACATCTTTCCAAGCATCAATCAAAAGATCAAAGTCCCTGTTAGATCTTCCTATTGACATAACATATTCATTTTTCGAGTATCCTTTAGGCGGGTTACAGTCTTTATACTCTTTATAAATATCATTCACACCAAAAGTTGTAACAATGATACGCTCTCTTTGAAAATCAAAAGAGCGGTTAATATTATCGGCATATTCATTTGAAGGTACATGAATAAAGTCTAAATATTTGTCAGAAATACATTTTTTCATAAACCATTTATATATTTTTCCAAGGAACCCCGGCTTTTCTTTATATGTAAAATTTAATGCAATAACTGTGTTTTCTTTCTTTACATTAAACAAATTACAATAAAAGCAAAAAATTAATGTGTAGAATTGTTGCCAACCAAGTATAATATTGTATTTTTTTCTATTTTTAAATGCTTGCCAAGCGGCTGAAAAATAAATAGAATATCGTTTCAATTCTGATTTTATTCCGGTGCGAGGACCATTTGAGATTTTGCTGATACATTTAAAATTAAAATTTCCAAATGAATTAATACCATCTAAAAAGTTAGATAATTCTTCAACTGAACAATCTGTCAGAATTACATTTTCTTTCATAGCTGTTTCTCCGATTTTGTTAGTTTCGTTGATATATTTTCATTAATTTTTTGTAGTATGATTCAATTGTGTCAAACTTCGTGTTTTTACAATTATGACTATATTTTTCACAAAGTCCTTTGTTATTCCAAAGTTTATTGATTTTATCTTTTAAATCATCCGTATTTCCGCTTTTAAACAATTCTCCGGTTTGATTAATTTGAATAAGTTCGGGGATTCCTCCAATATTTGCTCCAATGACAGGTGTGCCATACATTTGAGATTCTATTACAGAAAACGGGCAATTTTCATACCATTCAGACGGATAAACAGAAAATCGGGCTTCTCGAATGAGTTTTTCTAAATCGTTTCCACTCTTAAACCCAACATTTTTTATGTTTTTTATTTGATTAATTCTGTTTTCTAAAGGACCTGTTCCTGCGAACACAAACTGTATGTTTGGAAGTGATTTACAAACTTCTAAAAGCGTATTAATTCCTTTTTCTTCAGAAAATCGTCCAAAATAAACTACATAATCTTTTTTTAAGACTTCTTTCCACTCTATTTTGGTTGCGAAATTGTGCATAACAATTGTTTTGTTCACAAACAAAGGATTGCTATCTAATTTTTGTTTCATAAAATCAGAACAGCATATTATTGTATCTATATATTGATAGACTTTTTTAGATTTCCAAAATTCTGCTTCTAATGCGCCAATTAAAGATTTCGCATACGAAGAATGTATACATTTGTTTTTAAAACAGTTTATATAATGACCATTAAGACATTTTTCGCAATTCTTATGTGTAACCGGGTTGTTTAACATATAATTTGGACAAACTAATTTATAGTCATGTGCTGTATAAATAATTTTACATTCTCTGTTATTATCATTTCGCCATTTTACTATTTCCAAAATAATTGACGGTGTTAATTGATAATTAAAGTTATTAAGGTGGCAAACATCAGGTTTAAAATCATCTAAAACTAATCGGAGTTTCTTTCTTGCTTCTTTACTATATATTGTTTTGATTGGGTATGTTATTTTAGAAAATATATTTCCGTTATGAAAATCCATATTTTCGGTGTATGAATCAATATGATTTCCAACGCAACGTTCCGGATGCTCCATACCAAAGTATTGAACTTCGTGCCCCTTTTTTTGAAGGTGTTCTCCTAATTTAAAAATATAGGTTTCACTGCCTCCGTTTGGATGTAAAAATTTGTTGATTAATAAAATTCTCATTGTCCGCTCCGAATTTAAATACTATTTTAAAGGTTTCCAAGTTTTGTCCTTTTCTGAGAGATTAAGCACCATATCACTCGATATCGGCCGTTTAACATTGATTGTAGGGTCATCATATGCGATTCCGCCCTCGTCGTTCGGATGAAAAAAGTCGTCCACCTTATAGCAAAACTCGGCATAATCGCTTAATACGAGAAATCCGTGAGCAAAACCTTTCGGTATAAAAAATTGCTTTTTGTTTTCCTCGCTTAGTTCAATTCAGTGCCATTTAAGGTAGGTTGGGCTGTTCTTTATATGAAAGTTTTATTCCTAAGCGGCTTCCGTCTCCGAGCAGTCGCTTGAAATTCGGTAAATCGTTTGGAGTTGAAATGATAAGAATATCGTTTATTCCCGCAAGCATAAGCGTGCTTAGGGGATAGTAAACCATCGGTTTGTCATATATCGGCAACAACTGTTTTGAGGTTACCGTTGTCAGCGGATAAAGTCTTGTTCCGCTGCCTCCCGCTAATATAATTCCTTTCATTTTTTCTCCTTTTGATAGGTTAGTGTATTATTTTGTATAAAGTTCTAATGTCCTGTCTGTAATCTCGTCCCAGTTATATTTATTGCAGATATAATCTGCGGCTTGAGACTTGTATTTTTCCGTAAGTTCTCTGTTGTTGCAAAGTTCACAGAGTTTATCTCTTAAATCGGACACATCGCCCTTTTTGAAGGTGACTGCTTTGTCGCACACCACATCGGCACACTCGGGGATGTCGCTTACGACACAACAGTTTGAATAACTCATAGCCTCCAGCAGACTCAGCGGCATACCCTCAAGGTCGGAGGGTAGGCAGTATATGTAAGCGTTGCTGTAAAGTTCCTCAAGCATCTGTCCTTCTACAAAACCGGTGAAGATAATATTGTCATTACCTTCTGCCGCATTTTTCAGTTGTGCGGTGTATTCGTCGGTGTCGGACGAGCCGCCTGCGATTACCAACTTCTTTTCTGTGTTCATCTGCTTATATGCTTCTATCAGATAGGCTATGCCTTTTTCGGGTACAAGTCTGCCGAGAAAGAGTATATATTCATCCTTTTTCAGTTTAAATTTTTTTGTTATCAGATTCGCATTTTTGACAATGAGTTTGTTTACTCCGTTTGGAATAAAAACGGTTTCTCTGTTATATGTATCCTTAAAATATTGCTTTACTCCTTCGCTTAAAACAATAATTGAATCAGCATATTTTACGGCACATTTTTCGCCTGCCATAATATATTTTTCTGCAAACCCGCCCCATTTTGCTCTTTGGTGGTCGAGACCGTGCACTGTTGCTATGCATTTCTTGCCCGTTAACTTAGGTAACCACATCATAGCACACGGACCTTCTGCGTGAAAATGCACTACATCGTATTTTGAAAACGCACATTTGAGTGCCGCAAAAAACGATGAACTTGCTGCCGCAAGACCTTTTTTGTCTATGGTGGGAACGGTTACAAGTTTTACCCCTTTGTACTTTTTTAAGGCTTTTGAGTCGAATTCCTTACCGCTGACGTGGTGGCCTTTTCTGTTGTAACAGGTGACATCATGCCCCTTTTGCACCATTCGGGTGCTGAGTTCTTCTACAACTATTTCGACGCCGCCCTCCCTTGAGGGTATGCGTTTATGTCCCATCATGGCAATTTTCATTATTCTGCACCCTCGTGTGTAAGGACAACTTTAACCGTTCTTAAAAGTATTCTCAAATCGAGCCATATGCTCCAATTATCTATATATTCGCAGTCAAGTTTCACAACTTCTTCAAAGTCATTTATATTAGACCTGCCGCTGACCTGCCACATACCGGTTATGCCGGGACGCATAGAGAGACGTCTTTTGTGGCGGCTTTCATATTTTTCAAATTCCTTTACCGTAGGAGGTCTTGTGCCGACAAGGCTCATATCTCCCTTTAGTACATTGATGAACTGCGGAAGTTCATCAATACTGAGTTTTCTTATGACTCTGCCGACTTTTGTTATGCGTGGATCGTTGTCCATTTTGAACATCAAACCGTCCATCTTGTTGTGGCTCATCAGTTCTTTTTTACGTTTTTCCGCATCTTTATACATTGAACGCAGTTTATAAATCTTGAAAATTCGACCGTTTTTTCCGACTCTCTCCTGCTTAAAAAACAGCGGTCCCGGCGATTCGATAAGAAGCGGAATCGCAACTATCGCTATAACGGGAGCGGAGAGGATTATTCCTATAAGCGCTCCTATGAAATCAGAAATTCTTTTTACTATAAGTTCGCCGCTGTTATGCACTGCCGCCGCAAAGGTGGCAACGGGATAACCTGCGTAAATCTTACAGCTTATGTTGTTGAAATTGCTTTTGTTGAGCATATTGTCAAGAGTCGGTACATTTAGGTGTACGGTGACGCCCATGCTTTCGAGTTCCTCGACAATCTGAGATACGTCAGTGCTTCGCTCATAGGGAAGATTTATAAATACCTCATCGAGCGGTGCACTTCTTATCCAGTCGATAAATCTTATGTCAGTTGCGATAACGGGAATATTATCTGCAACGATATGCGGAAATTTTATTTTTTTCTTAGTGGAAATTTTTGTTTTTGAATTAACCGAATCGGAGGCATAGTCAAGTTCGGGATCATAGATAAATCTGCCCTCGTCAACAAAGTTGTCGAGCAGGGCAACGCCCGAAACATTGAATCCCCAGTCCTCTTTAAGGAAAGATACAAATTCCTCTGCTCTGTCCCTCGTTGTGAGCACTCCCACATAACTGGCTATTTTTTTGTTTTTTCCGTTGTAACTGTGGGTGAGCCAACGCTTGAGGTAGTATCGTCCGATGAGCGCAAGTGCCGTAAAAATGAAGAAGGAGAAGAGAAGAAAAACTCTTTTTTCCATTATGGGACTTCTTGTAAACACAGCCAAAACAATGAAAAACAGATATGTAAGCGCTCCGTTTTTTATTGTGCTTATCAGCTCGGAAAAACGATTTCTGGTATGAATGTCTATTTGTGAATGGAAAAATGCATAACTGGACAAAAATGACAGTGCCATAAGAGCGTAACTTATCAGCCATTCTTTGACTGTCATTCCGTCAACCTTTTGAGTAGTGGCATTTAAGAAAATAACCGTAAGGGTATATGCAATGAGCAGTGATATGGCGTCAACCGCAAATTCCATCCAAAATTGTATTCTTGCCTTTTTTTCCATTAAGTATCACTTAGCCTTGTTTTATTTGTTTCCGTATGAATATTTGTAATTATATGCGTAACTTCTGCTGTATTTTCTGTAATAAGAATAATACTTCTTCTTGTCGCTGTTTGCATCGTTGAGTATGAATCCCAAAATGCTTGAGCCGATGCTTTCGAGAGTTTGCACCGCTGTTTTTACCTCGGGTACTTTGGTTGTATCCGTCTTAACGATAACTATATATCCGGTTGTTTTTTGAGCGAATACCGTTGCATCGGTTACTATGTTGATGGGAGGTGTGTCAATAAATACGCAGTCATAATGCTCTCTTACAAAACCGAGCAATTTATCCATTCTGTTCGAAGCTAAAAGTTCTGTCGGGTTCGGAGGAATTTTTCCCGCTGTAAGAATTGAGAGGTTGTCCACATCTGTCTTAGATACGGAAATGTTATCTGTCAGACCTGCCAAAATCTCGGACAAGCCGTTCTTTGAGTGAAGTCCGAAAAGCTTGTTCAGAGATGGGTTTCTCATATCTGCGTCGATGATAAGAGTTTTCTTTCCCATTTGTGCAAAGCTGATTGCAAGGTTTGCGGAGTTGATGGTCTTACCGTTGTTGGCGGTAGGGCTTGTCACTACGAAAATGGGGCATTTCTCTCCGTGCTGTGTAAAGAGAAGATTGGTTCTGATTGCATTGTATGCTTCCTTTACGGAAAATGTTGATGTATTTTTAAGCAGCTTCTTTGGGTCTGTTGTATGTAAAGCTGCTTTCTTGGACATTTTCTTGCTCATTACTTATCCTCTCCTTTCATATTCTGCAAATTTTCGAGTATTTGCGAACTCGGTTTGAGTTCGGGCGTCGAACTTGATGAACTCGGCTTTGTATGAGCGGAGTAAGTCGAATAGTTGCTCTGCAAGTCGGGATTATCAAGGTTTGGTACGGTACCGATAATCGGTATATCGAATTCGTCTTCGATGTCTCTTGCACCCGTGATTGTAGTATCAAAGAATTCGTAAACAAAGAATCCTATAAACGAAACGGCAAATGCGAGCACAGCCGCAACAAGTACATTTTTTGTTAAATTGGGAGAGGAGGGTTTCGACGGTATTTTTGCATAGTCGATTATCTCAACGCCACCTGCCTTTGCAACTCTTACGATTTCGCTCGGAGCAATTTTTGCAATGGAATTTGCGATTTGAGCGGATCTGCTTGCGTCATCGGTTGTGACGGTTACTTCGAATGCAACTGTTTTTGTCGCTTGCTGAGCGTCAATGGAATTTCTCAGCTGTCCGAGTGAAATATCGTCAATGCTCAAATCTTTCATTACAGCTTCAAGTACCGTGTCGCTCTTGAGTATGTAAATGTATGTGTTGATGAGTTCCTGTGATGCGTCAAGTTCGGATGACGAGATTGACGAGTCGGTGGAAATTCTGTCGCTGTTTGAGTAAACGTACATTTTTACCGTTGATGAATACTGCGGTTTGATTGCAAAATGAGTAATGAGTCCCGACAATACTGCCGCAGCCAAGGTGACGACGAGAATTATCACAAATTTATCTCTCATTTTATAAAAGATTTTACTGAAATCTATTTCAAGTTCTTTTGCTTCGGTATTATTATCCATAAAATACCCTCCGTGCATTATATATATATTATTAATATATAAAATGGAGAAAAGGAGTGATACCATGGGAAAGCTCTTTTTCTATCGCAAGGAAAACAAAATTGCTCTTTTGCTG
>UQPH01000002.1 GCA_900542875.1 uncultured Eubacterium sp. | reverse complement strand
GGCTGTGGTATCCGTATATTCCGTTCGGCAAGGTTACGCTGTTGCAGGGCGATCCCGGCGATGGAAAAAGCAAGTTAATGCTTTCCATTGCCGCCCTGCTTTCAAAAGGAGAAGGCAATCCGAAAGGGGTTGCCTTTTGCTGTTACTGAAAATGTTGTAAAAATGGTCAAAATCCATTATAATATTAGAATACGAATAAATGTATTCCTATAAGAGGGCACGCAAGCTGTGAGTGTAAATTCGGTGATTTATGAGCATCATATTAACTGTATGATGTTTCCCGTATTTATTAGCAGGTGCTAATATCTTGCTAAAATGAGGGCAAAAACCCTCAAAATATTAGCAGATTTCAGACGAGATTTGATTAACAGTAAATGCTCGGAAAAGCCAGTAAAATCAAGGCCTTTCAGGGATTTCAAGGGAGTCAAAAATGCCCTTCGAGGGCTTCTCCTGAGGGTTAGTTGTGAGTTCGATTCTCGCATGGGGTGCCATAACTTTGAAAAGAGCCGAGCAAGGGGCGTACTACATAAGGAATAAATGCTTAAAAACCAAATAAACAGCGAAATACTGCGTTAAATTTACAGTGAAGGCGGCAGCCTGCCCTGCAAATTATGCCTTGTCTTTCATCTGCTCTTTTGGTTTTTAAGTGCAAAGCAGTTTAAGCGAACTGATTTTGTTCAGTGTGCATTAACAAAATCCCGCTAATACTTGCGTATTAACGGGATTTTTTAATAGTGCAATGGGCGAAATTCGGAAAGCTTAAACCAATTACTTTCTTATGCGGTGTGCCCCAGCCTCGGCTCTTTTGTTAAATGGATATAAGAAAAAAATTTTGCCCGATAAACGGCATTTTAAGTTCAATATGCAAATAATAAATATATTATTTAACCTGTGCTCGTCAAGGTTGCAATAACGCATATTACGTGTTATAATAACGGCAAATCGAAATAAATTTTACAAAAAGAATAGGGAAAATTATGTTTGTAGATATAGCTAAAATAAAAATAAAGGGCGGCGACGGCGGTGCAGGTGCGGTTGCATTTCACCGTGAAAAATATGTAGCCGCAGGCGGTCCCGACGGCGGTGACGGCGGCAAGGGCGGCGATGTCGTATTTGTTGTTGACGATAATCTGGCAACCCTTGCGGACTTCAGATACAAGCGCAAGTATTCCGCACCGAACGGTGAGGGCGGAAAAGGCGGTCGCTGTAACGGAAAAAAAGGCAAAGATTTAGAGATTAAGGTTCCGAGAGGTACAATTATCCGTGAGGCGAACTCAAAGGCTGTAATTGCTGATATGAGCAAAACAGAGCGCTTTGTTGCCGCAAAGGGTGGAAAAGGCGGCTGGGGAAATATACATTTTGCCACCTCGACCCGCCAGGTTCCCAGATTTGCAAAGCCGGGCACACCGGGCGAAGAATGGGAAGTAAGCCTTGAACTGAAACTTCTGGCGGATGTGGGTCTTGTAGGCTATCCGTCTGTCGGAAAAAGCAGTCTCATCTCCGTGGTATCACAGGCGAAACCGAAAATCGGAGATTATCACTTTACAACTCTTGTACCTAATTTGGGCGTTGTGAGCATGGGCGAAGGCAGCAGTTTCGTCATTGCAGACATTCCGGGTCTTATAGAGGGTGCGAGCGAGGGTATAGGTCTCGGTCATCAGTTTTTACGACACATTGAGCGTTGCAGAATGCTTATTCACATAGTAGATGTCAGCGGCAGTGAGGGCAGAAATCCGATTGACGATTTTGAAAAAATCAACGAAGAGCTCGTTAAATTCAATCCCGAACTTGCACAGCGACCTATGATTGTTGCAGGAAATAAAATTGATATGGCGGAGCCCGAACAAATTGAAGAATTTAAGAATTATGTAAATTCAAAAGGCTATGAATACTACTCCATATGTGCACCCATTTGCGAGGGTACAAAAGAACTTATGAATGTAACATGGAATATGCTGCAAACGCTGCCCCCGATTAAGGAATACGACACCGAAGAAATTCCGTTTGAAGCATTCATAGAGGACAATAATTCATTTAAGATTACGCAGGTTGACGACGGCTATTTTCTTGTCGAGGCAAAGTGGTTTCCAAAAGTGCTCAAGGGCATAGACATAACAGACTACGAAGCTCTGCAATATATGCAAAGAGTGCTTGAAAAGAGCGGAATTTTCGACGCGCTCAGAGAAAAAGGAATACAAGAGGGCGACATTGTCAGCCTTTACGATATTGAATTCGAGTATATTCCGTAATGAGATTTACAGATAAAGAAGCGCATCCGAATGAACTCAGTCCGCTGAATCTTGCGTTCATCGGGGACTGCGTGTATGAAATGCTCGTAAGAGAAAGCCTTGTATTGCAGGCAAACCGTCCCGTAAACGACTTGCACCGTGAAAGCATAAAATTTGTTTCGGCAAAAGCGCAAACTTTAGCCTATGATAAAATCAAGAATGTGCTGACCGAACAGGAAACGGCAGTATATAAACGAGGCAGAAACGCAAAGGTCGGACATAATCCGAAATCCGCAAGCCAGGGCGAATACCATATCGCCACGGGCATAGAGGCTCTGTTCGGCTACCTCTACCTATCAGAACAAACTGACAGAATTAAAGAGCTGTTCAAAATAATCACAGACAAAGAAAACAACTGATTTATTTTGAAAATAATAAAATAAATATTGACAAATCGAATTTCTATGTTATAATAGTATTCGCTTGGGAGCATAGCTCAGCTGGGAGAGCATCTGCCTTACAAGCAGAGGGTCACAGGTTCGAGCCCTGTTGTTCCCACCAAAAAATAAAGCATCTGCAAAATGCAGATGCTTTATTTTTATCCAATCGCAGATTGGTATGTCATCACATTTATATGTATGTCATCATTCAATGTATGTAATTAACAACACACTCCCGATTGATTACATACGCAATATATTGCAATTACATTCCGTTTCACGGATTACATACAAGGCTTCGCCTTGATTTATTTTTTCGAAATTGGTATAATTCCATTGAGGTGATAATATGAAAAGCAATCCACTTATGGAACAATCGGAACAATTAGCAATTTACATTGAAAAACTTTGTAAATCGCTGAACAAATCAAATCACTCAAATACAATCTTCCAAATAAAAAAGTCTTCATCCAGCGTCTACGCTAACATATCAGAAGCACAATATCCGCAAAGCCCGGCAGATATGCTGTCAAAGTTCAAAATTGCACGAAAAGAATGTATTGAAACTGAAAGTTGGCTAAAATTATTATATAAAACAGAAGCCATAAATGAAACAACTTATAAAACCACCAGAAATCAATGCGGCAGAATACGCAGAATGCTCACCTCGTCTTGCATAACTATAGAAAATAAAATAAAGAATAATTAAGAATCCCTTCTTGATCTAAAGTCAACTTTAGAGTATATAATAACAACAGCAGAGCAAAAAGTAGATTGATAGTATAAGCAAGACTTTAGTTGCCCACTTCAGTGCGAGCGGCATTACAAAGATTGCGACGCAAAGAATAGCGAATATATCGAGTGCGAATTTATTTGAAATTGCACCGACACATCCATACACAAAAGCCAACCTAAATTGGATTAACAAAACAAGCCACGAAGATATTAAAAATTGGATTGAATCTTTATAACATACTATAAAAAACGGACAGTGAAAATTAATTCGCTGTCCGTTTTTGCATCTGTTTAATTATTCTTTGCTTTCTATCAATTTGCAGTCAACTTCAAAAGTTTTAATGCTGTTATTTTCAATTCTTGCAACAGTCAGTTTAACGGTATCGCCGGGAGATGATTTGCTCAAAACAGAAGTCATAACATCGGTAGAGGTAAGAACATCACCGTTTACGGCAACAATCATATCATACTGCTTAACATCTTTATTTGCCAAATCGGAATCGGAACTGATTTCGTTAATTACCATTGCGCCTTCGGCATTCTTAAATCCCTTTTCTGCAAGAGCGGAAATAACCTGCTGTGCATTTGTAACATTTGAAATAGGAACATAGGTTATGCCGAGTTTTGCCCTGCCTGCTACATATCCGTTTTGTATAAGGCTGTTTGCGGTATTAACGGCTGTGTTGCTCGGAATTGCAAAACCCATACCCTCGTACTCTGTAGAAGCAATCTTAGAAGAATTAATACCGATTACCTGACCGTCCATATTAAACAGAGCACCGCCGGAGTTACCGGGATTGATAGCCGTATCTGTCTGGATACATTCGTTATTATAACCGATTGATGAAGATACGGGACGGTCAAGTGCAGAGACAATACCTGTTGCTACGCTGTTCATAAACTTACTGCCGCCCGGGCATCCGATAGCAACACACTGCTCGCCGACGGAGATATTATCGCTGTTTGCAAACTTTGCAATTTTAAGACCGGTAGCATTAATAGCAAGCACGCCTATATCTGTCTGACTGTCAACACCTACCATCGTGGCATCGTATTCGGTTCCGTCATTTGTGGTTACCTTAAATGTTGAGCCGTTTGAAATAACATGAGCACAGGTCATAATATATGTCTTGCCGTCAGACTCGCTCATAATAACGCCGGAGCCTTCGCCCGACAGTGACGGGTCTGATGATGACGAACTGTTATTTCCGTAACCGTAAAAATAGTTATAAGCACTCTGTTCTGTGTAAACAGAAACGAGGACGCACGAATCCATATTTTCTTCGGCAACGCCTGCTACGGTCAGATTACCGTTGCTGTCCTTCATATCCGCCTTTGAACCGTCACTAATGCTTGCGGAAGCATCACTGCTCTGAGAGGTAGAGTTGTCGTTTGAATCGCCTGATTTAATAACACCCGTTGCGGAAAGCGCAATCGCCGCAATGGCAAACACGGCACATACCGCAACAACAATAATAATAATCTTAACCGATTTTTTCATCGGTTTTTTGGCTTTAACGGGTTTGCCGTTTACATAGGTTGTGCCCGATTTCTGATAAGGCGCATAGTACTGCTGTGACTGCTGAGCATAATTAGGAGCAGACGAAGCATTATTGACCGTATTTTGATACTGTGAACCGCCGGTCGGTCTGTAATAATAACTCTGACCTTGCCCACTCGGCGGAGTCTGCTGTCCCTGCGGAGTCTTAGGCGGTACATAATGATATTCGCCCGACGGGCTGAAGTTTGGCTCCGATTGTGAATTATTATTTTCATCGGGAGTCAAATTTTGTTTATTATTGTCATCCATTAGAATTATCTCCTTTTTTGAGGCAATGCCCCATTAATGTTGCTTTGGCAGAGTAAACACGAACTCAGCCTCCGTTTTGCTGTCGGAGCGGGCAAAAATTCTGCCGCCGTGCATTTCCACCATAGTTTTAACTATATACAGTCCCAAGCCTGCGCCCTTTGCGTCCAAAGAACGGGACTTGTCAACTTTGTAAAACCTTTCAAATATTCTGGACAATTCGGTCGAGTCAATGCCTTCGCCACTGTTCTTAATCGAGCACTGAACGCTGTCGCCCATATCTGTAATTTGAATATCTATATAACCGTTTTCGTTAGTAAATTTAACGGCATTGTCAAACAGGTTATAAACCACCTGATAAATCATATCGGGATCTGCCACAACATAATGCGGCTGAACATTATCAAGACCTCTTATCTCTATATTCTTCTTATCAATCTTTTGCTCAAAGGTCAAAAGAACATGAATAACCTGGTCTGTAATATTATACGGCTTTGGTTTCATCTCAAAGTCGCCCGATTCAATCTTGCTCATATTAAGCATAGCAACAACAAGCCTTGAAAGGCGTCGAACCTCGTCGGAAACGATTTTAAGGTAATATTCTTCCTTTTCTTTCGGAATGGTTCCGTCAAGTATTCCGTCGATAAATCCCGCAATTGAGGTCATCGGCGTTTTCAACTCATGCGACACATTGGCGACAAAACTTCTTCTCGAACTTTCGAGTTTATCGAGTGCGTCAGCCATCTCATTAAACGCATATCCCAAGTCGGCAAGTTCATCGTTTGTTTTAATATTAACTCTGTATGAAAAATCACCTACGGCAAACTTCTTAGCCGCAAGGCTCATTTGCTGAAGCGGTGTGACCATTCTCTTAGTCAACTTCCAAATGAGAATGCCGGCAATGATAAGGCATATTAATGTTATTATCACAAACGCTCTGAATATAAGAGAAACAACGTGAGTAGTTCCCGCCGGAGTAATAGCAAAAACCGAGCCGATAATCCGACCGTTATCTTTGAGAGTGTCGTTGTCGTAATCGGACACAATGGGCGAGCCGACGATATAATACTTTTCGCCGTTGATAATAGCCCTGCTGACCGAAGCGGACGAGCCCTCGTAAACTCTCTGCACCTGCTTATCGCCTACCGACAACGACTTATGATTATTGCACACAAGAGAGCCGGAGCGAACAGCATTAATTCCCGTCTGCTCCTTACACATAATAACCGTGCCGCCCGAGTCACAAACAAAAACGTCGGCGTCTATGCAGTTTGAAACCATACTCAAATTTTCGCAAATAGTCTCTTTATCGTAAGAATATGTGCTGTTCATATTGTTAACTATCATATTCTGCGAAATATAATTTGCAATCGACTGAGTGTTTTCGCTGAGAAGTGCGGTTTTATCCTTTAAGGAATAGCCGTTTACAATAGTTACAAGTGCCATTCCGAGGACTATAAAGCATACCAAAAAAATGGCAATAAACAAACAGAAATACTTTGTAAAAATATTCTGTCTTTTTCCTCTTTTTGCAGCTCCTACCATATATTAATCCTTCGTTTCAAACTTATAGCCTACGCCCCATACGGTTTTAAGGCACCATTTGTCGGAAACACCCTCAAGTTTTTCACGAAGTCTCTTTACATGAACATCAACGGTTCTGCTGTCTCCGTAATAATCAAAGCCCCATACCTCATCAAGAAGTTGGTCACGGGTATATACTCTGTTCGGATTAGATGCAAAATGATAAATGAGTTCAAGTTCTTTTGGCGGCGTATCAACCGGCACGCCCTTAACCTTCATCTCATAGTTTTGGATATTTATTTCAAGATTATCGTAAATAACCGTTTTTTTCTTATCCTCGGTTGCCTCGGAGTCTCCCTTTGTTCTGCGAAGTACAGCTTTTACCCTAGCCATTACTTCCTTAGTATCAAACGGTTTTACAACATAATCGTCTGCACCCAGTTCAAGACCGAGTACCTTATCAAAGGTTTCGCCTTTAGCGGTAAGCATAATAATAGGTACGCTTGATGTCTTTCTGATTTCACGGCAAACCTGCCAGCCGTCCATTTTAGGAAGCATAATATCAAGAAGAACAAGGTCGGGAGTTTTATTCTTAAACATATCCACGGCTTGCTTACCGTCGTTTGCGGTATAAACAACATATCCGTCATTTTCAAGGTAAAGTTTAAGCAACTCGCAAATGTTAAGGTCATCGTCTACAACAAGAATTTTATTAGCCATAATTAAGTTTCCTTTCGTTTGTTTGTTTTTCCTATGTACTCATCATACAATTCGTTTTTGTTCACAATTTGTATTTTGAGTAAACAAAGAATTAAATTTTTGAACAATTAGTTAATACAAATTAATCAAATTTTTACCACTGCATATCACGCTTTTCGCAGCCCTCTACATAATCGATAAACTGCTTTGCACATCTGGGCGACCTGCCGCCTCTTCTCAGAGCCCATGTATCGGCAGCGGCAAGAAGTTTCGGAATGTCCGCTTTAAGTCCTCTGTCAAGAGCAATCTTCTCCACAATGTCGAAAAACTGAGCCTTATCGGGATTGATAAATGTAACCGAAAGACCGAACCTGTCGGAAAGGCTGAGTTCCTCCTGAAGAGTATCCGAGCGGTTTACATCATTTTCCCTGTCGGAGAAATTCTCTTTAATAAGATGACGGCGGTTTGAGGTTGCATAAATAAGAGTGTTATTTTGTCTGCCCGAAAGCGAGCCCTCGAGAGCCGCTTTAAGTTCGCCGAAAGAATCATCGTGATTGTCAAAACTCAAATCATCAATAAAGATAATGAACTTCATCGGACTGTCCGCAATTTTTTCTCTAATCATAGTAAGGTCATTGATGTCTCCCTTTGATATTTCTATCATACGCAGTCCCTTTGACTTATACTCATTAAGAATTGCATGCACGGTTGAACTTTTGCCCGTTCCCCTGTCGCCGTAAAGCAAAACATTATTTGCCGGCAAACCATTAATAAACGCTGTGGTGTTGTCCACAACCTTTTGACGCTGAAGTTCATAATTTTTCAAATCGCCGAGAGTAATCGGGTCAATTGCCGTAATCGGAACAAACGCCTCGTTTCGCCATGTAAACGCAACAAATTTTGCAAACATGCCGTAGCCGTTGTTTTTATAAAAATCTTTAAGTTCGTCAAGTTGCTGCGACCAATTCTCTTTAAGAGGAAGCATTGCCCTGCCGTTATTGTTCCACTTCGGCATAGTCGAGAGCACCTCGGCAATATCCTCGTTCTGCTCGGCACGAACAACGTCCTGCGCAGAAATACCCGCAATAAGTTCCAATTTTTCCAAATCGGACTTTACTCCGTCGATTACGGATGGGTCAAGTTCGTCGCATTTTCCCGCCGCAGCCGCTTTTGTAAAAACATTATCGTCGGTCAAAATGAGTTTTGACACATAGTGTCTAAATGAATGATGCTCCGACACCAACTTAAAGAATTTGCTCTGCTTAATCAAAACAGTCTCATCGTCAATCGAATCAAGAAGTTCATACAGTGCGTTGATTATCTCGTCATTCTTCAAATCATACACACAAAGAGACTCTATATAGTATCTGATTTTTACCGCTCTATTCAACTTAATCACCTGCTTAACATAGAATGTAATTTATAATTAATTACATAATATACTATTTGTTCACAATTTACAATAGTATCGGCACAGAAAAATGATATTTTTTTGTGAAAAATACTTTGATGTATGATGTCCGACAACTGATTGACATGAGTTCTGTTTTGTGCTATTATTATAAAGGAAAGCGAGGTCGGAATATGAACAAAGGAAGACTGTCCGATGTTACGGCGAAAAGAATAAGGAATATGATAGAGGAAAGCCGCTTTAAGGTGGGCGACAAATTGCCTAACGAAAACGATTTTGCAAATGAACTCGGCATCAGCAGAAGCACGCTGAGGGAAGCAATTAAGGCGTTGACCTCTTTGGGAATACTGGAAATAAGGCGTGGCAAGGGTACGTTCGTTACAGATTCCACGGTTATAGAAAGCGGCGATTTGGGTGAGATTAATTCCGGACTGGGCGACCTGTTTGAAATGAGGCTGATGTTTGAGCCGGAATGCGCCTATTATGCGGCTCAGAGAGCCACAGACGAGGAAATCGCCATCATTTGTAAATACGGCGAGGCCGTAGAAAAAAAGATAAAAAGCGGCGAGGACAGAACCTATGAGGAACAAAAATTCCACGAAAGCATAGCAAATGCAACGCACAACGCTTTCGTTCAGCAGTTTATGCCGATTATATTCAATGCCATCAAAAAAGGTGTAATTGTAATGCAAAAGGATAAGATAGTCAGCGACGACAACCTTAATGACGACCGACTGATTATGGATTTTTTGAAGGCGCGAAACGCCGACGGTGCAAGAACCGCAATGCGCCTGCACATAATTCATGCAATGGAAGGATTAAAAAATTTAAATTAACTCTTGACATAAGACAACTAACAATATATAATGTCATTAAAAGGTAAAACAAATCAGTTATTTGACAACTTGTCTTACAACTGACGAAGCAGAATTAATTATAATTTTTAGGAGGAACTAAAAATGGCAGAAGCAAAAATCTTCTACGAATCAGATTGTAACCTCAGCGTACTTGACGGCAAGACTGTTGCCATCATCGGCTTTGGTTCACAGGGACACGCACACGCACTCAACCTTCACGAAAGCGGTGTTAATGTAGTTGTAGGTCTTTACGAAGGTTCAAAATCTTGGGCACACGCAGAGAGCCTCGGACTTAAGGTTATGACAACTGCTGAGGCAGTTAAGGCAGCAGATATCATTATGATTCTTACTCCCGACGAGAAGCAGGCTGCTATCTATAAGAAGGACATCGAGCCTAACCTTACAGAGGGCAAGGCACTTGCATTTGCTCACGGCTTTAACATTCACTTTAAGCAAATCGTACCTCCGTCAAATATTGACGTATTTATGATTGCTCCTAAGGCTCCGGGTCACACCGTAAGATCAGAGTACAAAGAGGGTAAGGGTACTCCTTGTCTTGTTGCTGTATATCAGGACGCATCGGGTCACTGCCTTGATACCGCTCTCGCATACGGTGCAGGCATCGGCGGTGCAAGAGCTGCTCTCCTTGAGACAACCTTTAAGTGCGAAACAGAGACCGACCTCTTCGGTGAGCAGGCTGTTCTTTGCGGCGGCGTTACCGCTCTTATGAAAGCAGGTTTCGAAACACTTGTTGAGGCAGGTTACGACCCAAGAAACGCATACTTCGAGTGCATTCACGAGATGAAACTTATTGTAGACCTTATCTACTCGGGCGGTTTCTCAAAGATGAGATATTCTATCTCCAACACTGCCGAGTTCGGTGACTACGAGACAGGTAAGAGACTTGTTACAGATGAGACCAAGAAGGAAATGAAGAAGATTCTTGAGGAAATTCAGGACGGTACATTCGCTTCTAAGTTCATCACAGAGGCTAACAACGGCTGGGCTCACTTCAAGGCTAAGAGAGAAATGGAAGCATCTCACCAGCTCGAGAAAGTCGGCGAGGGCATCAGAGCTATGTATAGCTGGAACGGCGACGACAAGTACGCTGAGAAATAAACTCTATAACAAATTAACATATACGAAAAGGCCACTGAGGAGCAATCCCCAATGGCTTTTTCATTTTAATCTTTGTTTGGACATAAATCCTTGATAATACTTAATTATTATGGTAAAATAAATTTACCACACGAACTGAATATTACAGATATGCGAGTACCATTCTATTTTTAGATAAAAATGCGTACTCTATTAAAAGCATATTCGTGTGTTTGTAATCGGTTTCTTTTTTATGTATAAATCGTTGAGTGTTAATGAAAAAACTCGTAGGTCTGATATAACCTACGAGTTTTATATTTTGTATCAAATTTAGTCTGCTCTGAGTGCCTCAATCGGGCTTAACTGAGCCGCCTTTCGTGCAGGATAAACACCGAAGACTAATCCGACGCCCGATGAGAAGAGAAGTGCCAAAAGTATCAGCCAGATGCTAATCTTAGGCTGAATATCTATAATCGCACAAGCTCCGTACGCCCCGGCGAGTCCCAGCGTTACGCCGATTATACCACCGATAAGACAGAGTATAACCGACTCGGTAAGAAACTGCATAGTAATCACTCGTGTCTTAGCTCCCAGAGATTTACGAATACCTATCTCCCTGGTTCGTTCAGTTACGGAAACAAGCATAATATTCATAACACCGATACCGCCGACAAGAAGAGAAATAGCGCCTACACCTGCGATGAAGATAGTAAGAACCTTCATAATAATATCTACGATTTCGATATATGTAGCCATATTTTGAGCAGTATACATACCGTTAGAATAGTTGCCGTGAGCAGCCTTCAGGTAGTTTACGGTTGCGTTACCTACTGCGTCATAGTCCGCACCCTCTTTAGCGATTACGAAAACATTGGAGAGATTTGCACTTGCGCCTGTTATCTGAGTAAGGGTTGTGCATGGCATAAACAGAGCAATTACAGGTTTATCAGAGCCATTTTGGAACATCTGACCGATATTGCCTCCGCCGCCGAGTGAACTGGTAAGCGAGTCAATGTTAGCAACACCGCAAACCTTAATCTTCATCGACTTACCCGATGAAGTAACGGTAATGCTCTCGCCCGTTGCGTCCTCATAGCCAAAAACACTCTTTGCCGACTCAATACCCATAACGGCATACGGCGCATTTGCGGCATATTCCTCATCTGTGAAGAATCTTCCGTACTCGCAGGTATTAGTCATAGCAAACTGAACATCACTGTTTACACCGACCATCATTACGGTAGCCTCGGTAGCGGTCTTATCGATAGTAGCGTTACCGAAACCCATAAGCATTGGTGAACAACGCTCAACGCCGCTGACCTTCGTTTTAATATTATCTACATCCTCGAGAGTGATATAGTCGCTGTCGGTTGCCTGGGTTGTATCGCAGGACACCAACACGGCATTTGAACCCATATCCTCGATAAGACCGACGATATAGTCCCTTACGCCCGTACCTGCACCGACTATCATAATAACCGAAGTAATACCGATAATAATACCGAGCATAGTAAGCACAGAACGCATCCAATTTGCTTTTATACACTTTATAGCGATTTTTAAGCTTTCTGTTATATTCACCTATATTACCTCTTATTTAACTTTATCAACTACCTTAACCTTAAAGGTGTCTTCCTTATAATCGGACTGAGGAGTAGCGACAATCTTCTGTCCCTGTGAGAGTCCCGATGTAATCTCATACGAGGTGTCGGAGGTTGCACCGGTCTTTATAGCGGTCTTTGTAACCGTCTGAGTATCCTCATCATAAAGATATACATATGTGCCCTCTTTTTCGAGAACGATAGACTCAATAGGTACGCACGGAACATTATCATATGTACCGGTTACAATCTCAACATCTGCATTAAATCCGATGATAATATTTTCATCCGGCTGGTCTACAACTACTTTGCATTCTACGCCTGCACCCTGAGATGTGAGAGAAGAAAGGCCGCTGATACCTGCCATCGAACCGACAGAATCAAGCATAGAACCATCCGAACCGCCCGTAGCAGTCGGAGCGATAGAAGCAACCTCGCCGTCATATTTTCCGTATGCGGTGGTAACAGTCGCTTTCATACCAACCTTAACCTTATGAACATCATATTCACCCAGAGAAATCGTAACAACTCTCTGTGACATATTTTCGAGTGTAACTGCAGTTTGGAGTGCGGTTGTCTGTGAGCCCGAATTAATAGAGCAAGCGGTGATAACGCCGTCAAAATCTGCTGTCCAACCTGCGTCAAGTTCCTTTTGTGCCTTCAGTACAGAATCGTAAGCCGACTTTGAAGTATTAACAAGCTGCTTTTGCGCATCAACGGTTGCGCCCTTAGCCAGTACGGAATAAACTTCTTTTTGAGCCTGGAGAGCGGAAAGCTGCACCTGTGCGGTTGCAAGCTTAACATCATTTGATGAAGCGATTTCCTTAACGATAGCGTTCCAATCAATCTCCTCGACTGCATCAACGATACCCTGCTTTACAGCTTCTGCAACCTTTTTTGCAAAAGCATCCTGGTCGAAATTTTCAATATTATCGCCAAGCTTTGAAAGTTCCTCCACAAGAGCCTGAACAAGCTGGTTTGTCTTATCAATACTGCCGGTAAGGTCCTTGATGTTATCAATAAGTTCCTTGAGTTGTTTCTGAATATCGTCTGTGCCGCCGGTAATACCGCCGAGCGTACCGTCTGCATATGTAACAACACCCGAATTGTAATCAACAGAATAGGTTTGCTCTTCGCCCTTTGAAGCAGAAGCGGTTGCGGTTTTTTTCTTATTATTCTCAGACGCCATGGAATCAATACTGCTTTCAAGAGAAGCAATCTGCGAATTAACCGAAGCAAGCTGAGCCTTTGCCTCATTTTGATTTTTAAGAGCGGTATTATAAGCAGCCTGTGCATCATTGTATGTCACTGCAAGATTACTTACCTGTGCGTCAAGGTTAGATGTGTCGAATGTTGCAATTCTGTCGCCCTTTGATACGCTGTCGCCCACCTTAACAAAAACTTCTTTAACAGTTGCAATCGTGCCTGCGGTGTAATCTCTCTTAAGTCCCGATGTTACCTCGCCTGTTGAACTGACAGTCTGAACTATTGTGTCAACGCCGATTGTATTAAGGCTTACCTGCTGCTTATTCTTATTAGTAGAAATAACTACCGAAGCAACTACAATAGCGGCAACAAGAACAACGGCTATAACAGCCCATACGATTTTTTTCTTTTTACTTTTTTTTACCGTAGCCATAGTTTAATCCCCTACTCTACAAAATTAATACAGGATTAGTATAATCACTTTTTGTATAATTGTCAATAACTTTTTGTATTATTTGATCATTTTAGTGCATTAAGTGCCTTTTGACCGATGTCTTTTCTGTAATGTGCACCGTCAAACTTAATCTTCTCTACGCCGGCATATGATTTTGCGAGGGCGTCCTCAATAGACTCACCGAGAGCGGTAACTCCCAGCACTCTGCCGCCCGAAGTAACGAGTTTGTCACCGTCACGCTTTGTGCCTGCGTGATAAACGGTTACTCCGTCTAATTGACCGTCGGTAAGTCCGTTAATTTCTATTCCCTTAGGATAAGATTTAGGATAGCCGCCCGATGCCATAATTACACAGGTGCACGCTCTGTCGTCCCATTCAATATCCAAATCGGAAAGAGTTTCATTATTAATTGCCTCAAAAATATCCATTATATCGGTTTTAAGTCTTGGGAGAACCACCTGAGTCTCAGGGTCGCCGAAGCGACAGTTATATTCGATAACCCTAGGTCCCTTAGGGGTAAGCATAAGTCCGAAGTAAAGACAACCCTTAAAAGTTCTGCCCTCCTTATTCATAGCCTCAATCGTCGGGAGGAAGATGGTGTTCATACATTCCTCGGCGATTTCGTCGGTATAATAAGGATTGGGAGAAACGGTGCCCATACCGCCGGTATTAAGACCCTTATCTCCGTCGAGTGCACGCTTATGGTCCATTGAAGTAACCATAGGCTTTACGCATTTTCCGTCTGTAAAAGCGAGAACGGAGACCTCGGGTCCGGTAAGAAATTCCTCAACAACAACATTATTACCGGAGTCGCCGAAAATCTTATCCTCCATAATTTCCTTAACGCCTGCGACAGCCTCGTCAAGCGTTTCGGGAATTATTACGCCCTTGCCGAGAGCCAAGCCGTCAGCCTTAATGACGGTAGGAAATTCATTCTCCGCCTTGATGTAATTAATAACATCTTCCGCTTTATCAAATACATTATATTTAGCGGTCGGGATATTGTATTTTTTCATAAGTTCCTTAGAGAACACCTTAGAGCCCTCAATAATTGCGGCGTTTGCCCTAGGTCCGAATGTGACGAAGCCCTCTGCGTTGAGTGCGTCAACCATGCCCATAACAAGCGGGTCATCGGGAGCGACAACAACAAAATCGGCTTTTATCTCCTTTGCCAGTTTTACCACTCCGTCAATATCGGTGGCTGAAACATCAAAGCATTCTGCATCATATGATATGCCGCCGTTACCGGGACAACAGGCTATATAATCAACCTTCTTTGATTCCTTAATTTTTCTGACAAGAGCGTGCTCTCTGCCGCCCGAGCCGACTACCAAAACTCTCATCTGCTCTCCTCCGTTTACTTATTCTTATTAACGATTCGTGTTTCCTCATCGCCTGTGTCGAGGTCGATATAGCGAGTGAAAAGCGAAACCTTATTATCTTCGTTAAGATTATTCCAGAGCATATCGGTAAATTCATCAATGCTCTCATTGCCTAATTTAATCGGTGTAGGTTCACCCTCAAAGGACGGAATCGGATTTCCGTCGCACTTATATGTATGGATAAAATGTCCGAGTCCGGGTTCAGCCGGATAATCAAAGAAAAATCTGAGACACTCGGGAACTCCGTTATTGGATTTAAGAATAGACAATGTGTAATCACCGTTTGCCCTTACAACGCCCGAAATTCTCGGAGTGTAATTAGGTTCGTCCGGCTCAAACTCACGGGTAAAAAGTGCGTCGCAGAATGACTTGCCCTGAGCGTAAAAATCATAAACCGTATCAGTCTGGTCGCCGTTTGTTACAATCGTCTTATCCTCAAATTTAAGCACCGGATTATAGATAATAAGGCTCGGATCTTCCATCTTGCTTTCATCAAAAGCCTTAGTGCGAATGCCGCCTCTTTCGTTTTCTTCGAAAATTCTGTTTCTCGAATTAACGCTTCTGCCCATTATAAAGTAAGCGATGACCGCTCTTTTTCCGTCTGCCGACTTTCCGAGGACAATACCTCTGCCGGGATATGAATTTGTATTAAGTTCTGCTGCAAGTGATTCGATTTTCATACTGCACCTCGTATAATTTCTGTTTTGTTGCCGTTTATTTTAATTCTGCCCTCGCAGAAAAGAGAAACCGCTTTCGGCAAAATTTCCCACTCTGCCTGACGCATAACACGATACTGCAAAATGTCCTCGTTATCGCCCTGTTCAATCGGAACAGCCTTTTGGAGTATGATTGCGCCGCCGTCTGTAATCTCATTTACAAAATGCACGGTAGCGCCCGTAACTTTCATTCCGCTGTCGAGAACCGCCTTATGCACCTTTTTGCCGTAAAAGCCGTCACCGCAAAAAAGAGGGATAAGGCTGGGATGAACATTGATAATTCTGTTATTGTATTTTGATACAAGATCCTCGCCGAGAATGGAAAGAAAACCTGCAAGAACTATCAAATCTATATCCCTGCCGTCAAGAGTTTTAAGCACCGCCTTATCGTAATCCGCTTTGCTTTCATACTGTTTTCTGCTTACCACAGCCGTATCTATACCCGCTTTTTTTGCTCGTTCGAGTGCATAAGCGTTTTCGTTAGAGGCAAGAACAAAGGTGATTTTCCCGTTTTTTATCTCGCCTCTGTCCTGTGCGTCGATAAGGGCTTGCAGATTAGTTCCGCCGCCCGAAACAAATACTGCTATGTTCAGCATATTTCTACTCCCTTTTGTCCGTTCTTAATCTCGCCGATTACAGCAGCCTGCTCGCCGTTTGCATTAAGAATTCTTACCGCCTCGTCAGCCTTGTCGCTGTCAACACAGAGCATAAGACCCGTACCCATATTAAAGGTATTATACATATCTCTTTCGGGAATGTTGCCCGTTTTTTGGATAAGGTCAAAAATGGGGAGTTTAAAACACTTATCCTTTTCAATTACCGCAAGGGTGTTATCATTAAGCATTCTCGGAACATTCTCATAAAATCCGCCGCCCGTAATATGTGAAATTGCATTTACTCTGACCTCGTCCATAAGAGCGAGGAGAGGCTTAACATAAATTCTGGTAGGAGTCAAAAGAGTCTCGCCGAGTTTTGCTCCGAGTTCGTCATAATAAACGTCAATGGTTTTTTCGTTAATATCGAAAACCTTACGAACAAGCGAAAAGCCGTTTGAATGAACGCCCGAGGAAGCAACGCCGATAATTGCGTCTCCGGCTTTAAGATGTTCACCCGACACAAGTTTATCCTTTTCGCCGATTCCTACGGTAAATCCCGCAAGGTCATATTCCTCATTTGGCATCATACCGGGATGCTCTGCGGTTTCGCCGCCTACAAGTGCACAGCCCGACATAACGCAACCGTCGGCAACGCCCTTAACTATCTGCTCAATCTTTTCGGGATAATTCTTTCCGCAAGCAATATAATCGAGGAAGAAAAGCGGCTTTGCACCCGAACACGCAACATCGTTTACACACATTGCCACGCAATCAATACCGATTGTATCGTGCTTATCCATAAGAAACGCAAGTTTAATCTTTGTTCCCACGCCGTCGGTACCCGATACAAGAACGGGATTTTTATACTGTGCCGACGCAAGCTCAAACATTCCGCCAAAGCCTCCGATACCGCCGATAACTCCCGGTATATTCGTACGCTTAACATGAGATTTGATAAGTTCTACCGACTCATATCCTGCCGTTACATCCACACCTGCTGCTGCATAGCTGTCGCTGAAACTCTTTTCCATAAATAACTCCTTTAATTTGTATACTTAAAATTTGCACAAATAAATTACGATCTTCAGATTTCCTTAAGTTTTTCCTGCAAAGCCTTGTCCTTTTCTCTGACCTGCTGAGCCATAGCCTTACGCATATTGATAAGTTTATTCATAAGTTCATCATCGCCCACCGACAAAATCTCTGCGGCAAGGAGAGCGGCATTCTTAGCCGCATTTACACCGACTGTGGCAACCGGAATTCCCGGTGGCATCATAACAGTTGCAAGCATAGCGTCCATACCGTCGAGCACCTTGGCCGAGCACGGAATACCGATAACTGGAAGCGTGGTCGAAGCGGCAAGCACACCGCCCAAATGAGCAGCCATACCTGCTGCGGCAATAATAACGCCGAAGCCGTTATCTATCGCATTCTTTGAAAACTCATGAGCCTCCTCGGGAGTACGGTGGGCTGACATAACCCTTACCTCTGTCTCGATGCCGAGTTCTCTGAGTTGTTTAATTGCCGGTGTAACAACGGGCAAATCGCTGTCCGAGCCCATAATAATTGCAACCTTTTTCATAAACAAATCACCCCTGAAATCAATGTTAAAATTAATGTAAATATTATACTTTATTTTATATACTATTTCAAGCAAAATAATATAAATATTAAACCAAAACAAGGCACAGACAGCATTTTTACCTGTCTGTACCTTTAACTTCTTCTCCTGAGCAAATAATTATTGCCAAACTGCCAATAATCGTCCCCGAGAGTATCTCTTTTTTCGTAGTAATAAATCAAATAATCCTTTGCGTTTACAACGCCGTCAGCGTTCATATCATAAGGTTTAAGCGCAATGTTACCGTAATCATAACTGCCTTTTTCATCAACGCTCAAATAAAGCCGTGCGTTCTCTCCGTATTCATTATGAACCGTTGCATAACAATCATCGTAAGTACGAACACACCATGTGCCGTCGGCGTTTACGTTATATCTTCTGCCGTCAAGCGTAATATAGGCTTGAGAATACGCAACATTATTTTCGTGCGCACCGTAACTGTCCTCGTCCATAACAAATCTGCCCGTAACCTTATACGAGGTTGTTTCGACAAAATCAGCCTTATAGCTGTCGTCGCAATTAACACAGGTATAAAGGGTATAACCGTCGTTATCGACCGTGGGATTAATAACCTCTCCAACATAACTGTGCTTTACCGTAAACGGATAAGAAGCATTACAGCCCTTTAGCGAAAGGTGTGCCTCATTTTCTCCGCAGGAGAATGGCTTTTCACTCTGGTCATCGGCATTTTTTACATAATCGCCGGCAATGTATCTGCTGTAATAAATTTCTTCTTTTTGTCCGTCTGCAAAGGATACGCTGAGAATAAAACCGCCGAGCATAGAATCGGTAATGAGAAAAATACGCTTATTTCCGTCCTGCTTAGAATCGGCGGCGGAAACAGTGAGTGAGCCTCTGTAAACCGACAGAGCAAAAATCTCACTCGGATAAACAAATATACTGTAATCGCCGGTCATCTTAACGGAGGAGACATAAATATCGTACTTTTTGCCCTTTTGCATAATCTCGTCAAAACAAAAGCCCGAATTTGATTTATCAATATCGTCGCTCTCGGCAATCAATTTTCCGTCAAGGTAAAGTTGAGCTTTGAGGTCGCACTCACCAGAAGAATAAATGTTGTAGCGTTGATTTGTTTTAGGCGTAAAAGTATAATGCAACTTATCGTTAATTATATCGGAAGTAATCGTATTGGGATTTTCCACGCATTCGTTAAGGTCAAAACTGAGCAAAAGCGAATACAAAATCCCGTTATTCTTTGCGTAATAATACGGCTGGGATTCGGAGTAAACCTTAAGCGAAAAGCCGTCAATTACCTTATTTGAAATGTTATAACCGAACGACATAACATCACAAGATGCATTGCTCGGAAGTGTTACATTAAGCAAAGAAGTGCAACCGTAAAACGCTTTTGAGCCAACTGCCGTTTTTTGGGTGGGCGAAGCAAACTCTGCACTGCTAAGCGAAGTGCATCTGTAAAAAGCGTTACTGCCCACCTTTTCCACAGATGACGGAATAACAATGCTCTCAAGAGAAGTACACGAAGCAAAAGCCCTGTCGCCAATCGTCTTAACCGATTTCGGCAAAGTAATACTTTTCATTTTAACGCAGTTATTAAATGCGTTCGAGTCGATAATCTCTATCCCAAACGGCAAATTCCACTCGGTCATACCGTTGGTAAGCGAAAGAGAATATGTGCCTATTCTCTTTAGCGTGGTCGGAAGGACAAACTCCTTTGCCTGAACGCCGTAAAACACATAGTCTCCAAGAGAGGTAATTCCCTCTGAAACAACCACCCTCTGAATTTTTCCGCTTTCCCATTCAAGCCACGGAATGCTCGCCGTACTGTTAGATAGATTCGGAATATCTCCGTTTCCGTTTATATAAAGAGTTTTATCGGCGGCGTCATAGTAATAATATGTAGTGCTGTTTTTTATTTGCGTGCCCTTATACTCCTGAGCCGAAGCGACAAAAGGAACACAAAAAGCGGTCGCAACGAAAAAACCGAGCGACAAAACAACGCACAAAAGTCTTTTCATTACAACCGCCTCCTTATTTTTTATCAATCGCTTTCTTCAATATGTTCGAGACCCATAGCAATAATGGTGCGTACATGGTCATCGGAGAGAGAATAGAAAACGGACTTTCCCTCTCGCCTGCTCTTTACAAGTTTATTTGCCTTAAGTATTCTGAGTTGGTGCGATATGGCAGACTGCGTCATGTTAAGCGCATTTGCAAGGTCGCACACGCAAACCTCTGCCTCAAAAAGAACGAACAAAATTCTTATTCTTGTTGAGTCGCCGAACACCTTAAACAATTCCGACAAATCGTATAATTCTGTCTCGGCAGGCATTTTTTCATTAACGATTTTCAGCAGATTTTCGTGGATGCAATCTTCCTCACAACAATCTGCCGCCTTATTTTCCGACATATATATTCCCCCCTATACAAAGCCTTTTTACATGGCAACAAAATTAACGAGCTTACCGGGAACATATATTTCCTTTTTTATTTCCTTACCGTCGAGAAGTTCTGCAATCTTAGCGTCTGCCTTAGCTGCGGCGAGAACTTCGTCCTTAGGCATATCCACGGGAATGGTAAGTTTTGAACGAACCTTACCCATAACCTGAATAACTATCTCAACGCTGTTTTCCTTAGTCTTTTCCTCATCATAAGTCGGCCACTGAGCCTCGTTAACCATACCGCCGAAGTTCATAACCTGCCACATTTCCTCCGTCACATGAGGAGCAAACGGATTGAGAAGAATCGTAAGAGTTTTAAGTTCAGCCTTGTTGCAACCCTTTTGTGAGAACTCGTTTACAAGAGTCATCATAGATGCGATAGCGGTATTTGCCTTAAGATTATCAATATCGTAAGTAACCTTTTTAATCGTCTTATGCATAAGAGCCTCGTGCTCGGGTGAATACTCGTTACCGTCTTTCACCTTTTCCTGAAGATTCCAGTACTTTTCGATAAATCTCTTACAACCTTTAATTGAATCGGAATTCCACGGAGCAGCCTTTTCAAAATCGCCGATGAACATTTCATAAAGACGCATTGTGTCTGCACCGTAGGCGTCTACGATTTCATCGGGGTTAACGACATTGCCTCTGGACTTCGACATTTTCTCGCCGTTTTCGCCGAGAATCATACCGTGCGAAGTTCTCTTCTTATACGGCTCCGAAGTAGGAACAACGCCGATGTCATAAAGGAATTTATGCCAAAATCTCGAATAAAGGAGGTGAAGAGTCGTATGCTCCATACCGCCGTTGTACCAATCAACGGGCGTCCAATATTCTGCAGCCTCCTTAGAAATAAGTTCCTTATCGTTATGAGGGTCGCAATATCTGAGGAAGTACCATGACGAGCCTGCCCACTGAGGCATGGTGTCGGTCTCTCTCTTTGCCGGACCACCGCAGCACGGACAGGTTGTATTAACCCAATCGGTCATTTTTGCAAGCGGAGATTCGCCGGTATCTGTAGGCTCATAGGACTCAACATTAGGCAGAGTAAGCGGAAGTTCGCTCTCGTCAAGCGGTACATAGCCGCACTTTTCGCACTTAACAATCGGGATAGGCTCGCCCCAATATCTCTGGCGTGAGAATACCCAGTCACGAAGTTTGAAGTTAACCTTTTCGTGACCCTTGCCCTCTTTTGTAAGCCACTCGGTAATTGCCTTTTTAGCCTCCTCAACGCTCATACCGGTGAGGAAAGATGAGTTAGTCATAACGCCGGTGGCACAGTCGGTAAATGCTTCGTTTTCTACGCCGACCTCACTGCCCTTAACTACTTCTATAATAGGAAGATTAAACTTCTTAGCAAATTCCCAGTCACGAGTATCGTGAGCAGGTACAGCCATAATGGCACCCGTACCGTAAGACACGAGTACATAGTCGGAAATAAAAATAGGAATTTCGGCATTATTTACAGGGTTAATACCCATTACGCCCTCTAGCTTAACACCTGTCTTTTCCTTATTAAGTTCAGTACGCTCAAAATCCGATTTATGAGCGGCTTCGTCCTGATACTTACGAACCTCGTCAAGATTTGTAATCTTATCTGCCCACTTCTCGATTAGCGGATGCTCGGGAGAAATAACCATATACGTTGCACCGAAAAGAGTGTCGGGACGGGTGGTATATACCGTAAGGGTATCGCCGAGAGTTGTACCGAAGTCAACCTCCGCACCGGTAGAACGACCTATCCAGTTACGCTGTTGGGTCTTAACTCTCTCGATAAAATCAACATCATCCAAATCCTTAACAAGTCTGTCTGCATATGCAGTAATTTTAAGCATCCACTGACTCTGATTTTTGCGGATAACCTCACTGCCGCAACGCTCGCAAACGCCGTTTACAACTTCCTCGTTTGCAAGAACGCACTTACACGAGGTGCACCAGTTTACTGCCATTTCTTTCTTATATGCAAGACCCTTCTTATAAAGCTGAAGGAAAATCCACTGAGTCCACTTATAATATGACGGGTCGGTGGTGTTAATCTCTCTCGTCCAGTCAAAGCTGAAACCGAGTGACTGAAGTTGTTCCTTAAAGTGAGCTACATTCTTCTTTGTTACCTCTGCGGGGTGAATATGGTTTTTAATTGCAAAATTCTCGGTAGGCAGACCGAATGCGTCCCATCCCATAGGATAAAGAACATTATAACCCTCAAGTCTTTTCTTTCTTGCAACAATATCAAGTGCCGTATATGAACGTGGGTGTCCTACGTGAAGTCCCTGTCCGCTCGGGTACGGAAACTCAACAAGGCAGTAATACTTCGGCAATGTAAAATCCTGCTTTGCCGCAAATGTATTTTGTGAATACCACACATTCTGCCATTTTGATTCAATCTGCTTAAAATTATACTCCATTACCTTTTCCTCCTAAGTAAATCTCTTAATCCTTTACAATAATATCGTCTATATCGACCTTTTCGCCGTCCTCCCACAGACGCTCAATTTGATAAAACCCACGCTGCTGCTTTAGGAGAATGTGAATAACCGTTCCGATATAATCAAGACAAACCCACTCGCTTCTCTCGCCCTCTATATGGTGCGGCTCATAGCCTGCCTCGGAGAGTTTAAATTCGACCTCGTCAGCCATAGCCTTAAGTTGAGTATTTGAGTTAGCCGTTGCAATTACAAAATAATCGGTAAGCACCGTAATATCCGATACTTTAATTACTTCTATATCCTCGCCTCTTTTGCTGTCCATCGCCTTAACGGCAATTTTTGCAATGTCCAAATAATTATCCTTCGTCATATAATTCCACTTTCTGCTTTTATTTTACCGAGCGCCCAATTATAGCAGTTAAGGGTGTCGGGATGTATAATTTCCTGTCTTTTTACCAAATCGGTAATTGTAAATTTCAGTGCGTAAAGCATAGCCTCAAGCAGCGATTTATCCGCAAGCGTTCTGACATATTCCACATCGTTATAACTTCGCTCCGCACTCGTTAAATCAGCCAGATATATCACCATATCGAACACGCTCATATTATCTTTGCCCGTGGTGTGATACCTTATCCCCGAGAGTATTTCCTCATCGGTAATGCCGAGTTTTCTTTTTACGTACTCGGCTCCCGAGATTTGATGATACACCAATTTATTACTTTTTTCAAGAGCAGAGGGAGAGAGATGCATATATTTTTCCTGCTCATCGTACGGCATTTCCTTTGTTATATCATGCAAAATGCCTGCAAGATATGCCTTGTCGGGGTCTACGCCGTTAAGAAGTGCAAGTTCTCTCGCTCTCTTTGCCACATTCATTGAATGAATAAACCTGTGTTCGGAGAGGCGTTCTTTAATCAAATTTTCGTACTTTTCAAAATCATACATATAAGCCATGCTCCTTAATATATTTTTCCACTCCATCGGGAACGAGGGAAGAAATATCTTTCTTTGCCTTAATTTCTGCCCTGATTTGAGACGACGACACTTCGATAACATCGAAATCGGAGACAATCGAATTTTCCATTTTGATATGACTGCTCTTATATTGTAATAATTCTTTATACCTGTTTATATGTCGGCAGGCGGTAACAACGGTTGTAAGTTTTAATATATCCTCATACCTGTACCACTTATCGAAAAATAAATACTGATCCTCTCCGACGATTAAGTAAAAATCATCCTCGGGATACTTATTCTTTAGATAAACAACGGTATCGTAAGTATAACTTTTTCCCTCTCGCTTAAACTCACAGTCATCAATCTCAAAATTGTCAAATCCCGATAAAGCAACGGCAAGCATATTTATTCTGTCCGCCTCGCTCGCCAAAAGTTCGTCCGTCTTATGAGGTGGAATGTGAGTCGGAATAAAGATAATCCGCTCCAGTCCGAGCGAAGTCATATAGTGCTTTGCCAGAGCGATATGTCCGTTATGCACAGGGTTAAACGCTCCGCCGAAAATTCCTGTTTTCATATCACTTTGTTCTGCTCTGCTTTTTGTTTTTGTCCTTATTCATTCTGTCATAAACAGCATAAGGATTTTTTGCTTCCTTTTCTCTCTGTCTTTGTCTGAGACCTTTGATTTTTACCTTTTTCTTTGCCTTGGCCTTTGCCGAGCCCGAGCCTCTTTTTTTCTTTTTCTCTGCAATTTTATCGGGGTCTGCCTTACGGTAAAGGACTATCACTCCGCCTATAACCTGAATAACCTCCGCCTGCAAAGCCTCTGCCAATTTAGGCGCAAATTGCTTAGGACTCTCGGGTGCGGTCTCAAGATGAACTCTTATTTTAATCAACTCACGCACGTCCAAAGTATCGTCAATCTGGGTAATAAGGTTATCGGTAATTCCCTCCTTGCCTATCTGAATAATAGGCTCGAGTGAATTAGCCTTTGCACGCCAAGCGGCTCTTTCCTTTGATGTCATATAATTTTCTCCAATTCCTTAGCAAGTAATCTGAGAGCTTTACCTCTGTGGGAGATTTTGTCTTTCTCCTCGCCCTCGTATTTTCCGAATGATTTTCCGTTTATTATAAACAACGGGTCATAGCCGAAGCCTGCGTTTCCGTCACGCTCAAAGCCGATATGTCCGTGGCATTCGCCCCTTACGGTAATCTCTTTTCCGTCAGGAAAGATACAGCAGATAGCGCATACGTAATATGCCGTGCGTTTTTCTTTTTCAACGCCCTCTAGTTTTTTAAGCAGAAGATTATTGTTATCCTCATCGTCTGCGTTTCTTTCATTATCCACGCATTTTCCGCCGTGAATTTCTATATTTGCAAACCGTGCGGAGTATATTCCCGGATAACCGTCAAGATAATCAACGCACAGTCCGCTGTCATCGGCTATGGCAGGCAGGCCTGTGATTTTGCAGGCGCTTTCTGCCTTAATTTTTGCGTTAGCCTCAAAGGTGTCTCCGTCCTCGACTACCTCGGGAAGTGTAATGCCGAGCATTTTTGCCGTCACCACATTAATTCCGAGCGGAGCAAGAATTCTCTGCATTTCCGCAAGTTTTTTCATATTATTTGTTGCTAAAATAAAATCCATTATTTTTCCTCTTTCTCCTCGGGTTCGGGGTCGTTGCTGTGCATAAATTCCTTAATTGAATCGTCCTCGCCGTGAGTAGGGGTCAAATCGAACATAGCCGAAGCAAACGCCTCTGCATCAAACGGCTGTAAATCATCTATCTGCTCGCCGACGCCGATAAATTTAACCGGCACATCAAGTTCATTATTTATGGCAAGCACAACTCCGCCTCTTGCAGTTCCGTCAAGTTTTGTGAGAATAATGCCGGTAATGCCTGCCGCTTCCTTAAAGTCCTTTGCCTGATTAACGGCATTTTGACCTGTTGTTGCGTCAAGGACAAGCAATGTCTCACGGCTTGCATCGGGAAGTTCACGGTCAATAACACGACTGATTTTATTAAGTTCGTCCATAAGATTTTTCTTATTATGCAATCTGCCTGCGGTATCTATGATAATAACATCGGCATTTTTCGCCTTGCCCGACTGAATGGTATCATAAACAACAGCCGCCGGGTCTGCACCCTCGCCGTGCTTTACAAGCGGTACCTGCGCTCTGTCAGCCCAAACCTGAAGTTGCTCTATCGCACCTGCTCTGAAGGTATCCGCAGCACCCAGCACAACGCTTCTGCCCATGGACTTAAGTCGCATTGCAAGTTTACCGATTGTAGTGGTTTTTCCCACTCCGTTTACACCGATTACAAGAATAACCGACGGCTTTGTACGAAGTGACAAATAACTGCCGCCCCACACTACGCCGGCTACAATATCCTTTAAGGTTTCTCGCACTTCGGGAACGCTTGTGATATTATCGTTTGCAATTTTTTCTTTAAGGTCGCCGATAACCCTCTCCGCTGTCGGAAAGCCGACATCGCCCATAATGAGCACCTCTTCGAGTTCGTCAAAAAGTTCGTCGGTAATTTTTTCGTGTGACTCGAGAACGTTGTCAACCTGTGCGGTCATACCCTCTGTTCTCGTCTTTTTTAAGCCTTTTCTTAATTTTTCAAATAATCCCATATTTACCTCTTTACTATGCGTCTAATCCCATTTTAGCGGCGAGTTCGGTCGATTGAAGTTCAAGAAGTTTCGACACTCCCTTTTCCTGCATCGTTACTCCGTACAGCACATCCGCCTCTTCCATAGTGCCCCTACGATGAGTGATGGAAATGAACTGCGTTTTGTCCGTCATACGGCGCATATATTTTGCAAATCGCTCAACATTTACATCATCAAGCGCCGCCTCAACCTCATCATAAATACAAAACGGCGACGGCTGAACCTTAAGCACGCTGAACAAAAGCGCCATTGCGGCAAGCGATTTTTCTCCGCCGGAGAACAGGTTAATGTTCTGCACCGATTTTCCGGGCGGCTGAATTTTAATTTCAATCGGCGATTCAAGACAGTTGTTCGGGTCCTCAAGAATAAGCTCGCCCTTGCCTCCGCCGAAGAAATCCGAAAAGCTTATCTTAAATTCCTCGTTTATCTTCTTAAACTGAGTAAGGAACTTTTCGCTCATAGATGTCGTAAGGTCTGATATGATATTGCCGAGTTCTTTCTTTGATGCCTCAATATCGTCAATCTGTTCTTTAAGGAAAGTATATCTTTCGCTGACTTCCTTATATTCTTCGATTGCGCCGACATTAATCGAGCCGAGCCCTCTTATGGCAACTTTAATCTCGTGAAGCCTTTTCTTAGCCGCCGACATATCCTCTATGACTATGCCGAGCATTTCAGCCTCGGGCTTTGTAAGTTCATACTGCTCAAAGAGCATATCGCCGAGTTCGTCATATTCCTTTTTCATATTATTTTTTCGTTCTTCTAACCTTACGAGGTCGGACGAAAGTTTTTCCTTGTCCTGAAGTCTTGCTTTTTCGTCGGCTCTGAGTTCGTTAGTCTGCTTTTCGAGTTCGTTGCGGCGCTCGATTTCGCTCTGCACCGACTCTCCCGCCTCGGCCGCTCTTTTTCTGAGAGCGTCCGCCTGCGAATTAATATCGTTTATCGACAGGAGCAAAGCTTCGTTTTTGGCATTGATTTCGGCGATTTCGTCATTAATAGATTTAACCCTGTCGGACTGATTCGCCTTTCTGAGTTCAAGTTCGATAACAGCCTGTCTTGCCGCCTCCGTATCCTTTGTCAGGGTAACAAGTTCAAGGTTAATGCTTTCTGTTCTCTCACGAATATCGTCACGCTTTTTAATAAGTTCGCTTGCGCCCTCGGAAATCGAGTTGAGTTCGTTTTCGGTCTCCTCGCTCTCCGCTTTGATTCGCTCGCAGTCCGCCTGAGCCTTTTTGCCCGCCTCCTCAAAGAGAAGAATTCTGCCCTCGCTGTTTTCCTGTTCACGAAGCATAGCCGCCTTTTGCGCCTCAAAGGACGAAAGTTTATCTCCGATAAGTTTATCGTCGCCCTCTGCTCTGATAAGTTCTTCCTTTGCGTTTCTCAAATCGGCGTCTGCGCCCTGCAAGTCTGCACCTGCAAGATTAGCCGCCTCAACAGCCTTTTTGAGTTCGAGTTGTGCGCTGTCGAGTTCGTTTTTAATTTCCCGAGCCTCGTCCTTCAACTGCTCTATAAGGTTTGCACGGGAGAGAACTCCGCTGCCTCTGCCCTTTGAGCCGCCCGTCATTGAACCGCCCGGATTAATAACCTGACCGTCAAGGGTTACGGTCTTGTATTTGTTTTCATATCTCTTAGAAATACCTACGGCACAGTCAATATCCTCAACAATCATAACCCTGCCGAGCAGATTTTCTATAATATCACGGTACTGTCCGTCGCATTCTACAAGATTTGACGCTACATCCACAAAGCCGAAATTATCGTCCAAATTCTTTTCCTGCATAATGCGTGGCTTTATTGCCGATATGGGGAGAAATGTTGCTCTGCCGACATTGTTCTGTTTAAGATAAGCGATAGCCCTTTTTGCGTCGCTCTCGGAAGAAACAACGATATTCTGCATAGCCGCACCGAGTGCGATTTCGATAGCGGTTGAATATTCGTTATCGACCGTGATAAGTTGAGACAACGTTCCGTGAATGCCGGAAAGTGCCTTGTTTTGGCTCTGCTTAAGCACAGCCTTAACCGCTCCCGAGAAGCCCTCCATATTCTTTTCAAGGTCGAGAAGAACATTGGCTCTGTCGGTTTTTTCGCCGTATTTTCTGGAGAGAGAATTTACTTTATCTCTTATCTTCTCCGCAGCCTCGGTCTTGCCCTGAAGTTTAATGCGATAGCCGCCGAGAGAATTTTCATACTCGGATATTCTCTCCCTGATAAATTCGAGATTTTTCTCGCTTTCGTCCTTTTGGCTTTTTGTATATTCAATATCCTTTTCCACGCTGTCTATCTGAGCGGACAAGGTATCTTTTCTTGAATTGATTTCCTCTATGGACGAGCTTGCCTGCGACGCCTTAACCTTTGCATCGCTGAGCTGAAGTGTAAGAGATGTGAGTTTTTTATTAAGTTCGAGGGTCTTGTCCGAAATCTCCAAATTTTCGTCCTGCACCTTTGAGAGTTCGCCTGCGACAGCCTCGAGCATAGCCTTTTTCTCTGCCGACTTCTGCTCATTTTCGTCAATTATCGCCTGTTTTTGCTTAATCTGCTCGTCTATACTTTTGCCCGAATCGTCGGCGTCGTTTATGTCCGCCGTAAGACGGGCAACGGTTTCGTTATTATGCTCTACGGTTGCGTTAAGAACGGAAGCCTCGCCGTCCTTACGCAAAGCCTCCTCCTCAAAGCCGGAGGCACCGAGTCTGCTCTGCTCAATTGCAAGATTTATGCCTGCAATCTCATTCGCAATACTTTCAAGCCTGCTCTCAAGGTCGAGCAAGTCTTTTTCGCAAACCTCGTACGATGCGTTTGCGGCATCGATTTTATGCTCCTGCTCACGCAAATCCACCGTAAACTTATTTATTTTATTAAGCCAAACGCCGATTTCAAGCGTTTTCTTTTCGTCGCTGAGCACCAAGAACTTCTGCGCTTTTTCGCTCTGCTTTTTAAGCGGACCGACTCTGCCCTCAAGTTCCGCAAGAATGTCAAGCAGTCGAACGAGATTTTCCTGTGCCTGCTCCAGTCTTCTCTCTGCATCTCGTCTCTTATGGCGAAAGCGTGAAATTCCTGCCGCCTCTTCAAAGAGTTCTCGTCTGTCCTCATTTTTTGCGGAAATGATAGAATCAATTTTGCCCTGACCTACCATAGAGTAGCCGTCTGCGCCGAGACCCGTATCCATAAACAGTTCGTGAATATCCTTTCGACGAACGCTCTCTCCGTCTATCTTATACTCGCTCTCGCCCGAACGGTAATAGCGACGGCTGACCGTCACAATATCGCCGTGACCGTCAAGCGACCCGTCCGTATTATCGAGAGTCAGAACGACTTGGGCAAAGCCGAGTGCCTTACGACTCGAAGTACCACCGAAAATTACATCCTCCATCTTAGAACCACGAAGCGACTTTGTGCTCGTTTCGCCGAGAACCCAGCGAACAGCATCGGAAATATTACTCTTTCCCGAGCCGTTAGGTCCCACAACAGCGGTGATACCCTTGCCGAAGTTTAATTCAGTTTTATCGGGGAATGACTTAAATCCCTGCATTTCTAATGTTCTGAGTAGCATATTTTTTACCGTCTTACAATTTTAATATCGCCTACGGCAACCTTATCGTTTACCGTAACTTTTATGTTATATCCCTCTTCCATAAGGAAGTATATGTTTCTCTTTTGCTGTCCCTTTAACTGCGACACGGATTTTGAATTAACAACAATCTCATAATCGGCAGGTGGGTGCTTTAATATTTTATTGAGCATATATCTGCTCTTGACTATCTCGCCGAAACTGTCATGAAACGCTCCGGCAATCATATTTTTCTTAAGTTCCGGCGATGAATGAAGTCCGAGCCTTATCACTCTTATACCCGCTTTTTCAAACATCGGAACTATTTTCGTACACAAATTTGCGGCATCATCCACCGTCTGCGGCTTATATAATTCGTCCTCGTAAAGTTTTGCAAGATATGTATTTTTCAGCACAACGGTAGGATAAATCCTGATTGTATCGGGTGACAGGGCTATCAGCTTTTTTGCCGTTTCAATCGCCTTTTCGTCCGTATCGAGGTACAAACCCGTCATCATCTGAAGTCCGAGTTCAAAGCCGTAAGACTTAATAAGTCTTGATGCATTTTCCACATCCTCTGCCGTATGTCCTCTGAAATTAGCCCTAAGCACCTCATCATCCATACTCTGTGCACCGAGTTCGATTGAGGTAACGCCGTATTTTTTCAGTATATCAAGCACTTCTTCGTCAATGCAGTCGGGTCGGGTCGAGATACGAATACCGTTTACTCTGCCGTCCTTAACATAATCGTAAGCCGCCTTTAAGAGAGAAAGCATATACTCTCTGTCTATTGCGGTAAAACTTCCGCCGAAGAAGGCTATTTCATAATCGTAATTCTTTTTTCTAAGTGCCGTTTCCACAGCAGTTCTTACATCGTCTGCGCTCGGCTGAGTCTGCTTTCCCGTAATGGTATTTTGGTTACAAAATGAGCATTTGTGAGGGCAGCCGAGATGCGGAATAAAAAGACTTATATTTCCTTTTTTCATATAATTCCCATCAGCGAAAGAGCCTCTTTCGCCGCCTCCTGCTCTGCCTGTTTCTTACTCTTGCCGACTCCCGTGCCGACAACATTTGAGTTAAGATGAACTTCTGCCTTAAAAGTTCTGTCGTGCGGAGGTCCGTCCTCGCTGACGATAACATAATTAAGTGTTTCGTCCTTATTCTGCTGGATGACCTCTTGAAGCGTTGTCTTATAATCCTTAAACGGAATATGGTGGGTGTCTATATCCTTGGACAAAAAACGCAGAATGTGTTTTCTCGCCTGCTCCATTCCGCCGTCAAGATATATGGCGGCGATGAGAGCTTCAAAGGCATTTTCCAAATTAGAGCTTCTGTCGCTGCCGCCCGTTTTTAGCTCGCCTCTGCCAAGGAGCAAATAATTGCCCAAATCAATCTCTCTGGCAAAATCCGAGAGCGACTGAGTGCACACGAGCGATGAGCGAAGTTTTGACAAATCGCCCTCCGGCCAATCGGGATAACGCTCGTAAAGATACTGTGCCGAAACGAGACTCAGCACCGCATCGCCCAAAAATTCCATACGCTCGTTGTTATAGCCCAACTGGCAGTCGTTTGCATAACTCGAATGAGTCAGCGCCTCTTTAAGCAAATCCTTATTCTTGAAGGTATAATTTATTTTTTCTTCAAGCGTTTTCATATCAATTCTCAGCCAATTCCTTTTCTATCTTTTCTGTCAAATCGGTCTGTAAAAACCAAACCGCCTGCTTAATCGCATTCTTAAAAGTGCGTGCGTCAGCCGAACCGTGCGCCTTAACCACCGGCTTTTTTACTCCGAGCATAACTGCTCCGCCGTATTCCTTATAATCAAAGCGGGTTTTCATATCGTTGATTCCCGAGCGAACGCCGAGATACGATAATTTTGAAATCGTATTTTTATAAAAAGCGTCCTTGATTCCCTGCATAAGCACCTTTGCGACGCCCTCGTAAGTTTTAAGTATCAAGTTGCCGGTAAAGCCGTCGGCTACCACAACATCTGCGTCACCGTAGGGAATTCTTCTACCCTCTATGTTTCCGACAAAATTATACGGTGCTTTTTTCATAAGAGCATACGCCTCTTTAACAACCGGCGTACCTTTTGTTTCCTCGCTGCCGTTATTGGCAAGAGCGACCCTCGGGCACTCAACACGCATAACATTTTTCATATAAAGTGAACCCAGGAGTCCGAACTGGTAAAGATACTCGCTCTTACATTCGGCATTTGCACCGCAGTCCATAAGCAAGAACGGTTTGTCTGCGCTCGGCATAACAGAGGCAATGGCAGGTCTTTTAACGCCTTTAATTCTCTTTGTTATCAAGGTTGCGCCGACCGTAATGGCACCCGTGTTTCCTGCACTGACAAAGGCGTCGCCCTCGCCGTCATTCAACATTCTGAAACCGACCGACATAGAACTGTCGGGCTTGCCCTTGAGCACCGTTTTTGCCTCGTCGCAGTTACCTATAACCTCTGAGCAATGAACAATACGAAACTTATCAAGCGGCACATTGTTTTTTTCAACGCTGTTTTGCACCGCCTTTTCGTCGCCGAGCAAAATTATCTCGTCAATATCAAATTCCTCGAGTGCAAGAGCACAACCCTTTATTATCTCGTCGGGTGCGTTATCTCCGCCCATTGCGTCAACAATAATTTTCATATTTTTTCATTCCGCCTTTTCGAGTCCGTCAAGTGCACGTCTGCCGAGTGCGGCATAGCGTGCCTTTTTATCTCTGATTTTCGGCTCTATGGGAGGAAGTATACCGAAGTTTGCACCCATAGGCTGAAAATTACTTACGCTCTTGTCACTGATATACCGTGACAGGGCGCCTATCATATTATTCTCCGAAAGAATGAGAGGCTCCTCGCCGTTTGCTCTCCTTACGGCATTAATACCTGCCATAATTCCCGAAGCGGCTGATTCCATATACCCCTCAACGCCTGTAATCTGACCAGCAAAGAAAATGTTTTCATTACTCCTCAGGCTGAAATCGGCGTTCAAAAGTCGGGGAGAGTCCAAAAACGAATTACGGTGCATTACTCCGTACCTTACAAACTCCGCATTTTCAAGACCGGGTATCATAGTAAATACTCTCTTTTGCTCTCCGAATTTCAAGTTCGTCTGAAAGCCGACAAGATTAAACATAGTCCCCTTGCTGTTCTCACGCCTGAGTTGAACGCACGCCCACGGTCTGTGCCCTGTATTCGGGTCAACGAGTCCGACAGGTTTCATCGGGCCGAAGCGTGGTGCGTCAAGTCCTCTTTTAGCCAGTTTTTCTATCGGCATACAACCCTCATAGACATCAAAATCGTGGACAACTGCACCCTCTGCATTAATCAGTTCGTTTATGAAAGCCTCATATTCCGCCTTATTAAACGGACAGTTTATATAATCCTCGTCGCCGCCTCGGTCATATCTCGAAGCGCCGAACGCCTTAGTCATATCTACGCTTTCTGCGGTTACGATAGGTGCCGCCGCATCATAGAAAGAGAGACAGTCACCGCACAGTCTTTGTATTTCCTGTGCCAGGCTCTCCTCCGTCAAAGGACCGGTGGCAATAATCAAAATCTCGTTTTCCTCGGGCTCGATTCTGTCAAAAATCCTGTTCTCGACCGTAATATTAGGATGGTTTTTTATCATATCGGTAACAGCTGAAGAAAAATCGTTTCTGTCAACGGCAAGCGCTCCGCCGGCAGGCACGGCACATCTGCGTGCAACAGCCACGGTAAGCGAACCGAGACGGAACATTTCCTCTTTGAGCAATCCTGCGGCACTTTCAAGCCGTGACGCTTTTAGAGAATTTGAACAGACGAGTTCCGCAAAATTTTCACTTTTATGAGCCGGAGAAAATTTTATCGGTTTCATCTCAATGAGAGTGACCGGATAACCGCTCTCCGCTATCTGCCAAGCCGCCTCACACCCTGCAAGACCTGCTCCGACAACTGTAAATTTTTTCATATTACTTTTTCTTTTCCGCCTGTTTTGTGTAGCCGCAGTTTTCGGTATCGGGGCAATAAAGAACATTACCTTTCTTTCTAAACAGCGACTTTCCGCATCTTGGGCACTTCTCGTCAGTCGGTGCGTCCCAGGTCATAAAGTTACATTTAGGATAATTTGAGCAGCCGTAAAACGGTGTGCCCCTCTTTGTTTTCTTTTCTATTACATCACCGCCGCATACCGGACATTTGGCATTCGTCTTTGTAACGAGCGGCTTTGCGTTTTTGCATTCGGGATAACCGGGGCAAGCAAGGAATTTGCCGAATCTGCCGACCTTAACTACCATCTTTCTGCCGCATTTTTCACAGACAACATCGGTTTCTTCTTCCTTGAGTTTTATCTTAACGCCCTGCATATCTTTCTTCGCTTTTTCGAGCGGCTCCACAAAATCGTCATAGTAAAGCCTTATCATATCGATATAATTCTTTTCGCCCGAATCAATTTTATCAAGGTCATCCTCCATCTTTGAGGTATACTTGACATTTACGATATTGGGAATTCTCTCTTTAAGAAGATTGGTTACAGCCTCGCCGAGTTCTGTCGGTACAAATTGCTTTCCCTCTCGAACAACATATTCCTTAGAAAGAATGGTGGAGGTTATGGTTACATATGTTGACGGACGGCCTACGCCGTTTTCCTCAAGTGCCTTGGTAAGAGAAGCCTCCGTATATCTTGCGGGCGGCTGAGTGAAATGCTGATTACCGAGAATGGATTTAAGTTTGAGCACATCGCCCTTTGCAACCGGAGGAAGCGGAGATTCGCTGTCCTTCTTTTGGGAGTCATCGGTCTTTTCCTCGTAAAGAGCGGTAAAACCGTCAAACTTAATCGTATATCCGCTTGCCGAAAGGAGATAACCGTTTGCCTTAATCTCAACTTTCATAGTCTCCTGAACACAGGAAGCCATAAGAGAAGCGATAAATCTCTCCCATACGAGCTTATAAATCTTATACTGGTCGGAAGTAAGCGAAGCCTTAACCGACTCGGGAGTTACATTAGGCATAGACGGTCTGATAGCCTCGTGTCCGTCCTGTGCATTTCCTCTGGTTTTATAAAATCTCGGAGTTGACGGAAGATATTTTTCGCCGTACTCATTCTTGATAAAATCATTACCTGCGGCTCTTGCCTCATCGGAAATACGAAGCGAGTCGGTTCTCATATATGTGATAAGACCGACAGTACCGAGTTCCTTAACATCAACGCCCTCGTAAAGTTCCTGTGCGGCTTTCATCGTTCTTCTTGCCTGGAACGAGAGGCGGCGTGACGCCTCCTGCTGAAGAGTCGAAGTGATAAACGGCGGAGCGGGATTTTTCTTTCTTGTGCCTTTCTTTACGCTTTCGACAACATATTCTGCGTTTTCCAAATCGGAAAGCATTTTGTCGGAAACTTCCTTAGACGGAATCTTATTCTTATCCGTGCCTACCTTGTTTCCGTCGGCGTCCTGCACAAGAACTGCACCGAATGTTTTTCTGTCGGGCGGATTTGTAAACTTAGCGTCTATCGTCCAATATTCCTCGGGTTTAAAAGCACGAATCTCGTTTTCTCTGTCAACAACGAGTCTGAGCGCAACGCTCTGTACTCTGCCTGCCGAAAGTCCTCTGCGAATTTTCTGGCTGACGAACGGAGACAGTTTGTAGCCGATAAGTCTGTCGAGAATACGTCGAGCCTGCTGAGCATTGACCAGGTCTATATCAATTTCTCTTGGATGCGCCATACCGTTTTTAACGCCTGTTTTTGTAATCTCGTTAAATGTAACACGATTTTTATCGTTAAGACTCAAATCAAGAATGTTTGCAAGATGCCACGAAATTGCCTCTCCCTCACGGTCGGGGTCGGTTGCGAGATATACATATTCGGCTTTGTCAGCCTTTGTTTTAAGTTCCTCAACAAGAGCTTCTTTGCCCTTTATTACTGCGTACTTAGGCTCAAAGTTATGCTCAATATCAACGCTGAGCCTTGCCGCAGGGAGATCACGAACATGACCCATAGAGGCGATAACCTCATATCCGTCGCCCAAATAGCCCTTTATGTTTTTAGCCTTTGCGGGTGACTCCACAATCACTAATTTTGACTTTGCCATTATTAAAAATCCTTTCGGTTAATGTTAATAAAAAATATTTTTCAAGCAGTTAAAAACGAATGTGAAATGCCGCTTTCACGCCTGCTTTTTTCTGTATCTTTTTCCTATGCCTGCCTCTGCCAAGCCGTCGAGTTCGAGCATAGTCAGCGACATAAGCACGTCTTTCATATCGAGATTTGCCCTTGCGGCTATGCTGTCAATATCGGTGTAGCCGTCGGTGAGAGCATCATAAACCGCCTTTTCGTTTCCCGAAATTTTTGCGGCGGTCTGCGTCATTTTGTCCTGATTGTCTCTGTGCTCGTCTATTTTATCAAACGAGAGTTGTTCGTCTTTTTCAAAAGGAATGTCCCTCTCTTTATATTCGTCCGACAGAAGTTCCTCAAAAGAAGCCGACTTTGATGTATCGAGCGTGCGATATTTTTCCTTATATTGAGACAATATAACATTCATTGACGTAACGGGAACCGCACCGTCTTCAATCAATTTATTCGTTCCGTTAAATCCGGTATCGAATATGCTCGACGGAAGAACAAAAATATCCCTGCCCTGGTCTGCGGCAAAAGAAGCGGTAATCAGCGAGCCGCTTTTTATCCCGGCTTCTGCGACAAACACGGCGTCCGAAAGTCCGCTTATGATTCTGTTTCTTGCGGGAAATGTATATTTACTTGCCTGAGTGCCGGGCGGATATTCGCTGATGAGAGCACCGTTTGCGGCTATACGCCGTCTCAAATCCGCATTGCTCATAAGATAATTTGCACCCAGACCGCATCCGAGAACCGCAACGGTTTTTCCGCCACCCTCGAGTGCTCCCTCATGGGATGCCGTATCTATTCCCAACGCACCTCCGCTCACAACAACTCCGCCGCACCTCGCAACGCCCTTTGCTATGACCTTAGAGGCTTTAAGAGCATAAGGCGATGCCTTTCGTGTGCCGACCGAACCGAAGGTTAGTACATTATCTATATCCGGAAGATTGCCGCTGACATAAAGTACGGCAGGCGGATTGTAAATATTTTTCAGCTTAACGGGATATTCGCTGTCCTCGTAAGTAATTATGTTCCAGCCGTTTTTCTTACACTTATCAACAATTTTCTTTGCGTCGTTTAGGGTGAACTCCTCACTTTTGCGAATCATATTATCATTCAGTTCGGGGCAACATTTTTTCTGCAAATAATTACTCTCGTAAAACGCTTCTATACTCCCAAAATAATCGAGCACATTATCAAAGCATCTTGCACAGCCTATACAATGCTGAAGCCAAATCCAGTAAAGCACATCACTCATCTGAGCATCTCCCACATAGTAATCGAAGCGGCAACGCTTGCATTAAGGCTTTCCGCTCTGCCAAGCATCGGTATGGTAATGAGCGAGTCGCAAACCGCCTTAATGCCGTCCTCTACTCCGTTTGCCTCATTTCCGATAACGCAAAGCGTTTTGCCCGAAAAATCAATATCCGTAATCTTAGTTGCCCTGCTGTCGGGAACCGTAGCATAAGTTGCAAAACCGCCCGAAGATAAGTCTTTTATCAGTTGCGTAAGATTATCTGTTTTAACCGTATTCATTCTGAGCACCGAACCCATACTTGCTCTGATTGCTTTGGGATTGTAGACATCACAGCCGGAATAAACTATAACGCTGTCTATCCCGAGTGCCTCCGCCGAGCGGATTATCGCACCGACATTTGACGGGTCCTGAACATTATCGAGTGCTATCGCCTTGTTTTTTATTTTGTTTTCGCCGTTTTTCATTTTAACGGTAAGGAATATGCCCTGCGGACTCTTTGTGTCGCTTAGTTTTTCGGCGATTTCCTCGGTAATCATATATGAGCCGCCGCAGTGAGTTATGAGTGCGTTTGTTTCAGAGGGATATTTTTTTATTATATTCTCGGTATAAAACACATTCTCGGGCTCATAAACTGAATTAAGGACATCAAAGCATAGCCTTGCCCCCTCCAAAACAAAGCGTTTTTCTTCGGCTCTTGCTTTAGATGAGGTAAAGAGTTTTTTGGTGTCCTTAATTATTGTATTATTTTTGCTCGTGATTTTTTCCATACACATCTCCTGTGCCATATTTTGCAACTTATTTTGCTTTTTCGTTTAATTAAAATCACCAAACGGCATTTGTGATACATTATTATATTTTTATATAATATACATTATAATCAAAAAAATTTCAATACCTATTTTGATTTTTTAAGTTGACGGACAACGCTATTTGTTTTATAATCATAATAGATAAATATTTTTATAAAGGAATTTTACTATGCCATTTTACGACATCGCAAATCTCAGAGTTGAAATAATCGACCCTAAAGGCAGAACAAAAAAACAAGCGATTCCCTATCTTTCAAAGAATCAAAGTTCCGATTCTGCACCCGACATTGTAATTAATGTTGATGAACAGAGGGTCAAAAGTGCCATGGCGGAGCACCCCGAGCTCACCCAGGGCGACTGGGAATATATGATAACGGGAAGTGATTTTTACACGGCTCTTATAGGCTTTGACGGCATTCTGCTTCATTCGTCATGCGTAGTCGTTGACGGCGTGGCATATGCGTTCAGTGCGGACAGCGGCACGGGTAAATCGACCCACACCCAACTTTGGCTCAAACACTTCGGCGACAGAGCATACATATTAAACGACGACAAACCGGCTATCAGAATCATAGACGGCAAGCCGTATGCCTGCGGCACTCCGTGGAGCGGAAAGTACGATTACTCTACACCGGCTGTTGTACCTCTGGGCGGTATCTGTTTTTTGAGCAGAAGCGAAACGAACCAAATAAAGCCTGCCGACACGGGCAGAGCCATTTACAACATCTTTTCGCAAACCATCAGGCGACTCGGCGAAAACGGAATGAACAAACTTATGGATAATCTGAACGAACTGTTCAAACTTGTGCCGATTTACGATCTCGGCTGTAATATGAACGACGAAGCCGTGCTTTGCTCATATAACGCAATGAAAAGAGAAATAACAGATATTTAATAAAAAACCGAAAATCAAATTAATAACAAGCCAAAAACAACATGTTCTTTAAGTAAAAATCGGAATGCAAAAAAATATTTGCATTCCGATTTTTTTAATTTATATTATTTCTCAAATCCTCCAGCACCTTTTTTTCGATTCTCGAAACATAGGAACGGCTGATATTAAGCCTCTCGGCAACTTCTCGCTGAGTGAGCGGTTTTGCATTATTCAAGCCGTAGCGAAGAATAATAATTTCCTTTTCCCTCTCGTCCGTCATATTCCTGATAAGTTCGGTCATTTCGCCTATTCTGCGTTTTTTCTCCAACTCCTCGACTATATCCGTATCGTCGCTGATTAAATCTTCCACGGTAAGCGGATTGCCCTGCTTATCGGTTTCTAAGGTGTCACCCATAAATATCTCGCCGTTCTGTTTTTTGAGACTCCTGAAATACATCAAAATTTCATTTTCCACACATCTAGAGGCATAAGTAGAAAGACGTGTGCCCTTTGTGTAATCAAAACTGTCAACCGCTTTAATCAGCCCTATTGTACCGATTGAAATCAAGTCCTCGTTATCATTTGTCTTTGAATAATATTTTTTGCAAATATGGCTGACGAGACGCAGATTACGCTCTATAAGCACCGCTCTGGCATCAGGGTCGCCTTGTGCCATTCTGCCGAGATACTCCCTCTCCTCTTTTGCCGACAGCGGTTTCGGAAAGCAAGAGGAGCTTTGGATATGCAGAATAAAAAACATAATATTTGCGCCGATAAAACTGAAAAATGCCGATAACATAAAATCCTCTCCCCGTCAATACTATGACAGAAAGAGGTTTTTAATTCCGATTTAATTATTTACTTAACAAATTTTTTCAGCCTGTTAGCCAAAATGCAGGCAACAACTATCTTTACAATATCCGGCACGATATACGGAGCAACGCACAAGCCAAAGATATAAGAGAATGTAACTGCCGTTTTTGACTGCATATAAATAAAGAACCACACACTGCCGAACGCATAGCAAACCGCAATGCCGAGCACCATTGACAGTGCAAGAGCCCAAATTTTTCCGTTAAATTTTTCGCTGAACAGTCCGACAATTACAGCGGTAAAAATAAAGCCGACAATATATCCGCCCGTAGGTCCCGCAAGAACGCCAAGGCCCGACTTAAATCCGGCAAATACAGGCACGCCGATTGCGCCGAGAAGTATGTAAATCAAAGTTGAACACACCGCTCTTTTTGTCTTAAACAGTCCCGCAACAAGGCAAACGGCAAGGGTTTGCAGTGTAATCGGAATTTCGCCTATCGGTATCGAAATCCACGCACAAACCGCCATAAGGGCAGCACCGAGCGCAATGTAAATCATATCTATTGTTTTAATCTTTTTTGTTTTCTTTTCTGTTTTTTCCATAACAGCCTCCTAAAAATTGCTGAAAATATTGTACCATAAAAAACATAATTGTCAACCTAATTTTTTATTTAAGTTTACAATCGTTCCGTTTGACTTATTTTTTAATACATAGTATACTTTAGCCATGAAAGAATTAGCAGAAAAAATCGGCTTAAACGATAACCTTTGTGCCTCGGTTTTAAGCCTGTGCGAAAAAAAAGAAAACAAAATAAACAAGCTGGCAAAAAAATGCACACAGCACGGTTTTTCCGCCTTGGCGCATCAAAATGATTTAATGAAACTTGCCGTATGCCTGACCTGCGCAAAACATACAAAAGAGCAGTACAAGCGTCTGAAGATAAGCGACGATATTTTTTACGACACAATGAGAGACATTCGCATCTGGTGCGAAAACAACGGCAACAAAGGGCTGAAAAACTACGCCTGGATACAAAACCATTTGAAATCGGAACTGTTCAGGTTGGGCAGGCTGCAATTTCAGTTTTACACCTGCAACAACCCGCTTTACGATTATTCCCGTCTTCCGTTCAATAAGGGAGAAAAAACGATATTTGTCCACATACCGCAGGGTGAGAGGCTGATATATTCGGACTGTGTAAACTCGCTGAAAGCGGCAAAGGCATTTTTCGCCGAGCATTTTCCCGATTACGATTACAAATTTTTCATTTGCGAAAGTTGGCTTTTATACGAGGATAATTGGCGTTTTATGAAAAGCGGATGCAATATTCTCCAATTTCAATCACTGTTTGATATTGTAATGTCGAGCACCGATGACCGACAGTCAATCGAGCGAATTTTCGGCAAAAGGCGACTGATAAAAAAGAACTATCCCGAAAACACTTCACTGCAAAAAAGCGCAAAAAAATTTATGCTCGACGGCGGAAAAATGGGCGAAGGATTAGGCGTCATAAACAAAAATGAAATATAAGCATACTGTCTGTAAAATATTTAGACACGCTGATATAAAAAACCGATTTGAAGCAGTTTCAAGCCACAAATCGGTTTTTGTTTTTATTGACTTTTTTCTTTATCGTTAGCACTTATATCTCTGTCGATGGCTTCCATCTCCGCACGGGCAAACTGCTCTTTATGGCTTTCTCTTTGCTCATCTATGAGTTTTGCTCTGATATTATGCTCGGTACGCAAAAACTCGGTTTTTTTGCTGTAATAGCGGTAATTGTACGCCACCATAACTATGCCTATCACCAAAATAACCGCGCCGACTGCCATAATTATTTTCAGTATATCGTTCAAAACATCCGCAAGTGCCATATTATACACATCTATATCCATAAACCTAAGCGTAGAGGTGTACTTCATTAAAAGCGCAAATATCGGCAAAATAACCATAGCTTCGCCTGCGGTAATCAGTCCCATTCCCATATAATCAAATTTCTTATGTTTACCGTAGGAAGTAAAGTCTATAATCACGGCACAGGCAATAAATATCAAAACGGAGAATATAATCGTCATAAGCGGCTTATTGGTATAAGTAAGAGCGAAAATAATAATATTCTTAGTGCTCTCGTCGCCGACCGTATCGTTAAACACATCCACGGCAAAACACGAATCACGCACAAGTTCATCCTCTGTAATTGGGATTCCGTTTTCCTTACAGTAATTCAAAAGTCCCGTGCGATAGTAGCCGTAAAGATATTTTGACTCGGTATAATCGGTGTCGTATCCCTTTACGATATTATTAGCCGCCTGGTGCAAAGCGGTTCTGATGTGGCCTTCTTGAATTGCACCGGTGTACGCCTTTGTAGGCAATCCCGTAGTATCGGCAACGCCTGCGATAGCCGTATTAACTTCGTCCAAAAGTTGAGAATTATATTTTTCAAATCTCTTTTGAACAAAACTTTCGTCTCTGAGCAGACCCGATGAAATGCCGACCGATACGCTCAATACAACGCAACCCGCCATAACAAGAGCCATAAAGAAATAAGCGATACGCCTGAGCGAAAAAGTTAAATCATGCTTTTTGTTTGACATTCCGCTCACCTCATTCCTTTACTGAATCGGCAATGTAAATCGTATAAAAATACGAGCCGTTCTCTTCAAAATTCTTATACGGTCTGCATAAAATCAAGGTATTATCCTTTTTGTAATTAAGAATCTCGTCTCTTGTGAGATTAACCTCAATCTGCTTTATTTTGTAACTGTAAGAGTCCTTTGCATAAAAATCAACCGTCACAATATCGCCGACCGTAGCCTTGTGCAAATTACGAAATTCGCCATCGGTGTTGTCACCGACAATCATAACGCATCCGTTGTTCCACGGCTCGGCAGACTCCGGCATAAGAGACGCCGCATCCGTGTCCTCGTTCTCACTGTTATATGTAACGGCACAACCGAGAGCCGCATCATCACTGCTTATCCAGCCCACAAAACGGTTAAGCCTTAAATCATCAAAACTGTCAAATTCTCTTAAATAATAATCGTAATCCTTTGCGTTATAGGTTTTAACAGCCTGCGTTTTGTCCGTCGCAACGGGAAGCGAAGCGATAATTTTAGGCACTGCCAAAGCCGCAATGACAATCAAAACGGCAACCGTCACAAGCGGAAACACAACAGCCTTTTTTATGTAGCTTGACTTCAAGTCGTTCATCTAACCCCTCCTGCTTAAAGTCTTTATTATTACAATTATATACTAAGCTAATATCATATTCAAGCATTTTATTAACAGTATATTAAAACAAAAACGGCGTTCGTGCTTTTGCGAATGCCGTTTTCAATATTATTGTTCGGTTACAAAATCGTCAAAAACCGCTTTCTTAGGATTAACCTAAGAAAGCGGTTTTTAATGTGTGGTATTTTATTATGATTTTATTATATATGATACCATTTAATCTCATTAGCGTCGAGGTGAAGGTCGAAACTTGTGCCGTCGCCTACATATACGGTGGTATCCTGCGGCTCGTATGTATTATTTACAACGCAGTATTTGCCGTTTTTAACATAAGCGTGAACCTCAACATTATAGTTAGTGGAATACCAACGGTTAAGTTCATTCTCGGCACTTGCACTCCAAAGAACCGCACGGTAGAGAACACGGCTGTTCTCAAATGAATACGGAAGTCCGCTGATATAAACGCCTCTGCCCTTACCGAACTGTCTGACAGCCATCTGCACCTCTTCGGCATGACGAACCATAAACGGAAGCTCGGTAGCATTTTGAACAAGAACGGTTGTACCCTCGAGAGCGACAATATTTTTCTTGCCCTCACCGAAGTCAACCTTACCGTTATCTGTATCGGCAAGAATGAAGTGGTCCCTGTGCTCTTCTGTGTTGTATCTACGAGTGTTAAGAGTAAAGCCGTTTTCCTCCTCAACGCCCAAAATGTCGTCAAGCTGGAAGAACTTACCCTGCCAATGATGAGCAGCCGGCTCACCTACGCCGATAAATCCTCCGCCGTTATATACAAAACTTTTAATTGCGGTAACAATTTCCTCATCTGCCCAATATTCGCCGCCCGACTGTGCGGTATCTGCATCACCGACATTGATAATAACATCAATATCGTCAAGCAAATTCTTATCATTTTTAATATCGTCAAAGCTGATAAACTTAACATCAAACGGTGCGCCGCTGAGAGCCTCAATAATTCCGAAATAAGAATAATTCTGTCGGTAGTAAAGACCGTGGTGCACCATATGATTTGCCCACGAACGCATCTTGCCCCAGCAGTTAAGCACTGCAACTTTCTTTACGCAGTACGGAGTAACGCCCTGAATATTATCATAAAGAGTGCGGAATTCATCGCAAACGCCCTCAATATAATCAACGAACTCGGGGAACTGAAGCGCAAGTTTCAAATATCCGCCGTAGCCGATACGCTGAATAGGACTTCTGAGAATTGCTCTTCTTGCAGTAACCCAATTAACCTTTGCTTCATAAATCGGGTCGCCGCCCTCATGGAAAACATCAGGGAAGAAGTAAGGCAAAAATCTGCCCTCTGTGTACTTAACATTCTTAATATCGCTGAAAAGACGAAGAGTTGCGCCGTTTCCGACAGAACCTACAACCGCATCAAGACCGATTGAAGCAAACTCGTCCATAAACGGCTCCATACCAATCCAGTGGTCGCCCATAAACATCATTGCCTCTTTGCCGTACTCGTGAACAATGTCAACCATTTCCTTAGCAAGTTTTGCAACCTCTCGTCTTTGGAACGCCTGGAAGTCTCTAAACTCCTTTGACGGAATGCGATATGTATTATTCATATATCCCTGGTCAATGATGAACTCGGGGCGGAACTTATAACCAACCTCTTTTTCAAATTGCTTAAGAATATATGGGCTGACCGATGCGGAATAACCGAACCAGTCAACAAACTTTTCTCTGGCAAGTTCGTCAAAAATGAGAGTAAACTGATGGAAGAAAGTTGTAAATCTTACAACATCAACATACTCGTGAGTTTCAAGGAACTTACGAAGTCTTTCAAGAGAGTGCGCTCTCGTCTTAGGCTGACGAACGTCAAATGTAATCTGCGGCTCAACATCTTTCCACTCGTTTACCACAGCGTTATACATATGCACCGGGTCCCACATAATATATGCAAGGAAGCTTACGGTGTACTCGTGGAATGCCTTAGCATTTGAAATGATTACATTTCCGCTTTGTGAGTCATACTTCCAATCATTTACCGAAACAACCTCACCCGTTGTACGGTCGATGACCTCCCACCATCTGGTAATGTCATCACGGTCATTTACCTTGAGCATATCGGGATAAAGATTATCCATAAGATGAATTTCAAGAGTATCCGACACCGCTGTGTGGAACTTCGTCATAATATACATCTGCTGAATTTCGTCGGGGTTTGCCTTAGCCCACTCGTTATCCTTACGAGTGGTATAATAGGTGGCGTAAACCTTTGCACCTGCGTCCTTTAATTCCTGCGGAAATTCCGTACCGTCGCAGTCACGAATAGCGTCTGCGCCCCATTTGTCCATAATTTCGAGCGTTTCCTTTACCACATCCATATCGGTGGGTATAGTAACTCTTCCCTTTGTCTTTGCCATTAATTTACCTCGCTGTTTATTTTTCTATTTTAATAATTTCGTTATCTTTAAGTGTCATCTTGCCGTGATTTCTCGGTCTCCTAAACGGAACGCCCTTGCGAACATAATATTTATTATTCGCAACATAAGCGTCGGGATTGCACGCCGGAGTCATGGTTCCGCTCAAATCGTCAACGCTGACATTATTTGTAAATGTGTTATGCACAGCCTGCTGCATACAAAACATCATACAGCCGCCTTCATTAAGACGGGAGTAGTTGCTGTCATATGTAGTACCGTCGCCCGAGTCTGCGTCATACGCCATACCGTCTTGATTAAGTTTTGTGTCCACAGCCTCGTTATATTTGAGCAATGCATTCTTGCACTTCCACGGCCAAATAGCCGCCGCAACCTTGCCCTGACGCTTTTCGGGATATTTATAATATCTGTCGTTCATCTCCGTAGCGCAGGAGTCGGACATATTGTGCTCAACAATCGGTTCAAGCGCATACATCGGAGTGATTGCGTCGCCGCCTGCAAATTTAACATAGTTATTAGTGAGCTTAACATTCTCGTTGCCGTATTTCTTAAAGGTCTCCTCGCTGAGTTCCTTAGTCGAAAAATCATTATGGCGGTAAGAGTAACCGACGGCAATGCCCCATCTGCTTACATTTTTAACGAAACAACCGTTTACCGTAACGCCGTCATACCTTGCAACGCCTGTCTTTCCCTCATCTGCCGGAGTGAAGCAGGTCATATATATTCCGCCGTTATTCATATGCTTGTTGTAAACATTTCCGTTTACATCATGGATATAAAGATTATCAAGAATAATAGAATGAACGGTGCCTCTGTTTTGAGCGACTGCGGCAACACCCGTTCTGTCCGTTTTATCGGGAGCGGAATAAGCCTCAATATTTTTGAACTCTGCTTTATTGCTGATTTGAATATCGTGAATAATAATATTCTCCGTATCGTAAAGAAGCACCGCAGAAGAAACATCACCCTTATACACATGGTGTTGAAAATCGAGCACCGTGCCGTAATCCTGAAACCACAGCCCCGTACCGTTTGCGGCAATGTGCGGCATATTTTCGTTTTCGCCGTATGCACCGATTTCGATAGGCTCACCGTTAATGTCTCCTGCATTTTTGATATGCAAAAACTGATTTTCAAAAACGGAACCGTTTTCGAGCAGAACCTTATCCCCTGCGCCGAGCGCAATCGAATTGATTTTATCAAGAGTCAAAAAAGCGGTCTCTTTCGTTAATCCGTCGTTTGAATCGTTTCCGTTAAGAGAGCTGACGTAATATACCGTTGATTTCATTTTCGTATTCTTCCTCTCTTATTTTTTTGTAAATAACCGTTTTAACCTCAAAAAAGAAAAAGCGTTCTCTGTTATATCTTGTGAACAAATCCTTGTTTGCCTTATAATAAGCCTTCATATCCTTTTTTGCAATCGGCTTAAAATCATAATTAACCCTGTCGCTTTCCGACACAAAATCGAGCTTAAATCTCGTAAGTTCGTAATCGAGATACTCAATAGGCGAAAGAAAAACAGGTCCGTAAACAATCTCGTTATTTTCGAGTTTCTTTTTTCTGTTTTCATTCTCTTTGTTGCATCTGTCGTACACTGCATCAAGACTGTCATCGCTTATCAAAGACATTCTTTTTGCAAAAGTAAGGCAGGCAAGAGCATATTTCCTTTCATCCTCGCAGGAAAATATAATTTTATTCATAGCATTCTCCCGATAAAAAATCATTTTTCAGTTACAGTATTTATATAATACTTAATTCAGCCGCCTTTTGCAAGCAAAAACAAAAAATAGCACCCTCTTTTTTCAAAAGAAAACAGAGAGTGCTCCAAAATTCTATTTCTTATGCCGAACGGATTTCTTATTTTTGTCCAAAAGAGGAATTACTTCATTTGACATAGGAATGAGGACAATAAGATTAATTATCGTCATAAGTCCTATTCCGACATCACCCAAATCCCAAACAACGGTGAACGAACGCAATCCGCCCACGAAAAGCATAACGAGTGCGACTACCTTATAAATATTTTGGCTGAGCCAATTTTCGCCGCAGATATAAGATACATTCGAGCGAGCGTAAAACAGCACGCCCAAAAATGTGGAAAAACTGAATAAAAACAAAATCACTGCGATGAAATACGGTCCTATCGGTCCGAGATGATAACTCATAGCCGTCTGCAAAAGTTCCATTCCCTGAAGAGAAACGATAATGTCCTGCGGCACAAGCAAAATAATCATTGCGGTACAGGTACATATAACAACGGTGTCAATCAAGACGCCGAGAGACTGCACCATTCCGATGGCCTCGGGACTCTTGCCCTCTGCGGCTGCGGCGGCACACGGAGCAGAACCCGAGCCCGCCTCATTGGAAAACAGACCTCTTTTTATTCCGTTCATAAGAACTGCGCCGAAGCCTCCCGACACCGCCTGCTTAAAACCAAACGCCTCCTCGAAAATTCGAGAGAAAACCGACGGCATAAGCCTGATATTTTTCAGCATAATAAAAATCGTAATCAGAAAATAAAGCACCGCCATAATCGGCACAATTACATCGAGGAATTTAACCGTTGCGTTTTTTCTGAGCACTATAACCGCCGCAATGGCAACCAAAACGACAGTAGTATAAATCGGCGGTATCGAAAACGCATTGCTGAAAGCGGAAGTAACGGAATTACTTACCACCTGGCTGATTCCGCACCAGCACAACAATCCGAAGAACGCAAACAAAAGTGCAAGAAAGGATTTTTTAATCTTCTTTTTTCGCTTTTTTTCAACAAAATCATGAATATAATAAGCGGGTCCGCCGTGATAACCGCCGTACAGCTTATCCTTTTTCTTATGAAGTTGAGCAAGCGTGCCCTCTGCATAAGCGGTGGAGGCGCCTAAAATCGCAGTCACCCACATCCAAAACACAGCCCCTGCTCCGCCGAACGAAATGGCGGCAACAACACCCACAAGATTTCCCATACCTACTCTCGTTGCGGTAGAAACAATCAGAGTTTGAAAAGCGGAAAGGCTGCTTTTGTCATCCTTTTTCTCGCCGAGTGCTCTCACCATTTCGGGGAACTTGCGAATGGGCATAACCCTTGTTCTTACCGTAAAATAAACTCCGGCAGGTATAAGCAACAAAACCAACAACGGTATGCCTATAACCGTATCGCCGAACCTGAGTGTAAATAAATCGTTCCACAAAAAGCCGTAAATCGCTTCAATTATTGCAGTCATATCAATTCTCCAAACAAAATATAACGGCATCGCCCATACTTAAGCAATGCCGCATATATTATCTAATCACAAATCAAGCCCTTTGTCAACAGCAATATCTCATTCACACACTAAAGCGTGACGAATATTTCGCCTTCTTTTTGGTTAAATTATCAAAGTCTGAGTTCGTCCTCCTTGCGTTTTTTATAAGAGTTAACCGCAATCGGAACAGCCGCACCGATTCCGCCGCCTATGACTAAACCGCCGAGCATAAACGCCCACCACAATCTATACTTAGGTTGTTTTTCCTGCTCCTGCTCGGTTTCTTCCTTTTTAGGTTCAACATTTGAAGTAAGTTCAACCGTCTGACTGAACTCCTCGCCGAAGTCATTTTCATAGGTGATTGTTGCAGTACCCTTGATTTCGCCCTCGGCAGACGAATCAACCATAAAATTAATCGTTCCGCTTTTGCTTTCACCGACAGGCACTTCTCCGATAAACAGCACTCCGCCCGTTGTAACTCCTTCAACATCAAGCGACACTTTGGCATTTCTTATTACGGATTTGCCCGTGTTCATCAGCACCGCATTCATCGACGATGAACTGTCCTGAGTAAGCCTTGAGGCAAGCACAATCCCGTCGTAAGAAAGTTCCGTCTTTTGCTTTACGCCGACGATTACGGTGTCCGAATTAGAAAACGCAGAATGGTATTCGTCCTCATACTCACTTGAAACCGTAAGTTTATGATTTCCCACGGAAGCAGTGGGAGTTGCGCCTATTTTAAGTTTCCAAGTATATGATGCACCCGCATTTATTTTTTGCACAAAGGCAGTACCCGTACCATCGGGCTGAATTTCCGCACTGTCGTCTGTAAGCGACAGTTTAACATTATATATCGCCTTGTCCCTGCTGTAATTCTTCAGCGTGAGAGAAAGTTCCTTCTGTTCCAACGGAGAAACATATCCGCCGTCAATACTGTACGAAGTGAGCATAAATCTCGGAACAGAAGAGTTTACCGGTGTCTGAGCCTCGTCCTCCTCTGCAAAAACTGTTGCACACGGCACAAGCATGCAAACGCAAAGCAAAACCGATACTAATAAAGATAATAATTTTTTCATCATAACTCCCTTATATTTTCAACAATACTGTTTTTCATTTCCTTGCTGATCTTTGAAAACAGATTAATAAAGCAAAATACGAACAGCACCGCAACCATAATTACCGATGCCCACGGACTAAACACAAGATTTAATCCCATATCCGGCAAATATCTGCACAAAATTTTAATTACAATAAATCCTATGATGTAAAGACCAAAGCCGACTCCCGCTCCCCAAGTGAACATAGACAGCATTCTTAAGCAGTATGATTTAACCAGTTCACTCCTGCTTGCACCGACAGCACGCAGAGTTCCTATAACTCTCTTATTCTCCCTTATCTGGGCGGTAATCGAATTATTTATTATGCTTACACATACGGCAAAGCCTGTAATCAGCACAACAAGCATCGCCGTAACCATTGAGCGGTAGTTCTTTTCAATCGTTTGGTTATCCTCGTATGCCGAGGTTACAAAGCCGTCATACTTCAGTTTATATTCGTCGAGAAACTCTGTAAACTCCGCATCGGTTTTGTCGTTCGGCTCATCATAAAGGCTGATATATAAGTTTTCATATCCTGCCTCTTTATTAAAATTCAGTATTCCGTCATTGCTTGTAATTATATGCGGAGAATAAGTCGAAATAATGTTACCTATTATATTGCTGTCATTGGAGCATGAAACCAAAGCGCCTATCCTAACCGTCTTAAACGCCTTGTCCGCTGATGAATACACCTCAATTTCATCGCCTGCCTTGTACGGACTGTTTTCGGTCATAACGGTTTTATATAGGTTTTTGGGCTTTCCCACATCATCGTCATAATTATAATGGGAGCCCATTCCGTTATGATAAAGACGCACCATAAGTTCCGCCTTTTTCGGCATAACGAGTATAACCTCCTCACCCGAGCGGAGTTTGTTATAATCTATTTTTCCGTCGTAAACCTTGTCTTCTAACTTTGAGAGGATGTCTCGGTCATACGAATTAATCGTCATACTCCACATATCGTCCGTAATTCCCGGTCCCTCAAACTCGTCGGGAGCGTACGGTTCTCCCTTATTATTTTGAATACGGTTCTTATACTCTTCCACAGTGGTAGGAAACGAATAATCCTCGTTATCGCTGTCGTAATTGTAAAGGAACCGGTCGGGATTCATAACACGCATAAACATACTCGAATAGTCCGCCTTAATAGCAGAGCTTATGCTCTTTTCACCGACTACGGTCTCCACGAGCGGATTGGAGGCGATATTTTGCTTATCTGCATCGCTGAGACTATTATCCGAATTTCCGCACCAAAATACGTAATCATACGGTATGACCGTTTTATTATCCTTTTCATACGAAAGATAAGAAAATCCGAACGCCGACAGCATAACCGACAGTGAAAGAATTACGCCCACCGCAATTTTGCTTCCCTTATAAAACTGACCGTTTCGCCTTGCAAGATGAGCGGCAGGTTTATATTGCATCTTTGAATGAATCTTTTTTACCTTAGCCTTTCGCTGAATCCTGACATCCCTGATAGCCTGCATGGGCGAAATGTGCGATGCAAAAATCAACGGCACAAGTGCCGCAAGCATAACGACCGTCATATTTATAACCGCTGCAATCGGAAGCGTCCAAATGCTCTTTGTCATAACCGCATTGTCGCTCATTAAATTGATACCCAGATACACAAGCAAATACGAAATCAAAATACTTATCGGCGTAGAAATAAGTGCTATAATAAACGCCTCTCTGCCGAAAATGCGTATTATCTGCCGCCTTGTTGTGCCGACTGCCCTGAGCATACCTATCTGCTGTCTGCGTTCCTTGAGGTTATTGTTAAACGAATTGACTATTCCCACACAGGATGTAAACACGAGCAAAAGGGCAATGAAGATAATCAAATCACCGTTTGCAAATTGATAGTAATCCAAAACAGATGAAGAATCAAAATTCGTACTGCATATATCATACTCTAAATCTTCGCCGTAATTCTTTGCCAAATAATCGTTAAATGTATTATTTCTTTTTTGCGTTCCCTCAAGATAGGCAATTTGCTTTGCCTTGCCTCCCGACTCCAAAATCGTATTATCCGCCACAAAAATCGCCGGTATCGAAGTGTCGTACTCGTCATAGGAAAAAAACGAATATCCTATATTGCTCTTTTTATCCTTTAGAATACCGATTACAACATACTCCTTATCAACGGTTTGAGCGTAACCCTGAGCATTTTGCACCATAAATTTCAGGCTGATTGTACTTCCGACGCTTGCATTGCGGTAATCGAGTTTTTTCAGTGCCTCGCTCTCTATGGCTATTTCGTTTTCCGCCTCGGGCAGTCTGCCCTCAAGCAGTCTTTGGTTTGATATTTCTCTGAACTTATCATTTGCTCTGCCGACTGCAGAACCGAGCCTTTTGAACTTATCGCTCTTATACGCATAACCCAAAATATCAACTATGGCATAATCGTCCACAGCGCCGCTGTTCTTTGCCTTTTCATAATCCTTATCGCCGAATGACGGTATGTCGATGACAGTGTCCTGACAGCCGCAGTTATCCACATATTCGGCATGCGAAGTTTCCTTTGCCGCCGCCATAAAAAATACGATACTGCCGGAAAAAACCATAGCAAGAACTATACCGATAATCATTATCAAATATTGCTTTTTTCTCTGCCTTATGTTTGCAAAAGCAATATCATTAACGGTTAATTTGTTTTTCATCATACCACCTCTGACCTTGAATCTCTGACGATTTTTCCGTCCTCAATGGTTAAAATCCTGTCTGCCTGTTCCGCAACATGAAGGTCGTGGGTAACGAGTATCAGCGTAACGCCAAGCTCGTCGGCAGCATATTTAAGAAGAGTAAGCACCTCTTCTCCGCTTTTTTTATCCAAATTTCCCGTCGGCTCATCCGCAAAAAGAATTGACGGCTTATTTGCAAGTGCTCTTGCTATCGCAATTCTTTGCTGTTGTCCGCCCGAAAGTGCAGACGGCAGATGCTCGAGCCTGTCTTTTATTCCTAATATGTTTACTATTCTTTCCAAATATTTTTCGTCCGCTTTTTTTGAATCAAGCATAATCGGAAGCAAAATATTTTCCATTCCCGTAAGTTCGTTTACAAGATTGTATGCCTGAAACACAAAACCGAAGCGTCTCCTGCGAAGAATGGAAAGCTGATTGTCGCTGTAATCTCCAAGTTTGGCATCATTATACAGAACATATCCCGAAGTGGGATTTTCCAAAGAGGATAGCATATGCAAAAGAGTGGACTTGCCCGAGCCGCTCGGACCCGTAATGGCGCAGAATTCTCCCTGCTCAAATTCAACGCTGATATTATCAACAGCCTTAATAACGCTGTCTCCGCTCATATATTCCTTAGTCAATTCATTACACGAAATAATGTTCATATAAATCGCCCTTCTTTCTGCTTTCAATATATCACATATGTCTTTCAACAATCTTACGCCCGTCTTAAAAAATCGTAAGATATTACAAGAAATCAACCCCGTTTTATAACAAGGTTGATTTCTTTTATTGCTTTATATAATTTCGTTTGCTTCTATATGCGGCAGGCATATGCTCAATACCAAACCGTCGCCCTGATTTTCGGCAGATATTACCCCGTGGTGCCGTTCCACAACCGCCTTTGCTATGGCAAGACCTATGCCCGTGCTTTTCTCGCTCGACTCCTTAGATTTATAAAAACGAATGAATAGGTTTTTCAAATCGTCCTCATCCGCTCCGCCGCCGTTGTCGGAAATTTTAATTATTGAGGCATGTCCTGTATCGCTTATTTCAACCTTTATGCACCCGTCATCCGCAGTATGCTCGCACGCATTTTTTATCACATTTGAAATAGCCTCGCCAAGCCAATTTATGCTGCATCTCATTTTACTCTCTCCGATAACGGCAAAGGTTTTATTGGGATAAAAAGGCTTAAAATCGCTTATTATTCCCTTTATGAGTGCAGACAGGTCACAACATTTATAATCCTCGCAATAAATGTCGCCCGTCTTAATTTTTTCCAAACGCAAAAGCTGGTACACAAGGCTCTCCATTTTCGATATAAGCTCAAGTTCTTTTGTGTTGTGTGGGCTGGGTTTCGTTTCGTTGTCCATCTCACAATAAAGTTTTATCGCCGCAATCGGAGTTTTGAGCTGGTGTGATATGTCTGAAATAAATTCAGTATTTTTTCTGCTCTCCGCCGCCAGTTTATTTTGCTCCAACTTAACCAATTCTTCCAAATCCGAAACGGAATTTTGCAGCTTTGCAAAATCATTATCGTAAAGGCTAAACGGAGTCATCTTGTCATTATTCAGAAAATCCTCAATCTGCTCTGTAAGATTTCTAACGTCTTTTTTCAGTCTGCGCTGTTTTTCGATAAGCACAACGCAAGCAATAATCAAAGCCGCAATAAGCGTACCCGATACAATAGCCGCCGTCATCTTGCGTCCTCCCATCTGTATCCCACGCCTCTTACCGTAACGATATGCTCAAAGCCGATTTTTTCTCTGAGGCGGCTCATGTGCACGCTCAGCGTATTGTCATAAATAAAGTTTCCGCTCTCGTCCCATATATTTTTCAAAAGCGTATCACGGGTAACGATAACGCCGCTGTTGCGAATAAGACAGCATAAAATCTGAAACTCCGTTTTTGTAAGAAATATGGTTTCGTTATTCTTTTTAACAGTCATATTATTCATATCAATAACTATGCCGTCACTGCTGACGAGAGACAAATTGTTCCCCGAGCGTCTGATGAGCGCACGCACTCTCGACATCAGTTCCAATAGCTTAAAAGGTTTTGTAACATAATCATCGGCACCCGAGTCGAGCCCTTTTACGATATTTATTTCATCGTCGCACGCAGTCAAAAACAGTATCGGTGAAGTAACGCCCGAGGCTCTCAGCGATGCACAAAAGTCAAGACCGCTTCCGTCGGGAAGCATAACATCAAGGATAATCAAATCAAAGACGCCCGACGCAATAATTCCCCTTGCCTGCGAAATCGTTTCGGTTGCCGTAACGGCATAACCCTGACCGGAGAGCATCTCACTCAGTCCGTCACGCAAATATGCATCGTCCTCCAGCAAAAATATTTTTTCATTCATAACGCCACCGCCTTACCTCTTTAACTGAATGATAACATAAACCCGCCTGCCCTGGCAATGATTATTACTAAATCGTAAATTAAAAAGCCGAGCAAGGGGCACACTTCATAAGGAATAAATGCTTAAAAGCCAAATACTGCGTTAAATTTGCAGTGAAGGCGGCAAGCCTGCCCTGCAAATTATGCCTTGTCTTTCATCTGTTTCTTTGGTTTTTAAGTGCAAAGCAGTTTAAGCAAACTGATTTTGTTCAGTGTGCATTAACAAAATCCCGCTAATACGCAAGTATTAACGGGATTTTTTAATAGTGCACCGGGCAAAACTCAGAAAGCTTAAACCAATTACTTCTTTATGAAGTGTGCCCCAATGCCCGACTTCTTAATAATCCTATTTTCATTTTTTGCCGTCTTCGCCTTTATCGTCAAGAACTTTCTCAATTATAAATCTCGGACGAGCCTTTGTCTCCAGATAAATTTTTGCTATATATTCGCCTATAATTCCGAGTGCAAGCAGTTCAAGTCCTCCGACGGTCCAAATTGACCAAATCAGAGAAGTCCAGCCTCTGATTGTATTTCCGAGTTTCCACTGAACCAAACTGTAAATCAGCATTCCCAAGCCGAGTAAAAGCGAAAAAAAGCCCGTAACAGTTATCATTCTTATCGGCTTAATCGAAAAACTGGTTATTCCGTCCAATGCAAGAGCGACCATTTTTTTCAAACTGTATTTGGTTTCGCCGTACAGTCTTTCTTTTCTTGAATACTCAACCGTGCAGGAATTAAATCCGATAAGAGGAATAAGCCCTCTTAAAAATAAATTAACCTCCTTAAATGATTCCAGAGCGTCCAAAGCCCTTGAACTCATAAGCCTATAATCTGCATGGTTATATACAATTTCCGCCCCGAAAAACGAAAGGATTTTATAGTAGAGTTGGGCGGTGCCTCGCTTAAATGCCGTATCGCTTTTTCGGTCGTTACGCACCCCATATACAATTTCGTAGCCCTGTTCGAATTTTTCAATCATTTCATCAAACGAATTAATATCGTCTTGCAAATCGGCGTCAATAGTAATGCAACAATCGCATTCATTCTTTACGCTCATAAGTCCTGCCAGCAAGGCGTTTTGATGTCCTCTGTTTTTGCTCAGTTTTATACCGTTTACAAATGAATTTTCATTATGCAACTTTTCTATTAGAGCCCATGTTGAGTCCTTGCTTCCGTCATCAATATAATAAATTCTGCTGTCCTCGGTAATTTTCTTATCCGAAATCAAACTTTTTAACTTTTGAGTTAACTTATATGTAGAATCAACAAGAGTTTCCTCCTCATTATAGCAAGGAACAACAACATATAATTTTTTCATTTCCATCACCCTATACAAATTTAAGTCAATTATATACTAAAAACTCAAATATATCAATATGATTATTAGTTACTTTTGACAAAATTTGTATATTATGTTAATATTAATAAAAAATCTGTTACGAGGCTCTGTTATGATAAAAACGAGAAAAAGAAAGCACACGGTACTTTTTGCAATTCTGTTAATATCGGTTTCGTTTATTACCGTTTTTTCAAAATGCTCACCGCTTTACGGTTTTAACAATTCACCGGATGTAACCGTTATCTTTGAGGTCGGTCGCAGAATGTTTGACGGACAGCTTTTATACAGAGATGTAATAGACCAAAAGGGACCGTTCTTATTTGTCATATACGGAATAGCCTCACTGATAAGCGACAGTTCGTACATAGGATTGTATTTTACGGAAATTCTCTTTTCATTTATATCCCTTTGCTTTGTATATAAAACCGTTTCGTTAAAATATGACTCAAAAAGAGCTCTGCTTTCAACCTTTTTTGTTGCCTGTCTTATGTATTGCTGTCCTCTTAACACCTACGGCGGCGATACGGCAGAACTTATGATGATGCCGTTTTTTGTATATCTTTACTATATAGGCTTTCGGTATGTATACAAAAACATTTCGATAAAACCTTATGAATATTTGATTGTAGGAATTACATCCGGCTGTGTCCTTTGGAGTAAGTACACTCTTTTGGGAATTTATATTGCATGGTTTATTATACCTGCCGTCGATATGATAAAAGAAAAGAACTTCAAAAAATTATTCTCAACATGTCTTATCATTGCCGGCGGAGTTTTGATTTCAACAATACCATGGATAATATACTTCGGAATAAATAATTATTTTACCGATTTTATTAATTTTTACTTTATCGAGCAAGGAAAATATTATAAAAAATTAGCCTTATCGACAGGCATATTGTTTGGAATATACCGTTGCTTTATATATCTGGCAATGCCGATAATATCTTTTGTATCTTCTTTGCTGATTAAAAAAAGCAAGCACCAAAAAATACCTAAAAAACTATTCTTATATAACCTACTGCTTTTTATCGTCTTATTTATATTTATATACATTATCGGAAACGGCGGTAAAATTTCTTACTATTTCATACAGATGTTTATATTTGCGATTCCGGGTGCAATGGCTTTAATATACGCCTTTGATAATCTATTTAACAAGTTTGATAAATCAAGCATCAAAAAGTTAAATATTTTAACAGTCATCTCGGTTGTTGCAATAGGTCTTACAATATCTTTTACAACCTCAAGCACAATACATTATTTGGGCGAGGATGAAGAAGAAACCCCGTATTATCAATTTTCGCAATACATAAAAGATTCGGGTGTCGAAAATCCGAAGATTACGGGAAACTGTATAGATGTCGCACCGTTTTATAAATATATGGATTGTTTTGAAGATTATAAATATGTTTCTCCGCTTAACGCCGCATTCCCCGAAATGACAGAGCATTATATAAGCGGAATAAAGAACGGCGATTATGATTTCATAATAAATTATGCCTCTGAGGGCAACTATGATAAAACAATGTACAAAGCGGTAAAAACAGTAACATACGAATACCAAGGTCAAAAAGTCAATTTTTATCTTTATCAAAAAATAACGTAAAGCAGCAAGAAAGCCGGGCACCATAAAGTGCTCGGCTTAAAAATTCGGCTTTATTAATTTTCTTTGTCAACATATTTCTCTGCCTGAAGGTTGAACATTTCGGCATATGTTCCGTTTTTGCTCATTAGTTCCTTATGCGAACCGCTCTCGATAATTCTGCCCTGCTCCATAACATAGATTTTATCGGCATTAACGGTGGTGGAAAGGCGGTGCGAAATAAATATAACCGTCTTATCCTCCGCCGCCTCAAGCATGGCACGGTTTAGATTATACTCGGCAATCGGGTCAAGATTCGCCGACGGCTCATCAAGAATTACATAAGGACATTTTTTATAAAATGCTCTGGCTACGGCAATCTTCTGTGCCTCGCCTCCCGAAAGCATAACGCCCTCGTCATCAAATTCCCGAAGAAGTTCCGTTTTAGTGCCGCCTTTTAGTTTCTTATCAAAGCCGCTGTGATTGAGTGCACTCTTTACATCATCTGAATTATAACTGCTGTCAAGAGCGACATTTTCGCCGACATTGCAGGAAAAAATCTGAAAATCCTGAAACACAGCGGCAAAGCGGTTTCTGTGCTCCGATGTCTTAACGGTGCGTATATCCTCGCCGTCTATCTTAATACTGCCCTCGCTTACATCATAAAGCCTGAGCAAAAGATTTGTAAGCGTTGTCTTGCCTGCTCCGTTAAAACCGACGAGTGCAATCTTTTCGTACGGTTTAATTGTAAGATTAATATCACTTAGAGTCGGCTTATCGCTTCCGGGATAAGTAAATGACATATTCTCGATTTTAATTTCCTTAGGCTCGGTAACGCTTGCTTGGTTTTCTCCGTCGGTGATTTTTGGCTCGGCATTAAGAAAGCCACGGTATTTTTCTATAATCTTAGCCCTCTCCTCAAAGCGTGCGACAGCCCAAACGGTAAGAAAATTAATGCTCACCGCAATAGAGTAAGCGCCGTTAAAGGTTGCCACAAAGTCGCCTGCCGTAATCGACTGCTTAACAAGAACAAGATAGCCGAGATAAAGCGGCATAAGAAGCATAATGCCCACAACCTGAACGCCTATTTCCTGTATGCAGTAGAGAAGTGAAATCTTGCTCCAATACTTATCCTGATTTTTAATAACATCATCGGCGGCGTCATTATACCTGTCAATCAAAAGAGGATGAATATTATTCATTCTGACCTCTTTTGCGTAATCCTGAAGATAAAAAATACGCTGAAAATAATCGCTTCGCCTATGATAGCGAGTGTTTTCTATCTGCCTTTGGGTCTGCAAATTACCGATAACCTTTGACAGCGGCATAAACGCCGCAATGCTTACAAGAATTATCAAAAGGCAAAGAGGATCAATGGCGGCAAGCACGGAGGCAACGCTTATGAGCGCAACGACATTGCCGAAATAATTTCTTATCAATCCCAAAAGGTTTTGGATATTATCGCTCGACGATTCGATAGTGAGAATAAAGCTGTTATAAAATTCGGGGTTGTCGTATGATTCCAAGTCCAGGCTTTTTGCTTTTTCATACAGTTCCTTATTAAGGGCAAAATAACATTTTTCCTTTTCGACATTCCAGAAAAATTCACGAAAAAGCCACGATATAACCCTGCTGAAAACAATCACGGCGGCAATAATGCCGACTGCCCAAAATATGCGGTATACCCTCTCGCCCGAAGTCATAACATCAATGATATATTTAACTCCGATAACGCTTATCAGTCTGCTCGGAACATTCATAAGTATACCCCAGCAAAGCTCGCCGATAACCAAAAGCGGGGAAGCCTTAAACATTAAGCCGACAAAAAACAGCATATTTGAAAGAAGCGAATGTTCATTTTTTTCTTTTTTAATTTTCATAATTCTCTGCCTCCTCGCTGCTGTAATTGGATGCCTGAAGCGAAAACATCTCGCTGTATTTTCCGCCGAGCGCCATCAATTCGCCGTGCGTTCCGCTCTCGATAATCCTGCCGCCGTCAAGCACAATAATCCTATCGGCAAGAGTTGCGCTCGACAACCTGTGCGATATATAAATCACCGTCTTGCCCTCGGTCACACGAGCCAAACTGTCATACATTTCACTCTCTGCAACGGGGTCAAGAGCAGAACTCGGTTCGTCAAGAACAGCCACCTCAAAATCACGGGCAAACAGTCTTGCGGTCGATACCTTTTGGTTTTCGCCGCCCGAAAGTCCTGCACCGTTTTCGTCAAACTCCTTTGTCAGCACGGTATCGCCGCCGTTTGATAAAGTCGATATTTTTCTCCACGCTCCCGAATCTTTAAGAGCCTGTGCAGCGAGTCTTTTCTCATCATCGGTGCATGGCTTGCACATAACATTTTCATAAACCGACAGCGCAAAATTTTTATAATCCTGAAACACGGTGGCGAACGCATTTCTGTAAGTCGCCAAATCATACTCTCTTACATTCACACCGTTATAAAGCACCTCGCCCTCGGTAGCGTCGTAAAACCTAAGCATAAGTTTTAATAGCGTTGACTTGCCCGCTCCGTTAATTCCGACAACGGCAAGCGTTTCACCCTTATTCAGCCTAAAGCTGACATTGCTCAAAGAATTTTTTTGTGCAGACGGATACCTGAACGATACATTCTTAAATTCAAGGCTCTCGAATTTTCCCGCCTTTTTATCACCCGACACAATCTTCGGCTCGTAATCAAAAAAGTCCTTTAGGTTTTGGAAATACAAAGCCATCTGATTCATCTCGTCAAAACACTGAGTAATATCAAGCGTAACGTCTCTGACGGAGGAAACCGAAGACAGCACAACGCTGAAACCCGAAACGCTCATATTCCCTTTGTTTACAAACTCATATCCCGCATAAGCGTAAGTTCCGATTACCGGAATAAACTCCTCAAAAAACGAACTTATCATACTGTAAACAAAAAGACCCACTCCGTATTTTTTCAGTATAACTATATTTGCCTCAATCGCACCCTCAAAACGACTCATCAAAACGGAAAAGATATTTGACGTTCTTAAATCTTTTGCGTAATCACGCAGAAAAACGGTACGCTGAATGTACGCCTTGACCCTGTTATTCGTCGTCATCTCCAAATCACGCTTGTATACATACTTGCTCTTTGCCGTCTCTATGATAAACACCAAAAATATAGGCACCAAAAACAGCAGATACTCGGGATTTATGCTCGATACTGTAAAAAGCACGCAAATTAGGGATATAATCCCCGACAGCATACTCACAAAGTCATAAGTTATAATATCAAAATATCCCGAGGTCGCCACTAAGGTTGCCCTTTGGTATTTATCATAAAAAGACGGGTCCTCATAACAGGAAATATCAAGCGACTGTGCCTTTTCAAATATCATATTGTTTATATTTTTAAGCACATTTTTAGTCGCTCTTTTTTCAATTCTCATTCCGCTCCAAGTAACGATTTTATCAAGTACCGACAGCACGGCAAAGATAATCAGACAGCGGCAGTACATACCGAAATCTCTGTTGCCCGTGATAATCTCAAGCAAAACTTTAAGAAACAATATATTCTGCACAAACCATACAAATACATTGCCGAAAACCTCCTGCATAAAATATCCTATCATCAGCCTTTTATCGGCACGCCATACCAAGCCCAGCGCATATATTACATTTTTTACAACAGGCACATCAGCCTGCTCCTTATCAATCTGTATAAATCTCATTTTTCTCCCCCCCAAAAACAAAAACGCCGTCGGCAAACCGACAGCGTTTTACAGCATCTTTACGACAATAAATAACTATAATAAAAACTTACGGCAAGCGTCTTACCCTGCCAAAAGGTGTTTTATCGCAGGGCAAATTATTCTCATTTGAACGTACGAAATAACGAAGTCTGTATGAATAATGCTGTCTCACGAACTACACCTCCCGATAAATTTAATCTGTAAATATGTTCCAATACTATCACACAGAAATACACTTGTCAATATAAAAGTTAAATGTTTGTTATTTCTTTTTGCCGATTTCAAAAACAAGCATTTGCCGATTATTGCATAAATGTCAGAATTATGATATAATATTAGTTCAATGACAATGATAATGCCAAAGAGGTAAATATGCAGCAGTTTACTAAAAAGGAAATAAAACTGACTATGCTGGGGCTTTTACAGACAAAACCGCTCGACAGCATTAAGGTCAGAAATATAATCGACGAATGCGGCATAAGCCGAAATACTTTTTACTACCACTATCACGACATTTACGAGGTACTGTCGGACTCATTTGACAATATGCTCGACGAGGTAATAAAGAACGACAGCGACGATTTTTCGTGGGAGAACGCCTTTCAGCAGGTGGCAGGCAGTATGCTGATTAATAAAAATATTATATCAAACATATTCTCTTCCAAATATGCGGACAAAATAAATCTCTATATAGCAAACGGCATAGGCAGAATAATCGAGAATAAGATGAAAATCATATGCGAGAAAAAAGGTATCACCATGTGTGAAGAAGACATAAGAATAATCTCGACATTCTACAAACATGCCATTGCGGGTACCTTTTCCGAATGGGTGCAGTTGGGAATGAAAACAAATCCGGAGGATTTCATAAAGAAACTGGGCAAGATATTCCCCGAGAATATAGAAAATTCAATAAATGTAATAAAAAAAGATTAGTACAAAACAAGGGAAATGTGCAAATATTGCATATTTCTCTTTTTTTGACAGTTTTGTTTTTGCCAAGTATATGATTTAATAAAGCCGTAGCAGAGATAAATACTCGGCTATCGGTCAATTTAATTAAGATTCAGGCTATCCATGTTATTTGGATTTTCTTTATATTTTTTCTCCTCAAGTCTGATTTCCCCCTCTTACTTATACCAAATTGACCGTTTTACCGACACGAATCATAGTCTGTCGTATTCGTGTCGGTGTTTTTGCGTTTTTAACCTTTATATAACTCTCGGAGGTAACACCTTGAAATACTTGAAAAGAATAAAAACAGCCTACATCTGTGCAGGCGTTCTGTTTTCGATTATGGGACTGATATTAATAATCTTTCCGCAAATATCAATGAGAGCAATCTGCTGTATTATCGGCGTATTTGCAATAATGCTCGGCACAATAAAAATCTGCGCCTACTTTTCCGACGACAGGTACAACATAGCCTTTCAGTTTGACCTGGCGCTCGGTATACTCGCAATAATTATCGGAATTATATTCATAGCAAAAACGAGTTGGGTGCTGTCATTTTTCAGCACTATAACAGGAATAATAATAACGGCAAGCAGTCTGTTTTCCGTTCAGGCGTCGATTGATTCAAAAAAATTCGGACTGAAGGCTTGGGGCGCACTGCTTGCAGTTTCCGTAATATCAATGGCTTTGGGCATACTTTTAATCTTTTGCCCGATAGAAAGTCTGAGCGTGCTTGCAAGGCTGTACGGCCTCGGTTGTGTGCTTGAGGGTATAAGCAAGATAATCACCGCCGCATATACCACACAAAAAATACGAGACGTCCGATAAGCATAATAAAAGAGGAAGAAATTATGGTTGACGTATTAAAGAGAGAAAAAAATAATACAACGGTTCAAGCCTCAAAATTTAACGACAGGCTGACCTTTAACAAGACAGTATGGATATTTTTCATAAGCTGTGAGGTAGGCTGGCTTGTGGAGACGGTATGGTGCTTTATCCGCCACGGCTACATAGAATCCAGGCAGTCGCTTGTTTACAGCCACCTTTCGGTAGCGTACGGTATGGGTGCGGTAATACTCACCCTGGTGCTTTACAAACTCAAAGACGCAAAACTGTCCACTATATTTCTTGCATCTTATGTTGCCGGCACAGTGACAGAATACATATGCTCGCTGGGTCAGGAAATTTTGTTCGGTTCGGTAGCGTGGGACTACAGCAATGTTCCGCTTAACATAAACGGCAGAGTTTGCCTTTTGTATTCTCTGTTCTGGGGAGTGCTGGGGATATTTTGGATTAAAGTCGTATATCCTCTTATGTCGAAACTTGTAGATAAAATACCTGTTAAATTCAGCAAAGTATTCGTCGGCGTTTTCATCGTATTTTTTGTATGTGACTGCATCCTTTCGGGAGCTGCCGCATTCAGAATGGACAGAAGAGACGCAGGCATTCCTGCAAGCAATGCAGTCTCAGAATATCTCGACAATCACTTTGACGATGAACGTATGCACAAAATCTACGCAAACAGTAAAGATGTCGTAAAATAAAACAACTAAAAAACTAAAAGGATAGCCGAACGTGATAACTCGACTATCCTTTATTTAATTATAAATGAAATTGTACTACGGGACTTTATCGTCGTTCTGTTTTAGTTTCTCTTCTCTGCAAGTGCCTTTGTAATTTCCTTTTTCTTATCTCCGACTATGTCATACTTAAACATAGGAATAATCGAAAGCAACGCAAGAATTCCGGGCAATGCCGTATATGCAAAAAAGATAATATTCTTTGTCTTTATATCAAACGAACCGGTTGCAAGTCCGTCATAATAGCCCGAAGCCTGAACGAAAATCAAGCCTACGGCAGTACCGAGTGCAAGACAAACCTTGATAGTGAGAGTAAGGATGGAATAGCAGGTTCCCTCCATTCTCTTGCCTGTCTTATACTCATAATAATCCACGCAATCGGCGGTCATAATCATAGGCATAAGAGTTACTGCACCGAATTGCAAGCCGATAAGGAAAAGGCTTGCATAGAATAAAACGGTAAGAACCGAGTTTTCGGGAGACTTAAACCAAAGACTACCGATAACAAATGAGAAAATCGAAGCGGCAAAGCCGTAAACGGAAAGAATTATATATGCCTTTTTCTCGTCCGTTTTCTTAATAAGAAGCGGACAGAGCGCCATACTTATCATAGAACCTACGGCGGTAACTATACCGAGCACGGCAACGAGATTTTGGCTGCCCAAAATAACGGTAGCCGCCTGAACCTGAATTCCCATAGCCATCTGCCTGCCGAAGCCGAGAAAATACGATATGATAACAAGCATAAACGGCACATTGCTTTTAAGCGCATAAGCCATATCCTTAGCAGTGGTTTTTTCCGTATTCTTTACGGTTACTCTCTCCTTATTAATCATCGGAATGAGAGCAAAGAGAATACAGCCGAGCACGGCAGTAAGAACGGCGGTGCCCAAATATTCCGACGCAATCATAGGAGTATCGGTCTCGCCCGATTTAACAAATACCTTAGAGCCGCCCGGAATGATAAGACAAATTATGGGGACAATTACAACGCACGCACTGAAACCAACCTGCTTAAAGGTGTTTGAAATAGAGACAACATTGGTTCTCTCTGTCGGGTTGGGCGTCAGAGCGGCGGCAATGCCCTGCGACGGAACATCACCCATTGTCATCGCAATGTTCCAGATAAGATATGTAACAAAAATCCAAACATAGGTTGCTGTCTTATTTTCCTTAAACGGAACATCAATAAACACAACCGCAGTAAAAATGAGCAGCGGTGCAAGCGAGTAAACTATCATCGACTTAAACTTACCCATCTTGCTCTTTGAACGATCAACCAAATTTCCCACAACGGGGTCGGCAACGGCAGACACGATTTTCGCAACCAAAATAAGAATTGCAACAACCGAAACATTAGCTCCCAAAATCGAGCCGTCAAACTCCGCCTGATAACTGTTTAAGAGTCCGACTATCGCCTGAAATCCGAACAGACCCAGAGAATAAGCCGCAATCTCCTTAAAATTAAGATACTTCTTTTGTGCCGTATCCTGTACCATATTGTTTCCTCCTGTTTCTCATATAAAAATATAACGCAAAAAAAGCAGACCGACATACACACTGCATAATGAATAACCGCTAAAGCAATTATTTTCTTATGAAGTGTGTCTATGCTCCGTTGCATAATCATCGGTACTGCTTAATTTACTGAAAATCAGTCGATTTAATCCGAGAATACCTCTTTGAAAATGTCCACATTAGCCATTCTCATAACCGCACTGAACAATTTTGAACCGTAAACAGGCATAAGACGGTTTGCAACGCTCATGGCGTGAGCGTCAAAGCCGTGAACCTGCATAGGCATCTTATGTTCGATACCGAACATAATCATCTTTACCATTTTGTCGCAGTCGGTGCTTATCATATCCATAACTTTTGCGCCGCTTTCCATATTTACGCCCGTTTGACCACGGAAAATATCAGTCTTTGTAAATCCGGGGCAAACCAAACCTACATACATTTTATCCTTAAACTCAATTCTGAGCGCTTCCGTAAATCCCTTAAGAGCCGCTTTGGAAGCAGAATACATAGATGTGCCCGCAAGCGTCATAAGAGCGGCTGACGAATCAATATTGATTACAGCCGGAGTCGAAGACTCAAGAAGCATAGGCAACATAGTCTTTACCGAATAAACACTCGAGTAGAAATTAATGTTCATAGCCATATCGATTTCTTCATACGAATACTTATCAAATCTCTTAAACTTAGGAAGAATACCCGCATTATTAATCAATATATCAACCTTAACTCCGTTATCTCTGAGTTCTTGGTAAAAATTCTCCCAATTTTCCTTTTTGGAAACATCAAACAGTTTATAGCTGAACTGCTTTGCATAACTGTCGCCGAGTTCATCTATAAATTTAAGCATCTTCTTTTCGTTTCTTGCCACACCGATTACGGTACAGCCGTGCTTTTTAATGAGAGTACCGGCAATGCCTGCGCCCATTCCTCCCGAAGCACCTGTTACTACTACGGTTTTTCCGTGGAGCCAACATTCGTTCATAACGAGTCCTCCTTTTAATTTTGATTTCATAATACAACAGTAAAATTACTTTGTCAATCAAATGAAAAAATGTTTTATAATTGTTTAATTTTTATCCCAATTACGGGACTTAATCACATATTCGCTTGATAAACGGACGACTATAAGCTATAATCATAGTAAAGATTTATGAATGTAATGTAAAGAGGTAATTATATGGCATCTTACGCAATGATAAAAGAACTCAGAGAAAAGACGGACAAAAACGGAAACGGCTATCTCGACCTCGTAGTAATCGGAAGCGACAAAAAGGAATATCCCGCAAAAATATGGAGATTTGACAACAACGGTATGTTTGCCGTAAACGATGTAATCGAAATCGAGTACAGAGCAGACGATTACAAAGGCAAGACCCAACTTAACATAACCACAATAAAGAAAGCACCCGAAAGTATGATAAGCGATTTCGTTCCGTCCTCTCAGTATGACGGAAAAGCCGTATTTTCCATACTCATGAACAAAGTAAATAATTTTAAGGACGCAGACCTTAAGGCTATCGTAAGCGATATTATGCTCGAGCACAAGGAAAAACTGGAAGTATATCCTGCGGCTTACAGGCTCCACCACGCAATAGTCGGAGGGCTTATGCTGCACACTGCCTCAATAGTGGAAATGGCAGAAAAGATATGCACGATATATCCCGCAATTAACAGAGAACTTCTCATCTCGGGAGCAATTCTCCATGATGTTGCAAAAACCTTTGAGATGAATGTATCAAAAAGCGGACTGTGCGACGGCTACACGGTAGGCGGAGAACTGATAGGTCACCTCGTAAAGGGTGCAATGTATGTTGAAGAGTCGGCAAAAAAACTCAAAATAGATAACGAAAAAGTACTGCTCCTTGAGCATATGATTATATCCCACCACGGCGTGCCCGAATACGGTGCGGCAAAAATGCCTATGTTCTTAGAGGCTGAAGTGCTTTCTACTCTCGACGCACTCGACGCAACAATTTATGAAATCACAAATGCCGTAGGCTCGGTAGGCTGCGGCGAATTCACCGACAGACAGTGGGCACTCGACAACAGAAAACTGTATAACCACTCGCTCGGCGAAGCGGACCACAGAGTAAACCTCGAAAAATAAGGAGAACATTATGGGAATGACCAACGCAGTCGATCAGGACAGCTGGACAGAAATATCGGTAAAGGTAAACACGGCGGACATAGACACTGCCGGTGACATAGCAAATATGGTGGTGCCGTACGGCATATACATTGAAGACTATTCGGCACTCGAAGAAGAAACAATGGAGATTGCCCACATTGATTTGATAGAGGAATCTCTGCTCAAAAAGGATAGAACAAAGGGCATAATCCACATCTATATAAACCCCGAAGAAAATCCGATGGAGTCGGTATCGTTTCTTAAAGAACGTCTTAATGCATCAGGAATTGAGCACGAAATAACCGTATCGGACTGCAAGGTGGAGGACTGGCAGAATAACTGGAAACAGTATTTTCACCCAATGCCCATCGGAGAAAAACTGCTCATTCGCCCCGTTTGGATTGACGATTACGACGCAGACGGCAGAGCCGTGCTCGACATTGAGCCCGGACTCGCTTTCGGCTCGGGTTCACACCCGACAACAAGGCTTTGCCTTGAAACACTCGAAAGATACGTTAAAAACGGCGACGAAGTTTTGGACATAGGTTGCGGCTCGGGAATACTCTCGATAGCAACGCTTCTCCTCGGCGCAAAGCATGCGCTCGGCGTTGATATAGACAGCCTTGCAGTAAAGACCGCTAAGGAAAACGCAAAGCAAAACGGTTTCGCCGAAGACCGCTTTACCGCCGTTCAGGGCAACCTCTCCGATAAGGTAAGCGGTAAATTCGATATAGTAGTTGCAAATATCGTTGCCGACATAATTATGGAATTCAACACCGAAGTCGGAAAATTCCTTAAAGATGACGGTGTTTACATCACGGGCGGCATCATAGAAAACCGTGAGGACGAAGTTCTTTATTCCTTTAATCAAAACGGTTTCGAGGTTATCGAGCGGCACGAAAACAACGGATGGCTGGTATTTGTGCTGAAGAAAACATTATAATAAGACAAAAATAACGCAGAAGTGAATGCTTCTGCGTTTTGTTTTTTATCAATTATTGATATTAATATTCATCTTACCTGTTTTGTATCCCTCCAAATCAAGGGAAACAAAGTCATAGCCGATTTTTTTAAGAGCGTCATTTATGTATTTTGCGTTATCAAAAACAATTTTCATCTCATCGAACGGAACTTCTATCCTGGCTGAATTATCATTCATTCTTACTCTGACCTGAGTCAAACCGAGGTCGCACAGCACCTGCTCCGCCCTGTCCGTCATTCTGAGTTTCTGCGCCGTTATTTCTTCATCATATTCTATACGGGTAGCGAGACAGGCAAGCGACGGCTTAGAATATGTGGAAAGTCCGAGAGCTTTTGACAGCCGTCTTATTTCGGATTTAGTGAGTTCGGCATTTTTCAGCGGACTGAGCACGCCCAATTCCTTAACCGCCCTCGTTCCGGGACGATAGTCGTTATCGTCATCGGCATTACTGCCCTCAAAAACAGTATTAAAACCTCTTTGCTGTGCAACTTTAATCAGCCGTGACATCAACTCCCTTTTGCAATAGTAACAGCGAAGCGGAGTATTTTTCACAAAACCGTCAATTCGGAGTTGATTAATTTTTATATTCAAATGCGTTGCGCCCATTTCTGTGCAAAGTCTGTGTGTTTCGTCAAGTTCCCTTTTCGGAAAAGCCGAGCAGTCAGCCGTAAGTGCAAGGACATTGGAACTGCCCAAAGCATCTATGCACATTTTAAGCAAAAAGGTACTGTCAACTCCGCCCGAAAACGCAACGGCAACCCTTTTGTACTTTTTTATTTCATTGATAAGTAAATTCTTTTTATCTGTCGAGGTCATATTATTTCGGCTTCTTTTTTCTGTTTCTGAGCACAATCATAAATATCATGCCCACAAGACCGCCGACGGCATTCATCATCATATCGGTCATGGTATCAACCAAACCGAGATAGCCGTATTCATTGTGATATTTTGAAATGTCAATCATTGCGGTTTCGTTTCCGTATTTTGAAAGTTGAAGATTTGTGCCATGTAAAGAATCCATAAGAAATTCATAAAATTCCCAACCCACGGCAATCGACAGTGCAAACATTATGCTGAACAATGCCGCAAGAGTTGCGGCACATTGCCCTTTTTTTCGCTGGATAATGCAAGCAAAATCATATCCGAAAACAGCACACACAAAGCCCGACAGAATATGCATAAAATTATCAAACCAACTTATTTTATCAAAAAGTCCCATATATGAACCGAGCACTATACCTACGAAAATAATCACATTAAGCATAGTCTGGCTAAGCGGCGGAACCTCAATAATAAAACTCGTATGACCGAACACCTGAAACATATCCCACAAATGAGAAAATATAAAACAGAATATGCTTTCAAATCCCATAACGACATCGCCCGTTACAAAACTGTATACGGCGCATATAATCATACTTATTCTGACTATTATCCAAAATATGAATTGAGCCTTCGGTATTTCATTAATAGGGTCTTTTCTTAATTTATATGCCATCACTTTTCTTCCTTATTATCGTTGTACCTTTGCTTCTTTTTATCAAGATAAGAAACATTTACATAATCGGGCAAACCGTTGCGATACGGAATCTGCGGAACTCCTCTTACGAGCGGCTTGAGATACTCAACCATTTCCGGCGTTACATCATTTCCGTCTGCGTTAAGCCAATTGCGAGGAATCGTTTTTTCCGCATTTGCGACAACTCCTACCCTCTCCGTGTAATATTCAACCGAGTACGGATTATTGGAAATTCTCCTGAGAGTGGAAAATTCGCCGCTCTTTCCCGCAACTGCCGCCTTTACGGCAACCATACCGAGATTTTCAGCCTCGGTAATATCGGTAAGAGAAGCCGTATGGCCTGCACTTCTTTGAAGAACGGAGAGTTCGAGCGACCTTACTTTACAGCCGATTTGCTCCTCTACCACTTCCTTAAGGTAAGCACCCGTTCCGCTGAGCATTGCGTGACCGAACTTATCAAGTTTGTCGCTTCTTGCGGAAATATACTCACCGTTTTCGTCTCGTATGCCCTCGCTTACAACAACGATTACCGAGTTATATTCCTCAAGTTTTGCCTTAACATCACTGACAAATTTGTCTACCGAAAAAGCAACCTCGGGAACATAGATAAGGTGCGGAGCGACATTCTTGCTGTCTCGTGCAAGCACGCTCGAAGCGGCGAGCCAACCTGCGTCTCTGCCCATAGCCTCAATAATATGCACAGATTTAATGCTGTAAATAGCCGTGTCATAAGTTACATTTCTTACCGCAAGGGCAACATATTTTGCCGCACTGGCAAATCCGGGAGAATGGTCGATTCCCATAAGGTCGTTATCTATTGTCTTTGGAATACCCATTACTTTAATATCTATATTATTTTCTGCAATATATCTTGAAAGTTTCTCCACGGTATCCATGGAGTCGTTTCCGCCGATATAAAAGAAATAGCCGATATTATACTTCTTCAGAGCACTGATAATTTTCTCGTACTGCTCCTCATCATTCGACAACTTAAATCTGCATGAACCGAGAAACATTGCGGGAGTCATACGCAATCTGTTAAGCCTCGACGGTCTGTTGCCGAAATGCTCGGTAAGATTGATAATATTATCCTCAAGCAGTCCCTGAACTCCGTGCACCATTCCGTAAACGGTTTCAATATCCGTATGATTAAACGCATACTCTATTGCTCCCGCAAGGCTGGCATTAATAACCGCCGTCGGTCCGCCGGACTGACCGATAATCATATTCTTTGACATATTTTACCTCTTTATATAAAACAATATATATTGATTATTCACAACAACTATGTATTATATAACGGATTTAATCACATTGCAATAAATTTATAATCCGAGTGCAATATATCAACAATTTTTCGACAAAAAAGCCGCTCTGTCAAAAGTGACAAAACGGCTCAATTATGTATATTATTTCAGTTTATGCTTATTATTTTGCAAGCATCGGAGTAGAGAGATATCTGTCACCGCTGTCGGGAAGAAGAACAACAATGTTCTTGCCCTTATTCTCGGGTCTCTTTGCTACCTGTGCGGCAGCCCAAAGAGCAGCTCCCGAACTGATACCTACGAGAGCACCCTCCTGTCCCGGAAATGCCGAGCCGAATTCAAATGCAGCCTCGTTAGGAACTGTGATAACTTCGTTATATACCTTCGTATCAAGAGTATCCGGTACAAAGCCTGCGCCGATACCCTGAATCTTATGTGCGCCGCCCTTGCCTGTTGTCAAAACGGGAGAAGTTTCGGGTTCAAGAGCGATAATCTGAACATCGGGATTTTGCTCCTTAAGATACTTGCCGACGCCCGATACTGTTCCGCCCGTGCCTACACCTGCGATGAAAATATCTACCTTGCCGTCAAGGTCTCTGTAAATCTCGGGGCCTGTGGTCTCATAGTGTGCCTTTGGGTTTACGGGATTTTCAAACTGACCTGCGATGATTGAATTCGGGGTCTGCTCGTGGAGTTCCTTTGCCTTTGCGATAGCGCCTTTCATGCCCTGAGAAGCGTCTGTAAGTACAAGTTCTGCGCCGTATGCTTTCATAAGATTTCTGCGTTCTACGCTCATCGACTCGGGCATTGTAATTATTACTTTAAAGCCTTTTGCAGCGGCATATGATGAAATGCCTATACCGGTATTGCCCGAAGTCGGCTCAATAATGGTTGCGCCCTCTTTGAGTTTACCTGTTGCAACTGCGTCATCTATGATGGCCTTTGCGATTCTGTCTTTAACGGAACCTGCCGGATTGAAATACTCAAGCTTTGCATAAACATTAGCCTCAAGGTCATTTGCCTTTTCAAAATTTTTAATTCTTACCAACGGAGTGTTGCCGATTGTGTCGGCTACTGACTGATAAAGTGCCATAATTAGTTACCTCTTTCAAATTATTAATATGTTAAGTAGGCGATCATTTACCGTTGTCGTAAGCGATAATCTACTGTCGTCTGCTTTCGTTGTCATCATAATATCACACAATGCCTAGTATGTCAATAGGTTTTCTAGTATTTTTTCAAAAAACTTTTTCAAATGTAGTTTTTCACGCATATATAAATGTATCGGAAATAATTTTATTCATAAATAATAAATCAGATTTTTATATGATTAAATGAGATAAAACGAGAAAACACGAGCAAGTACAAATTATTTGAAATTAAGTGTTGACTATTTTTATTTCTTATGATATTATACCAAAGCAATAAAAATAAATTATTCGGAGGAAAAGACTATGTCAACATTTATGCCAAAAGCAGACGACATCGAGCGTTCATGGTATATTATTGATGCAGCAGACAAGCCGCTCGGCCGTGTTGCTGCTCAGGCTGCTGCACTTCTCAGAGGTAAGCATAAGCCAATCTTTATGCCAAATGTAGATTGCGGCGATTTCGTTATCATCATTAACACAGACAAGGCTGTACTTACAGGCGATAAACTCAACAAGAAGCTCTATCAGCATCACAGCGGTTACATCGGAAACCTTAAGGAAATTAAGTACGGCACTCTTATGAAGGAAAAGAGCGACTTTGCTATGGAGCTTGCTGTAAAGGGTATGATTCCCGACACAACTCTCGGCAGAAAGCAACTCACCAGATGTAAGATTTATAAGAACGCAGACCACAAGCACGAGGCTCAAAAGCCTGTTGCTTACGAAGCATAAGGAGGTAATTTAATATGTACGAATCAAATCCTTATTTCTACGGAACAGGCAGACGTAAAGAGTCTGTTGCTCGTGTTCGTGTTTATGCCGGCACAGGCAAAATCATCATCAACGGCAGAGACATCGACGATTACTTTGGTCTTGAGACCTTAAAGCTCGTTGTTCGTCAGCCGCTCACTCTTACAGAAACAACAGAGAAGTTCGACATCGTATGTCGCGTAAACGGCGGCGGTGTATCTGGTCAGGCAGGCGCTATCCGTCACGGCCTTTCAAGAGCACTTCTCCAGTATGACGAAAACCTTCGCCCGGCACTCAAGAAGGCAGGATTCCTTACTCGTGACCCTCGTATGAAGGAAAGAAAGAAGTACGGTCTCAAGGCTGCTCGTCGTGCACCACAGTTCAGCAAGAGATAATCAGTATTATCTATACAAGGCATTCCTTATGGAGTGCCTTTTTCTTTTGCACGACGAGCAGCACTATATCATCGTGAGCGGTTTGCAAAGCAGAGCGAACGGATAATATAAAATCACGGACTGTTGCGAAGCAACGAAGTCCGTCGTGCACCACAGTTCAGCAAGAGATAATTACATTATTTCATTCAACAACGCTTTCATTACGGAAGCGTTGTTTTTTTATATTACAGCAAAAGCTGATAACTTAATTATTTGTTCATTCTTTTATTGTCGGTTCGATTAAGAAGGTAATCGACAGAAACCTCATAAAAATCTGCGAGCTTTATAAGAATAATTGTCGGAATATCATTTTCACCCGTCTCATATTTTGAATATCCAGTTTGAGACAGTCCAAGCATTTTTGCTACCTGAGTTTGATTTAAGTCTTGGTCTTCCCGTAAATCACGAATACGGTTATACATATCCATCACCTCAAGAGTGATTATAAATGAAGAAAAACTTTTATTTGTTTTTATCATTATTATTTGTTATCGTTGCTTTTTCCGGATGCACCGGAGATATAAGTGAACCGATTCAAGATAATGTAGATAACAATATAACAGAGGAAACCACTTTACACAATGAAACCGTTCCTGAGGGTTACATAGGCATATATACCGTAGAAGATTTTGATTATCTAAGAAATTCAAGTACAGGTCAATATATACTTATGAATGATATTGATATGAGCAATATTGATGATTGGGACGGAATAAATTTTCAAGGAACATTTGACGGTAACAATTACGAAATTCAAAACTACCATTTTGAAAACGGCTTTTTTGATACAACAACAAACGCCGTAATATCCAACATAACTATTTCTGCTAACATAAGCAAAACAACATATGTGAGAGATGACGGAACTTGGACAAACGGTGTTGGTGTTTTGGCAAATTGTATAACAACAAGCTATTCCGAAAGCGCTTTATCTAAAATAACAAATATCAAAATCAAAGGCGAAATACATCATACCTGCGGAACGGAATTTGGTACTATTGCAGGCGTCGTTGAACCCGGATGTAAAACTGCCACTGTCACAATGTCTAATATTGTAAATGAAGCAAAAATCTATTATGATGAAAAAGGCTGTGATAGTGTAGGTGGAGTCATAGGGGGTGTTTACCAACAAAGTTCGTCTAATGAATACTTTCCGGCTTTTGATTTATTTAACACAGTAAATAAAGGTGATATTTATGTTAAAAGTGAAGTAGCATACAATGATGGTTCAATAATTGGCGGAATACTCGGATGTGGCTACGGTAATATCAGTTCTTGCGACAACTATGGTCAAATAAATGTAGATTGTCCTATTGCAAAAGACAATGAAGATAATGACGCCGGCTATGGAAAATTTTTTATCTGCGGCGGTATAATTGGACAAACGGGACCTTATAGAAATGGTTATCCGGCATCCATAAATTCTTGTGCTAATTATGGTTCAATTATATCCGATAATTGTGAATATACAGGAGGCATTATAGGATATACCGTAAAAGATTATGATTTAAGTGATTGCGGAAATTTCGCTTCAATTTCAGGCGTCAAAGCTGGAGGTATTCAAGGCGGAGGTCGTTATTTGGCACCGCTTTACAACTGCATAAACACAGGCAGCATAACCGGGACAAATCAAAGCGGAGCAATTATATGCGACTTCTTCTCGAATGCTCCTGAGCCGCAAAATTGTTACTATTTGAATAACGGAGTTAATTGCGTCGGGGTAAAGGCTGCATTTCCTAATGTTTATTCTATTGAAGAAAATCAATTAGCTGATTCTTCTGTTATTAATTTAGGCGATAGTTGGTCAATCGACAGTAACGGAATAAAGCTCAAATCAACTATTGAAAACAGCAAACTATAATACATCAATTTACCGACAAATGATATAATACTTAAATTCTAAATATAAATCATAACCGCCAGTTGAACTGGTGGTTATGATTTGAATGAGTAACATATCTCTTTGCTCCTGCGGTTCTCAAAGAGATAACTATTTCTCATTCAAAGGCATTCCCTTCGGAGGCCTTTTTATTTTACGGTAAAATAAAAGCCACCCCGTTATCCAAAACGGAGTGGCAGAAAAATTATGCGTTTGGGTTACACGGACAATCGCAATTTTCTCTCTCGGGAGGGAAAAACTGTTCTACCGGGAACTCTATACTCTGGAATGCGGTACACGGATCCTGAGTCGAGCATGAGCATTCTCTGTCCGGAATGCAGAAATCATATGCAGGTATGGTCATCTGGACATCTCTCTCCATCTGAATAATTGAGAAGAGTCCGAGAGTAACGAGAACCGCACGACTGGAGGCAAGCGGAATCGCACCCTCTTGCGAACCTTGAATTATGCTCTGCGGAAATACAGTGCAAAGCGGAACGGGGCAATCGCAGGTATCGACCAAATCGCACGAAAGCACAACAGGGTCAACTGCCTGAACTTTAGCGGTTGGATTGGAATACTGAGGTGCTTCGGGACAATCGGTCTTTTTGTCCGAAAGATTTGATGTAAAAATTTTCACATTACCCTCTGAGCCGTAGAGGATACACTTTTTATTAAAATCGGTATATCCACAGGCAATTTGCGGAGTGGTACACGGTGTCGAATAACAGTCAAACTGAAGCATAAAGTAGAAATGCACATCGGCACTGTAAAAGCCTTTGTTAAACGGTACCTCATCAACATCTATGCTGACTGCGCTTATCTTGCAACTTCTGCATTTAACCGACGAAGCCTCGTCTATTAATCTCTGACTGGAGGCAAAAAATGTAACTCTTAAATTTTCCAAGCAGTCCTTGCTGACGCAACTGTCATAAATTCGCTTTGTGTCAATACAAACCGCTTCATTTATTTTGCCGACGCCCGGTTGGATAATAGGATTATCAGCCATAAAAAAATCTCCTTCATAATATTGTAAGCCACCCATCGGTGTACTTCAATCCATACTATGAAGAAGATGTATTTTTGTTACCGAATTAAATCTCAGTCAATAACGGAAAATCTGAACTCCGTTACGGTCTTAAATTCTTCGTTTGCTTTTACAAATCTTGCGGGGAAAACATCTTGGTGATTTACCGTATCGGGATAAAACTGAGTTTCAAGCGCCGCACCCCTGCGGTATTTAACGACATTAGTGCCCTTGCCTGCGGTGTAATTCTTATCGAGCCAACCGCCGCAGTAAAGTTGAATGCCCGGCAAATCGGTATAAACTTCAAGTCTTCTGCCGCTGCCCCTGTGCTCAAGAACAGCCGCCTGCTGCATGGTAAAATCCTTTTTACGCAGGCAGTAATTGTTATCATATCCGATACCGTCGATAACCGCTCTGAACGGTTCGTTGATGTGCTCGCCGATTTTATGCATTGTCGAAAAGTCCATCATAGTGCCTTTAAGCTCGCCGAGTTCGCCGGTCGGAAGTTGGTCATCGTCCGTCTCGGTAAAGTAATCTGCATTAATCATAAGATAATGACTGTCAATAATTTCGTCATCATTTCCGCTGAGGTTAAAATACGAATGATTGGTCGGATTGGCAACGGTGTCCTTGTCGGACATAATCATATATTCGAGCCTCAATGTATTATCCTCTGTAAAGGTATACTTGACTCTCATAGTGAAATTACCGCCGAAGCCGTCCTCCAAATCGGGAGAAAAACGCTTAAACACAACATAATCGTCACCTGTTTCTTCAACCTCCCACGGAGTAAAACTGAAGCGTCCTCCGCTGTGAAGAGTCCATCTGCCCTGATTTATCGGGGTGTGATATTCCTCGCCGTTAAAAGTAAATTTTGCATCACGGATTCTGTTTGCCCATCTGCCGACAACAAGTCCCTGATAACCGTGGTCGGGGTCTGTATAATCCTGCGGATTGTCAAAACCGAGCACAACATCCGACAAAACACCGTTTTTGTCAGGCACATAAAGCGACTGTATGCCTGCCCCGAGAGTTTGCAGTTTTACATACGCTCCGCTTTTATTTGTGATTTTATAAAGGTCGATTTCGGTTCCGTCATCAAGTGCGCCGAAATATGATTTTTCTACCATAATAAGCCCTCGCATATCAATTATGTTTTTCTTTATTATAGAATAAGTGTAAACTAATTTCAAGTGACTTGACATTTTATATTAAAAACATTACACTTAAAATGAATTAATGTAGATATTAAAATCGGAAAGGCGTGACGGTATGGTATATATAATCAGCGTACTTAGATTTGTCGCACCGATTGCGGCGCTTATAATACTTTCAACATGTATAATCTCACTCTTCAGAAACAGACCGAGAGTGCATAAACTTGCAAAACTCGTTAACGAAAACGACGGAGAAATAAGTGAAATCACCCACTGGGAAACCTCTATCGGAAAGAGTAAAGCAAACGATATAGTTCTCCCCTTTACGACGGTCGGCAGATTTCATGCCGTAATAGCAAAAAAGAGAAAAGACTGGGTGGTAACCGACACTTCGGCAAGAACCATAGGCGTTCTCGTCAACGGTGAAAAAATTAACGGCAGCCGAGTAATAGAAAACGAGGACATTATCACCATAGGAAACATACCGATGAAATTTATATGCGATGAGGCAATGTCCTCAAGCACGAAAAAGGAAATACGAAACAAAGTGCAAAACTCCGGCATTGCATACGGCGTGCTCGTTGACATAAAGACAAGGCGACCCGTTTACCTCAAAAAGCAGGATGTGCTCATCGGCAGAGGAAACGACGCAGACATACAGATCATGTCGCAGACGGTAAGTTCGCACCACGCAAGAATTTACCAAACCACAAAGGGCTGGGCGATTGCGGATTTGGACAGCCACAACGGAACAAAGTTAAACGGCAGATATATAAACGAGCCGCAACTTATCTTTGACGAGGATATGCTCACCTTCGGCGACAAGGTGTTCATCTTCTACGAAAAATAAAAAGGAGAAAAAGCAATGGGCGAAAAAACAAAAAAGCGTATTAAAGTAAAACCTATAAATAACTTTGCACTGATGGCTTTTCTCTCCGTATTTCAGCTTGTGACCGGCTTTGTCGGCGCAAACTGCAAGGACGAATTTCAGCCAAAGGTACTCATAGCAATACTGCTCCTAATAGTAACCGAATGGGCATATCTCATATTTTTTTACAACGCATATCACAGAAGAAACTTTGAGCTTGAAATAATAGCGTTCTTTCTGAGCGGAGTGGGCATAGTAGCAGTAGGAAGTCAAAATGCCTCCCAGGGACTCAAGCAGTACATTATGCTGCTCGCAGGACTGCTAGGTTTCATATTTATGGTATTTCTTATGGGACATACGGATTTCTGTATGAAGATAAGAATATTCGTAGCCGTCGGTGCACTGCTGCTTCTTGCCGTAAATCTTCTCATAGCAAAAACTCATATGGGCGCAAGAAACTGGATTGAAATAGGCGGCTTTACCGTTCAACCGAGCGAATTCGTAAAAATAGCATTCATCTTTGTCGGCTCGGCAACGCTGGAAAAAATTCAAACTTCAAAGAATATTATTGCCTTCATTGCCTTTTCCATGGCAGTGGTCGGCTCACTGATTATAATAAAGGACTTGGGCACTGCGCTCATATTCTTTGTTACATTTCTCATTCTCGCATTTATGAACTCAGGCGACATAAAAACCGTTGTGCTCGCCGTTGCGTCTGCGGTAATGGGCGGCGCAATCGTGCTCAAATACAAAAGTTATGTTGCACGCAGATTTGCCGTATACCGTCACATTTGGGAGGCTGACAATTTCAACAACTCGGGCTATCAGCAAACGAGGGTTCTTGTCGGAATGGCAAGCGGCGGTCTGCTCGGTCTCGGAATAGGAAACGGCAACATTCGTTATATCGGCGAAAGTACAAACGACCTTATCTTCGGCGTTATCTGTGAGGAATGGGGCTATATTTTCGGCATTATAGTAGTGCTCAGTTTTGTATGCATAGCCATTTCCGCACTTGTAAACAGCATAGCCGCACGCAGCACTTTCTACTCAATCGCCTCCATTGCGGCGGCAGGAATGCTCCTGTTTCAAACGGCGCTGAATATTTTCGGTATTACCGACATTCTTCCGCTTACGGGCGTTACGCTTCCGTTCATCAGTCAGGGCGGCTCGAGTATGATTTCGTGCTGGATGGTGCTCGCCTTTATCAAGGCGTCGGATGTGCGTACCTATAATTATCTCGGAGGTGCAAAGAAGAAATGAAAATGATAACCAAAAGAGGAATTTTTCTTTTAATTCTTTCACTTGCGTTTATTGTAGGCATTGTGTTTATGACCGTATCGCTCGTAAACAACAGCGACACATGGGTAATGAAACGCTTTAACAGTCACGTTTACAGCGACGGAGAACTCATAGGCGCAGGTACGATTTACGACAAAGACGGCGATGCTCTCGTTCAAACAAAGAACGGCGAAAGAGTCTATGCAGACGACCAAACCACAAGAAAATCAACACTCCACGTTGTGGGCGACCCGAGAAATTTCATATCAAACGGCGTGCAGTCCGTATATTCCGCAAGGCTTACGGGATATAATCTCCTTTTCGGAGTATACAACATAGAACGCTACGGCAAAGGAAACGATTTGCGCCTTACCATAGACAAGGACATTAACAACATCGCATACGAAGCTCTGAACGGCAGAAAGGGCACAATCGGCATAGTAAATTACAAAACCGGAGACATAATCTGTGAGGTTTCCTCTCCGAGTTATGATGTTGAAAATGTACCCGACAACCTCGACACAAGCGAAAAATACGAGGGCGTTTACATTAACCGTTTTACCGACGCCTCCTATGTACCGGGCTCCACATTCAAACTGATAACCGCAATATGTGCAATAGAGAACATATCGGACATAGACGAGCGCACATGGGTTTGTAACGGAAAATATCAGCCGAGTGAGGGTATCGCAATCGAATGCAACGCAAACCACGGCAGTCACATTAATTTTAATGACGCACTGGCTAAGTCATGTAACGCAACCTTTGCCCAAATAGCAATAGAACTCGGTCAGGACAAACTGACAAAGACGGCAAAAGAACTCGGTATAGATTCAAGCGTTGTAATCAGCGGAGCAATCAGATGTTACAGCGGCATCTTTGATGACGAAAGTAACAAGATGAGTGCCGACCTCTTAGGCTGGACCGGTATCGGTCAGGGCAATACAAGAATCGCACCGGTTACAATGCTGAGGGTTGTATCGGCTATCGCAAACGGCGGAAACGCTCCGTCATTCAACCTTGTTCAATCGCTTGCAAACCAGACAGGCAAGTCACTTAAAATCACTCTGCCGCACAACCAATCATCTCTTATGCCGCAGGAAGTTGCCGACACAATGAAAAAGATGATGAGATACAATGTAACCGAGCATTACGGCGAATATAATTACAAGGGATTAAACCTCTGCGCAAAATCGGGTACGGCACAGATAGATGATGTGGACGCACATAACATTGCGTGGTTCACGGGCTTTATGGACGACGACGATCATCCCTACGCATTTGTCGTAACGATAGAAAACGGAAACTCGGGTTCACAGGTTGCCGGTCCCGTAGCAAAAAAAGTATTAAATGCTCTGGTAAATTCCGAATCATAAAATTATTATAACTGTAATTAAAGGTAAACATTTTGCATATAATCTAACGGTGATAAAAATGCGAATGTTTACTTTTAAGATGAATTCAAAACAGATTTTCGGGCTTATACTCCTTTTGACCGGTATTGTGGTGGTGCTGATTACATTTTTAACGAACCACCCGGCAAAGCCCGCCTCCAAAAGCGAGGGAATAAGATGCTCAACCACACAGGAAAGAGTGGACTACATAAATTCCTTCGACCTCAAAACGGACAGCAAGGAGGAGTCTAAGGAGATAATCATTCCCGAGCAGTTTAACGATGTATACAACAAATATAACGAAATCCAAAAACAGCAGAACTTTGATTTAACCGATTATAAAGGCAAGACCGCCGTTATGTATACCTATAACATAACGAACTATAAAGATAATGACAATGTTATAGCAAACCTGATAGTTTATGACGGAATTTTAATCGGAGCGGATTTATGCGACACCTCTGCCGACAACGGATTTTTGGTGGCACTTAATGACAAGACTTGATAAAATAACGGCAAAGCAACTTAATATTTCACGCACGCAGGCAAAGGCGATGATAAAAAACGGCGAGGTCTGCGTAAACGGGGCGGTTATCAAATCCGTTGATTTTAAGTGCTCCGATGACGATAAAATCTCGGCAGGCGGCAAGGAAATAGAACGCAGAGATTTTGTCTACATTATGATGAACAAGCCAAAAGGCGTTATCTCGGCGAGCGAGAGCAAGGGCGACAAAACCGTAATTGACCTTTTGCCCGATGAGATGAAAAGAAAAGGGCTTTTCCCTGCCGGCAGGCTCGACAAGGACACAACGGGATTTGTGCTCATTACCGATGACGGAGCCTTTGCACACGACATACTCTCTCCCTCGCACCATATAGACAAGACCTATACAGCAAAACTGGACAAGCCGTTTGATGATGATGTGATAAACGATTTTAAGTCGGGAATGACGCTCGGCGGTGAAAAACTGCTCAAAGCGGAAATAACCCCGCTCAACGATGAGCGCACGATTGCCGAAGTTGTTCTCAGGCAGGGACTTTATCATCAGGTTAAGCGAATGTTCAAAAAGCACGGCATAACCGTAGTTGAACTAAAGCGTACAAAGATGGGAAATTTACCGCTCGATAAGACACTCAAATCGGGCGAATGCAGATATATCGATGAAAACGAGCTTAAATCAATCGTTGCAAAATAGTATACGGCTATTTTTCACGACACAATATATAGTATAAAATGTGTTACATTATGCAATTAGCACAAAAATTATAAAAAAATATCTCAAAAAGGTTGCAAAAACATCAAATCCCTTGTATAATATATACAACAGATTTGATGTTTTTTTGTGCAAATTTATTTTACACTGACTTGGAGGAGTATATATGCCTAACAAATTGTTTCAGGGAATAATTAACCAAATGCGTGAGGCGACAGACAGAACGATAGGAGTAGTTGACGAGAGCGGAACAATAATTTCGTGCAGTGAACTCGGATTAATCGGCGATGTTCGCAAGGGAGTTATTGCGGCAGGCGTTTTTTCGGGTGCACACGTAAGCGTTGATACCTGCACTTACAAGGCATTCGGTGACTCTGTTCACCCCGAATATGCCGTATTTGTTGACGGCACGGACGAGACAAGCCGCAGATATGTTTCCATTATCGCAGTTGCTCTTGAGCAAATAAAAAAGAACAATGACGAAAAATTCGACCGCTCGAATTTCATTAAAAATGTAATCCTCGACAATATTTTGCCGGGTGATATTTATATCAAATCCCGTGAACTTCGTTTTAATAACGATGCTACGAGAGTCGTTTTCATCATCCGTGTAGAGGAGCACACCGATGTTTCCGCATATGATGTAATACAAAACTTCTTCCCCGACAAGACCAAAGATTTCGTAATCAACATTAACGAAACCGACATTGCGCTGATTAAAGAAGTTCGCCCGAATGTTGACTCAAAAGGACTCGAAAAGCTGGCGCAATCCATCTGCGACACTCTTTCAACCGAGTTCTACTGCAAGGTTGTGGTAGGTATCGGCACCTGCATTACAGGTATCAAAGAACTGGCACGAAGTTTTAAGGAAGCACAGGTTGCTCTGGAAGTAGGCAAGGTATTCGACAACGAGCGTCCTATCATAAATTATGACAACCTCGGTATCGCAAGACTTATCTACCAACTTCCGACCACTCTCTGCGAGATGTTCTTAAAGGAAGTATTTAAGAAAGGCAGCATTGATTCGCTCGACCAGGAAACTCTCTTTACAATTCAAAAATTCTTTGAAAACAATCTTAATGTTTCCGAGACATCGAGAAAACTTTTTGTTCACCGTAACACTCTCGTTTACAGACTCGAAAAAATTAAAAAGTTGACGGGTCTTGACCTTAGAGAATTTGACGACGCTATCGTATTTAAAGTAGCACTTATGGTAAACAAGTACCTTGATTCAACCCCTATTAAATACTAAAATCTCTCGGAGGAAAAACAGATGAATATTGTATGCTTAGATATGGAAGGCGTTCTCGTACCGGAAATTTGGATAGCCTTTGCAAAAGAAACAGGTATCGAGGAACTTAAACTCACCACCCGTGACGAGCCTGACTATGACAAGCTGATGAATTACAGAATTAAGATTTTGAAAGAGCACGGTCTCGGACTAAAGGAAATTCAGGATGTAATCGCAAAGATTGACCTTATGCCGGGTGCAAAGGAGTTTTTGGACGAACTTCGCACCATCACTCAGGTAATCATCCTATCCGACACCTTTGAGCAGTTTGCCGCTCCGCTTATGAAAAAACTTGATTGGCCGACAATATTCTGCAACAGTCTGGAAGTCAGCGAAAACGGAGAAATCACAGGCTTCAAAATGCGTTGCCCCCAGTCGAAACTCACCACCGTTAAGGCACTTCAGTCCTGCGGATTTGACACAATCGCAAGCGGTGACAGTTTCAACGATTTGGGTATGATTCAGGCGAGCAAGGCAGGCTTCCTCTTTAAGTCCACCGAGGCGATAAAGAGAGATTACCCCGACATTCCCGCATATGAAGAATATGACGAACTTCTTGCCGCTATCAAAAAGGCATTGTAATTAACTCTTATCAAATAGCAAAATTAATTTAAGACATACAAAAACGCTTCGAGAACGATTGTTCCGAAGCGTTTTTATTATATCAATACTGTTAAATTGTTTTATGACTCGGTAGTGTGCATCTTTGCGATACGCTGTTCTTCCAATTCCTTCTGAGCATTTTCCTTAGTCTTTCCGGTATAATCGTTAAAGAGCATAGGAATTATTGTAAGCAAAAAGCCTACGGCAGGCACGATGGTTACGAGCGCCAAAAGCATAAGTTGAGTATCATGGGACTGTTCAAAGAAAATCTGTCTGCCTGCTACATCGACAAGCGATTTATCAACAGGCTTGAAGTCTGTTCTGTCAAGAATCTGACCGAATACAAAGGTGGCAACTGCGGCATTAACCTTTGAAAGGAAGGTCTGGAATGAGAAGCAAACGCCCTCGTGACGCTCGCCCGTTTTCCACTCCATATAGTCAACCGCATCGGCAATGAGCGCATAGGTGATAACATTATATATTCCCAGCGGCAAGCCCATAAGAAAGAGGAATACCCAAAGTATATAAATATTTACGCTCGTTACATCTCTCGAGAAAACAACATAGCAAAGTGCATGAACAACAAGTCCGAATACAGCGGAATAAATATAAATCTGCTTTAACGACAGCTTCTTTCTGAGCAACGGGAAAATCGCCATTGCAGGTACCATACCCACACCGATTGCAACGGTGAGAGTGGTTACTATCGTTCCACGCGGAATCCAGAAATCATAAGCCTTTGCAGCGTCAACGCCGCCGAGCAGTTCACCCGTGGCGGAGAAGATTTGGCTGAAATCGGTGTGATTTTGAATAACAAGATAGTTGCCTATATAGTCGGCACACTGATTTGCGGTAACCATGGTCGAGCCGAGAATTGCGGCAAAAATAACAATGATGAGAAGTTTATCCTTGCCGAGCACGACAAAAGTTTCCTTAAACGACGGAGTATGGTCCATCTTAGGCACACGCTCTTTTGATACGAAGAATATCAAAATCGAAAGTCCGCAGCCGAGGAATGCGAAAATAACAGCCGATATGAAAAATCCCTTTTGGTAACCCATATTGCTCTGATATAAAATCGGAACAACGAGAGCCGGGAGAATTCCGCCGAATGTTGAACCGAGACGTGCGGTTGAAATAAATGAAGTTCTCTCGCTTTCAAGCGGAGTGATAACCGATGAGAGTCCCCAGAACGGAACATCCTGCACGGTAAAACAAACGCCCCAAAGAATGTATGTAACAAGTGCCCAAACGAAAGCCTTGCCCGAGCCGTCCTCAAACGGAGCGGTAAATAAAAGTATCGTACTTATCGCAATGGGTATCGGAGAAAAGAGAAGATACGGTCTCATCTTTCCCCATCTCGACTTCGTTCTGTCAACAATCATACCCATAACGGGGTCGTTAAGTGCATCAAAAATTCTGCCGATTAAAATAATCGTTGTGCCCTGCTTTAAGGTCAAGCCTGCTCCGTTTTGGAAGAAAACGAGAGTAAACATCGACATAAGAGTATAAATACCCGATCTGCCGAATGCGCCGACAGTAAAGCAAATGCGTTCCTTTAGCGTAAGATATTTCTTATCCATAGCGTTACCTTTCCTCTCCGAACAGGATATATTCGGATTTTTATAAATTTACTCTATCTTATCTAGTATAATAAAATAGCACGGCGGTGTCAATCAGTTATTTTGCTTTCTGAATTTGTTAGGGCTCAATCCCTTATAGCGTGCAAAGGTTTTTGAAAAATAACTCATATCGTCAAAACCGCAGTTCATAGCGATTTCCGTAACCGATTCGTCTGTCAGGGTAAGCATTTCGCACGCCGATTCTATTCGGTAATAATTAAGATATTCTATCGGTCGCTTTCCGGTCAAATCCTTAAACACCCTGCAAAAATATTTAGGCGACATACCCGCCGTCTCGGCGAGTTCGTCAAGAGAAATATGGCGGTCTATGTTTTTATGAATAAAGGAGAGAACATTTTTCAGCCGTGAAATTTGGTCGGTACTTTTTGTGCCCGAAACATTTTGAGCCGAGGACGAAGCGAATTCACCGAGAAGTTGCCACATAAGCCCGACGGTAACAAGTTCGTAGCCCCTGCGTTCGCATTCCATGGAGTCAAAGATTTTATCCACGGTTTGAGCGGTAACGCTGCCGCTTTTATACACCCCTGTTATACCCGAAGTGTCGGACAAAAATGCGGCAAGACTCTTTGAACGCACCGGCATATTATGCAAAAACGCCTGCAAATCAAATACAAGACATTCGTATATGCAGCCGTCGGGTATTCCTCCGTGCACCACTCCGCCGTTGATAAAAGCGCAATCGCCCGGGTACATCACAGTCTTTTCGCCGTCGAGAGAAAGTTCAAAACTGCCTCTGAGCACCGTGATAAGTTCGTACTCCAAATGCCAGTGAAGCGGCATCTCATACCTCGGAGTAAGAGAGTCTACATAATAAAGTTCAATCGGAAAATCAAAAGTTCCCCTCTTTTTGCTTTCGTATAAATTACTGTAATTCATTAAAGTCACCGAAAAAGTGAATATTGTCATATTATTTTGGCTATATCCACCAAGAAAGTTATCTTATAATTAAATATAATACAATTATAAAATAAAAATAACTGTCAGTCAACAGTTTAATTCAGGAGGTTTACCATGCAAGACATTAATGAAGTAAAGGCGCAAATCTGCGATGTCTGCCATAAAATGTGGCAACTCGGCTGGGTTGCGGCAAATGACGGAAACGTCAGCGTAAAACTTGAGGACGGAAACATCCTCGCAACACCTACGGGAATCAGCAAATCATTCATCACACCCGAAAAACTTATTCTCATCGACTCAGAAGGCAATGTTTTGGAGGCTGCCGAGGGCTACCGTCCGTCGAGCGAAATCAAAATGCACCTCAAATGCTACGAGAAAAGACCGGATGTATTCAGCGTTATCCACGCACACCCGCCGGGAGCAACAGGCTTCGCTGTGGCTCACAAGGCAATGGATATGTATAATATGATAGAAGACGTTGCCGTAATCGGAAGCGTTCCGCTTACTCCGTACGGTACTCCGTCAACAGTTGAAGTTCCCAACGCTATTGAACCGTACCTTGAAGAGCACGATGTAATGCTCCTCGAAAACCACGGCGCACTCGCAGTAGGCAGCGATGTTATCACCGCTTTTTACAGAATGGAGAGCCTCGAACTTTGGGCAAAAATTACAATTAACGCAGTAATTCTCGGCGGAAGCCACGACATCAGCCCCGAGAACATTCAAAAACTTATCGACCTCAGAGGCTATTACAGAGTTACAGGCAGACATCCGGGATATAAGGTATATAATCCGGAGGACGAAATTCTTCACAAAAAGGAGGACTGACCTATGCTAAAGGGTATCCCCTCAATCATTTCGCCGCAACTTCTTTGCGAACTGTCAAAAATGGGTCACGGCGACGAACTTGTTATCGCAGACGGAAACTTTCCGTGCGAATCAATAGGAAAAAATGCCGTAGTTATCCGTGCCGACGGTCACGGAGTGCCCGAAATTTTGGACGCCGTACTGCAACTTTTCCCTCTTGATACATACAGCGAAAAACCCGTAGGCTTGATGCAAGTCGTTCCGGGTGACGATGTTGAAACTCCCATTTGGGACAAATATAACGAGTTGCTTAATAAGCACGAACCCAACCACCACGATATAGAATACATCGAAAGATTCGCATTTTATGAGAGAGCAAAGGGTGCAAGCGTAATCATCGCAACGGGTGAAACCGCTCTTTATGCAAATATTTTGCTTAAAAAAGGAGTGGTAATTTGAAAACCGTTTTAGCCTTCGACTTCGGCGCATCGTCGGGCAGAGCCATTAAAGCTGTCTTTGACGGAGAAAAAATATCATATGAGGAAATCCATCGTTTTGATAATATCCCTGTAAAAGAAAACGGTCACATTCATCACGATGTAAATATGATTTTAGCCGAAATCAAAAAAGCTGTTGAAAAAGCAGGAAAAGTTGACTCCCTTGCGTTTGACACCTGGGGCGTTGACTACGGACTGCTCGATAAAGACGGAAAACTCATCAATCTTCCGTACCATTACCGTGACTGCCGCACCGAGGGTGCAGTGGAAAAAGCCGCAAAAAAGCAGGACTTAAATGAACTTTATCGCCTTACGGGAAATCAGATAATGGGCATCAACACACTGTTTCAACTCATATCGGACGATAATCTCGAAAAAGCAGACAAAATTGTATTTATGCCCGACCTTTTCGGCTATCTGCTCACAGGTAACAGCGTAAGCGAATACACCATCGCCTCCACATCTCAAATGCTCTCACCGAGCAAAAAGAAATGGTGCAGTGAAATAACAGAAAAATTCGACATAGACGAGTCAAAATTTTCTCCGCTTACCGAGCCGTCAACCATTCTCGGAGAATATAAAGGAATTAAGGTTATCACCGTGGCAGGTCACGATACACAATGTGCCGTTGCGGCAATGCCGAGCGTTGAAAATAATAACGCATTTCTCTCCTGCGGAACATGGTCACTTATCGGCTGCGAACTCGACGAACCTATTCTCACCGACAAGAGCAATTCTCTCGAACTCTCAAACGAACTCGGTGCAAACGGCAAAATCGACTATCTCAAAAATATCAGCGGTCTTTGGCTGATTCAGGAACTAAAGCGTAATCTTGCCGAGCAGGGATATAAGTACAGTTACAACGACCTTGAATGTATGGCAAGAGAAAGTCAGCCGTTCAAATTCTTTATCGACCCCGACGCTCCCGAACTTTCAAGGCACGATAATCTTACCGACAAGATTAAAACATACTGCGAAAAAACGGGACAGAAAAAGCCCGAAACAGTAGGCGAAGCTGTAAGAACCATTTACGAAAGCCTTGCGCTCAAGTACAGATATGCTCTTGAACAAATCAGCGACTGCACGGGCAAGAAATTTGAAAAACTTAATCTTCTCGGCGGAGGAACAAAGGACGGATTTCTTTGTCAAATGGCATCCGACTGCTTGGGAATACCTGTCGAAGCAGGACCAATCGAAGCGACCGCCTTGGGCAACATCATTCTTCAACTCATTGCACTCGGAGAAATAAAGAGTGTTGACGAGGGAAGAAAAATCATTGCAAAAACCGAAAAACTCACAACTTATGTGCCTAATCATTCATCCGAATGGGATAAGGCATATGCTGAATTTGTAAAAATTATTGAAAATAAATAAGGAGGACAAAATTATGTTATATCCAAAAATCGGTATCAGACCTGTTATCGACGGCAGATGGGGCGGTGTTCGTGAAAGCCTGGAAGAGCAGACAATGAATATGGCTAAGGCTGCCAAGGCTCTTATCGAGAGCACTCTCAGATATCCCGACTCAACACCTGTTCAGTGCGTTATCAGCGATACCACAATCGGCGGCGGTGCAGAGGCTGCTAAATGTGCCGAACAATTTTCTAAGGAAAATGTAGTGGCTACTCTTTCCGTTACACCGTGCTGGTGCTATGGAAGCGAAACCTTTGATATGGAGCCGTCAACCATCAAGGCTGTTTGGGGATTTAACGGAACGGAGAGACCGGGTGCCGTTTACCTTGCCGCTGTAATGGCTGCATACGCTCAAAAGGGTATGCCCGCATTCTCAATCTACGGCCACGATGTAAAGGATATGGACGACAAGGAAATTCCTGAGGATGTTGCAGAAAAGATTTTACGCTTTGCAAAGTGTGCAGTATCCGTAGGCTGGATGAAAAACAAGGCTTATGTAAACCTCGGCGGTATCGCTATGGGTATCGCAGGAAGTTACTGCAACGCAGATATGTTCCAAAAATACTTTGGCATCCGTGCAGAATGGGTTGATATGACAGAAATTCTCCGCCGTATCAAACTTGAAATCTTTGACCACGACGAGTACGAAAAGGCTATCAAGTGGGTTAAGGAGAACTGCCCGGAGGGATTTGATTGCAACGCAGGAAAAAATCTTCCCGAAATCATCAAAAAGTCAAAGGTTGTTGACCCTGACAAGGATTGGGAATTTGTAACAAAAATGACTATCGTTTTCCGTGATATTCTTTTCGGAAACAAGAAACTTGACGAAATGGGTTGGCACGAGGAGGCTCTCGGAAAGAACGCTATCGCAGGCGGCTTCCAGGGACAAAGAAACTGGACAGACTGGCTCCCCAACGCAGACTTTTCAGAGTCTATCATGGCAAGTTCATTCGACTGGAACGGTCCTAAAATGCCTACTCCGTTTGCAACAGAAAACGACACCTTAAACGGCGTTTCCATGATGCTCGGTACTCTCGTTTCCGACGCCGCTCCTTGCTTCCACGATGTTCGTACATATTGGTCACCCGAGGCTTGCGAAAGAGTTACAGGCGTTAAGCCGCAGGGCAAGGCTGCCAACGGATTTATCCACCTCATCAACTCGGGCGCAACAGCACTCGACGGTTCTGCCGCAAGCAAAAATGCAAACGGCGAAGGCTGTATGAAACCGTTCTGGGAAATGACAAACGATGACATCAAGGCTTGCCTCAAAGCAACCGATTGGTGCAGAGCAAACTACGAATACTTCAGAGGCGGCGGATTTTCAAGCCACTTCCGTTGCAGTGCTGAAATGCCTGTTACAATGCTGAGAGTTAATGTTATCGACGGTATCGGTCCTGTTCTTCAGCTCGCTGAGGGTTATACGGTAGACCTTCCTGATGAAATCCATAACACAATCGACAAGCGTACAGACAGAACATGGCCTACAACATGGTTTGTTCCTACTCTTACAGGTGAGGGTGCATTCAAAGATGTATACAGCGTAATGGCTAATTGGGGCGCTAACCACGGCGTAACAATCTACGGCCACAAGGGTGCAGAACTTATTACACTTGCTTCTATGCTTCGTATTCCTGTAAATATGCACAATGTACCAAGCGACAGAGTATTCCGTCCGCAGGCTTGGGCAGCATTCGGTACAGAGGACGCACAGTCGGCAGATTACAAGGCTTGTGCAACCTATGGTCCGCTCTATAAGTAATATAACCTTATAAGCCTGTAAAACCGAATAACATAATAAAATCCCGATTGGCATAATGCCAATCGGGATTACTTTTATATCCAAATTATCAGTTATTCTGCTGTTTGAGCGACAGAAGTTTTTTCTTCTATTTCACTGCCTTTTTTACTTTTTACGTAACTCTTTGCCGAGTTAACTGCAATAGTCAAACCGAGGGCAATAAGAAGAACCGCAACAACAAGTTGAAGTACGGAACCGAAAATATCGGTACCTGCCGAGATAGCCTTTACAAGTGCGATTACACGCTGAACGAGAGCGGTAAAGGTTACGCAAAGCATAATAATCATCGGAGGGAAGAGCATCTTGTTGCTTCTGCCCGTTACTTTAAGGAATACGCAAAGCGTGATAAGTACAAGCGCACTGAGCAACTGATTAGCCGAACCGAAGAGCGGCCATACTTTCTGATAACCGATTTTTGTCAAAACATAACCGCAAGCGAGTGTGATAATTGTTGCGAAATACGGATTGCAGACAATCTTTCTCCAAAGCTTTGCATTCTTCATATCGTCAACGCTGAAGATTTCCTGGAACGACATCTTACCGATACGGGCAACGGCGTCAAGGGTTGTAAGTGCAAGAGCCGAAACGCACATTGTCATAAATACGGTAGCGACCGAAACAGGCATACCCATCTTTTCAAAGAAGCCTGCAACACCACGGCTGAAAATTTGGAACGGTGTACCCTCTGCCGGAGTACCGTCCTTTGCAGCGGCGGCACCTGCTACGCAAAGAGCAAGAACTGCCAAAACGCTCTCAAGAATCATTGCGCCGTAGCCGACTTTAAGCATATCTTTTTCGTTTTCAATCGTCTTTGACGAAGTACCGGAAGACACCAAGGAATGAAAGCCCGATACAGCACCGCACGCAACGGTTACGAAAAGAATCGGGAACATTGTTCCGAGTTGTTCATTCTTAAAACCTGTAAATACAGGGAGGTTCATAGTCGGGTGACCGATGATAAGACCCACAGCCGCACCCAAAATCATACATACAAACATAATGGTTGTCATATAATCACGAGGCTGTTTCATAAGCCAAATAGGCATAATAGCCGCAACAAAAATGTAAGCGAATACTACATAACTCCAGCCGTCCTTGCCGAGAGTGATGGGGCATTTAATACCGATTGCAAAAGAAGCGACGATAAAGACAATACCGATTAAAAATTCTTTGAAACCGGAGAAGTTAAACTTCTTTTGGATAAGACCGAAGATAACGGCAAAGACCATAAACATAATCGATACCATACCTGCCGAACCGTTTGCTGCCGCATTTGCGCTGAGTGCGCCCGTTTTCGCATCAAAAGCGTTGAATGTGCCCGATACCATATCTGCAAATACTGCAATGATGAGCAGCGAAAACAACCAACAGAAAATGGTAAACAGCTTTCTGCCGAGTTTACCGATATACTTTTCTATAAGCATACCCATCGACTTGCCCTGGTTTTTAACCGAAGCGTAAAGTGCGCCGAAATCTGTTACCGCACCGAAGAAAACGCCGCCGATTAATATCCAAAGCAAAACAGGAAGCCAGCCGAAAACAGCTGCCTGAATTGCACCGGTTACAGGGCCTGCACCTGCGATAGACGAAAACTGATGAGAAAATACCGTCCAGCCGTTCGTCGGAACATAATCCTTGCCGTCATTAATCTCTACTGCCGGTGTTTTTGCTTTAGGGTCAATGCCCCATTTTTTTGCAATATGACGGCCGTAAAAAACATAGCCGGCACCAAGTACGACAATTGCAATTAAAACAATTACCAATGTACTCATAATAATCAATCTCCTCACTTAATTATTTGCCAAACAGTCAAAAAACAAAAGTCCCCGCCTCCTGAAAAGTCCGAAAGACCTTTCGCAAAGGCGAAGACATAATCATAAAAAATATGAATAACGCTCCGTGTTACCACTTTGCTTGCCGACAAAAGCCGACCGCTCAACCGCAATCTGTCAAATGCGTCTCATATAACGGTGAGTCCCGTTTTCGGCTACTCGTATCCTTTCACCGAAAATGCTTGCAGGTGAGGGCTTTATGTTCCTTGCTGCCGCCTCGCACAACCGACGGCTTTCTGTAAACGGTGATACATAAAATCATATCCTGTTCATTGCATTTTGACTGTTAAGTTTATGGTTCCATATTAATCCCCTTTGTACGATTTGTCAAATATTTTTTGAAATTTTGTATAAAGTGCCAAATAAAAACATTTTTTCGCCCGACGATTTATACTGTTTTTAACCATCTTGCAAAAAACAGAGGCTAAACCCTAGTTGCATTAACAACATTAACCTGATTTGAATATACGGTCTTGACTGCTCCTTTTGAGTCCTTATAGGTGATATATCCCCTGACAGCCCAATTTTCGTTTGAGTTAAATTTAGGAACATTCAGTATATAATAATCGTAAATCTCTGATGTAGAAAACGCACTCGCTTTCATCTTATTATTCAGCCTTAAATCAAACTCCGACGGAATGAACTCTGCCGAATGATAAAGTGCAAAGCCGATTGCCTCAACCGTAATTTCTTCACGCTTTGAAACAGTCATAATAAACGAGCCCACATTATTATTTTTATCATAATCATAATAAAGTTCAAGCGCCGCATCCGCACCGTTCAGTTTAGGAGATGATGGGATAAGTTTATTGTCATTATCGTAAATAGGAACAATCGTTACATTCTCGCCGCTTCTGAGTTTTGTCAAAACCTCGACAGAATCATAATTCCACCTGCCGTTTGAATATCCGTAACGGTACGGCACATCGGGCACAAGTGCACCTATATCCGAAATATCCGACCACGCCGAAGTCGACATAGTGTTCTTCTGCCATACTGAACCTGCGTGATTTGTAAATGTCAGCGTTGCATATCCCGCCTTGGTAAACACAGCTTTTAGGTCGATATTTGACGAGGCAATAAAAGAATAAACCAAGTCGCTCGACAGGTAGCGAGAACTGTTATTGTCATACCAACCGACAAAGCCGCAGTCGTCTCCTGTGTCTGCCGATACCGTAACCTTATCTCCGTAAAGCACCGTAAAATCACTCTTACTCATCGAAACGGAATTTACATTTGCCGTGACTGTTCCGTTCTCTGCCGAAACTCTTGCAAAAAAATATGCTTTAAGTGCAGACACCGCTTCCAATATTTCGGCAGTGGCTTTATCTATTTCCGATTGAGACGATCCCTCGGCGAAAGCTCCGTCATATTTATCACAAAGAGCCTGAAGAACGCCAAGAGTTTCTTTGCTGTAATCCTCCGTCAAATGTTGCTTTGCAACAGAAACAGCCGAATCAAACGCCGCCGTATCGACAGGAGTCTGAGTCATATTAATCGCTTTTTTCTTTACAAACAATGTTGAACCGTTTGAGCCGTTTCGTGAATAGCCTGCGTAAAACGTACCGTTTGACTGAGCAAGGCTGACGCTGTCTGCATACACATCAACATTTTCGCCCTCCTGCGTAAGTTGACCGTTTTCGTATAAATAAATTGCGGTTTTTGAGGGAGTTTGAACGGCGGTATGAAGATAGCATTTTCCATTTACATCGGACAAACCGACATCAAAAGCAGAATTCGTATCAACACTTATGTCGCTCCATGAAGTACCGTCATATTCGGCAATCCTCGTATCGCTCGGACTGTAAGCAAGACAGAGTTTAGAGCCGATAGTTTTCAAGTCATAATATCCGCTGCCCGAAGCAACAGAATTGATTTGCTCGAATGTACCGTCTTTGTATTTGCCTATAACTATTTGATTGGAATTATTCTTATAGGAAACTGTTATATCACCGTTAAAGCCCGTAACTTTAGGTCGCATTGCATTGCCGGAAATATTCACCTTCTCAAACGATACATTTCCTTCGCTTATTTTTCCCAGCATAAGCGGGTATGACTGCCATGTGCCCGCTCCCGTGTATGCGGCATAAATATCGCCGTTTGCCGCACCGAGCGTTAAGCCGTAATTCATTATGCCCGAAATACTCTTAATAAGCGTCCACGAATTATCGCTCTTTGTATCGAATTTATAAAACTTAACGCAGTCCGCATTATTTTCATAAGCAAAGAATGCGAGATAAAGCACTCCGTCTTTTTCGGCAGAGCAAATATTCGTAGCATACATAGCGTCAATCGACGGCGCAAAGTTGCTCCACGCACCGTTGTCGTATTTTTTTGAATAAATTTTATTATTCTCAAAAGACATTGTATAAACGCCGTTTGAATTTGACTGCACATTGATATATTTTCCGTAAGTCGAAGTCTCATTGCCGAAGCCCGTATCCTCCCACAGGTCAAAATCCTCTTTTTGCGGAACGGTTACATCAAGGGTTGCCTGCTTTCCGTCGGATGACAACTTTACATTTTCTATCACGATGCCCGAATTGCTTCCGTTATCGAAAGTCAGTGCACCGTCGGCGAGCGTTTTTGACATATCGCCGGTGCCTATGCTGTCCCTTTTTCCGTCATAGGAATTATACGGAAGATATGCGTTATAAATCGAAGTGGTTTCATATTTGCTGTAACCCGGCTGATTTTCCTGCGGTCTAAATAGATAAATGCCGTTCTCCGTACCGAGATTCGACAATCCCTCAACGCTCAAATTAACCCTGTAAACTATAACACCCGAGCCGCCTATCGAATAATCGAGCGAATCCTCGTCGCCTGCAACATATCTGTTCGGTCTTTCTCTGTACTCAACCACAAACAGCTCTCTGTCGTTGAACGGGGACTTGATAGCGTATGCTTGATTTCCGTTTGCGTTTGACTGTGTATCCAGAGTCAGTGTGGTGCTCTCGGTAATCTCGTCTATATCGAGCCAGTGAGTAAAATACATTCTCTCATATGCGAGCGGATACTGCGGATATTGGGACGGACCGCCCATAATCGACCACACATAAACGGGATACTGCGAGGTTGTGTTTTTATAGAGATCGGCATAGCCGAGAGTATGCAAAAACTCATGTGCGACAAGTCCCGTTTTTTCGTTCAAAAGGCGGTATGTGCCGAACATATTATACGTACCTATTTTTTTATTATTGATTTCGGTACTGCCTGTATAATCGCCCTTGTGAGGCACCAAAGTTGTACCCGAGACAGCCTCATTCGTCTTATTCATAACGATAAGCATAACATTATCGACATAGCCGTCGCCGTCTTTGTCAACGATCTTGTCTGCTATCGACGGCATATTTGATACGAGAGCGTCAATCACGCTTACATCATAATTCAGCACATTGGCGTCATCCTCCGACACGCCCACATTAACGGGAACAATATTGCCGCCGCTGTACTGCGGAAAAATATTTTCTATTTCCAACTTGCCGTATGAAATGCTCTTAATGTAATTCTTAAACGAACGGCCGTTTGAGCCGTCAATGATTTTCATTATAGACGCAAGATTGGTTTTATAATACTCATTCGCCTCATCTGCGGTATAATTGTTAAAATACCCAAAGAGAACAATATTCGCTTCCTTTTTATTTTCCGAGTCGGACGCTTTTGCAAATACACTAAGCGGAAAACAGGTGAACATAAGAGCAACGCAAAGTACAACCGCCGCAATTTTCTTTATCAATTTCATAGGTTTCCCCCTCTTATTTACTAAATTAACTATACATTAATTATACATAAAATAAAGACTGCTGACAAGAGCGGACACACTACATAAAGAATGAATACTTCAAAATGTAGAAAAGTCCAAAGTCTTATCGGCAGTCTTGAAAATTATTATATTTTACCTGCAAATGATGAACACAAGCGAAGAAATCACAAGTTGGGTTATCGAAAATCTTACAACCACCTGGGTGTCAGACCAACCGTGATTTTTTCTCATCTCGTCGTGAATGGGAGTACGCACATTCTTGAGCACCGATATTTTGAAAAATCTCTTAAGAAAGATTTTGATAAGTCCTGCTATTCCGTCAACGAGAAGTACAGCCGAAAGCAGAATGTAACTGAACGGATGGCCGGACTTGAGCACCATTATTACGATAAGCAAGCCGAGCGGTCTCGAGCCTGCATCACCCATAAGTTGAGAACTCGGGCTTGTGTTAAAGCAGAGATAAGCGAGCAAAACACCCACCATAATCGCACTGTAAATCGAATACGATTCTCCGATTGCACCGCTGAACGCAGAGGTAATTCCTATTAATGTTACAACACTGAGCGTTGCACATAAACCGTCAACACCGTCGGAGCAGTTGGTAACATTAATGCCGAGCCAAAGCAGAATTGTCGAGAGAACAGCGAAAATAATCGGATTAATTGTAACGCTTAAATTGAAAAATTCAATCGTTGTGGAATTGTTACGAACAAATACGACGGAAATCAAAACGCAGATTATTAAATCAATCAATCCTTTTTTGTAATCCGACCACGGCTTGTCCGACGCATCGTCCAAGTATCCGCTGAGCATTTCCGCAAAAAGCAGTACATCATAGCATAAAAGTTCTCCGCTCAGCGGCATAAGGAATACCGAGCACAAAACAAAAACGCTCATCATAACGAGCCCTACGCCCCTGATTTTTCCCTTAGACAGTTCACCGTTTACGGCAAATTCCCTGCCCTTATCCTTAGGCAAAAACGGCAGTTTCGCTTTAAGCAGCACATAACACAGCACAAAGGCAATAAGTAACGCCAAAAAAACCATCGGCGTCACGAAAATCAACTGCTCCTCGGACATAACATTTTCCAAAAGATGATATAACATTTTTCTTTACCAACCATAATTTCATTTTTTTACATTATATTACATTTTTCCAAAGCAGTCAACCGAGGAGGACGCCGAATAGCGGATTTGTTTTATCGGCATTGTTCAGGGGCTTTATTCACCTGAAACATAACGGTTAAATGAAACTCTTTACTCTGTTCATCATATTTCCATTCATATCTGCCATTATTTGATTTAACGTGTTTTTTAATTATTTTTGTTCCGAAACCGTGCTTATCGGCATCGGATTTACTCGTCAAAAGTTGGCGGTCATTGTGCCGTGGCGGATTGTCGCAGGAATTGATAACGCTGAGCAAATCCATATTATTCTGCACATGCCTTAGGGAAAATTCGATTCTCTTTTCACTGCTGTTTTCCGCCGCCTCGACGGCATTATCCAAAATATTATTTAGCATAATCGAAAGTTCAGAATCGTCGATATAACTCAAATCAGCCGTTTTGACCTCATAATCAAACTTAATGCCCTTTTGAGAACATACTACAATATATTTATTCAGTATCAAATCGAGCATTTTATTATTCGATATACAAAGTGTATTTTTTCTGTCATAGGTTTTGCATATCTTATTGACATAACGCCTTACATCCTCAATATTATCAAAACTGCTTATTGCAATATAATGATTCTTTGTATCGTGAAACATCATATTGAGTTCATCGTTTTGATGCTCCAAAACACCCATATATGTTTTGTTAAGGTCATAGAGCCTCTTTTCGGATTCCAGTTCACTTATTTTGAGTTCGTTTGAGGCGAGCACCTGATAATATACAAATATGAATATTCCGGCAATGATATATAAAATACAAACAGCGGTTGTTGTTATTTTATATATCTGCGTAACCTGCGTTCTGAGTGCAGTATACAAAAACAGAGTGCACGAAATCAAAGTCAGCACCGGGAAAACAAACAGCGGAACAAATCGCTTTAAGCTGTTGTCGTTATGCCCGATTTTCAGAATAATCATCGAGAACAGTTGCGACACGATAAAGTATACAAGTTTGCAAATAACGGCGGCAATCAAAAGAGCATATGTATCGTTTTTATATTCATCGGTGGAGGTGTGAAGCACGCAGGACAAAACAAATATGGCGATAATCTCCGAGGAGTACATCATCGCATCCAAAATAACGCTTTGCGCCGCAGCATTTTTAACCGATATATCAAAACAGATAAGCGAAAATACAAAATTAATGATAAAGAAAACGATTAAATTTATTATCTCATTTTCAAAAAGATTAAATACCAGCGATGCCGGAATAAACAAAAGCAGACCGATAAGCAAAATCATGGCGTTTGATTTAATTTTCTTTTGATAAATTCGTGAATAAAAACAAAAGGAAACCACCATTTCAAAGGCGTAAACAAAAATCATCACTGTCTGCCGTTCCATTATTTACCCTCCAAAAAATGCATAAAGTTCCTGTGAAACTCCGTTTGCTTACCTCTTGCTATACTGATTTTATATTTATCGTTTAATATTACATAGTCACGTTCATATGTTGTTACATAATTAAAGTTAATGATATAACTTTTATGCGGAGAGAAGAAAGTGCTTGCGTTGAGTCTGTCACTCCAAAAACCGATATGCTGTTCTGACTGAAAACTTCTCTTTTCGGTCACAATTTTTGTCTTTCGCTTTTCTATCTCGACGAATATTATATCCTGTGCCGTAATTCTTTCGATTGTCTTTCCGTCTCTTAAATAAAAACTGATTGTGGTATTGTCTATACGCTCGAGTGCGTCGGTGAGTCCACGGTAAAATCTCTGCGAATCCAGCGGTTTTTCAAAAAATCTGACGGCATTAAGATTCAAGGCGTCGTCAAGATATTTTCTGTGAGCGGTTATGTAGATGAGAATAAGATGCGGAAGTCTTTTTCTCAACTCGGCGCCGAGTTTTATTCCGTCCTGCTCCTGCATTTCAACATCCAAAACAGCTATGTCAAATTTCACCCTGCTTTTAAGCAATTTGTCGGCGGAGGAAAACACATATTTGTCAAACTCAGTATTGTTTCTCAGCGAATAATAATCCAGATGCCGCAAAACATTATCCGTGCATTTTTCATCATCGTCACATATTGCAATTTTCAAAATCCTCACCACCGAAAAAAGTCAACAGAAACTTCTCTCCGCTGACTTATAATAACTAATAACGCTTTTCCTTAAAAATTCAGTTGTCTCTGTTTTCTATCAGGGTTTTTGCTACGGATTCCAAAATCGATATTTCCTTTTCTGTGCACAGGTTTAACAGATCAATCAAATTATCCTTGTTATTGTCCCTGATTTCACCGTACAGAACATAGTCGAGCCTTGTATTGAGTCCGTCGCAAATGCTGATTAAGGTATTCAGGCTGTATGAGCCGCCGTTTTCCACAGTTGAAATATGAGTGGACGATATATGAATTTTTCTGCCGAGTTCCTCTTGAGTCAAATGCTGCTCCTTTCTGAGCTTAACTATATGACTGCCTATCTTAACTGCGTCAACCTTAACATTATTCATAACATCACCCCGATATAATTTATTTATCTTATCCGATAAAATTATATCATCACCGCTCGGCTTTGTTCTCCTAGTATATAGTAGTTATACTAAAACGGTTTATAATTACAACCCGTTTTCATAGTTTTACTAAAATCTCGGGTAAATATACCAATTTTACATCTACAGTATCATAGTTTTGTTATACATATTGAAATTGAAAAAATACGAATTATAATCGGATTATAGAAGTTTTTGAGAAAGGATACAGATTATGAAAAAAGATTTTGTAAAAACCGCATTAAAAAATGCCGCTGTTATCGCAACAAAAAACAGCAGTAACAGCACTGCAAGCGGTACTATTTACCAGCCGAAAGCACCTGCATTGCTTAAGAAGTTCAGCAAAATAGAGAAATGATTGGCAGGCTTTCTGATTTACTCGCCTGCAAGGTTCTTGCAGGTGAAAATCTAACCAATGACGAGCGGGAACTATACAATTACGGCTTTTTTATGCTTACATCACACTCCCTGTATTTTGTTCTCGCTTGTTTATTCGGAATAATATTCAAATGCCTTTTGCAGGCGATTATTTTTTATATAACCTTTCAACTGATAAGGAGATTTGCAGGCGGTTATCATGCAGATACCGAGGCAAAGTGCGAATTTTTATCCACCGTCAGCATAGTGGGTTCTTTAGGAATAATAAAACTTTCAAAGGTATATGATTTTCATTTGGCGCTGTTGTGTCTTGCTCTGCTTTTTGCAGCTGTCATAGCTGTATTTGCACCGCTTGACACAGCCGAAAAGCCGCTTACAAAAAAAGAATTTTGCTGCTTTCGCAAAGTAACGCTGTTGCTTTTATTGCTTTTGTTGATAATTATTACGGCAGCCTATTATTTCAAAATCTACTCCTTAACGGCACCGTGCTGTATAAGTTTGATACTTGAAGGGATATTGGAAGTAGCAGGCAAAATTAAAAGAACATATCAAAAAAAGCAGTTGCCACGCAAATAACGTGACAACTGCTTTTTATGTCCTTTATTTCTACAAAAGCCATATTGCTTCTCTTTTTAGTCAGCAACCGCTAACTGACTGTTGTATTATCACATATAATATGTATTATCAACAGGCGATGTATTAATCACTTGAAATACAAAGCGGCGCACTGTATAATTTAGGTATACTTTTACCACTGAGGTGCATTATGACATTACAGCAGTTAAAATATTTAGTAACGGTCGCACAGTACAAAAACATAACGGCGGCGGCTGAAAAGTTATTTATTTCCCAGCCGAGTCTAAGCAACTCAATACACAATCTCGAGCAGGAAATGGGCGTTACCGTTTTCGCACGCAGTAACAAAGGTCTTAAAATCACGAGAGAGGGCGAAGAACTTTTGTCCTATGCAAGGAATTTGCTGGAGCAGGCGGAAATAATGGAGGACCGTTTTTGCAAAAACATAAACAGAAAGCCGAAACTTTCCGTATCGTGCCAGCACTATTCCTTTGCCGTAAATGCCTTTGTGGATGTGGTAAACAAATACGATGCAAGCGAATATAATTTCATTTTGCGTGAGACCCAAACGGGTGAAATCATAGACGATGTAGCAAGCAACAAAAGCGAAGTCGGAATTTTGTACCTCTCCGACAGCAACGAGGAAGTGCTCGGAAAACTGCTGAAAAAGAACGATTTGGTTTTTGAAGAAATCTTCGAGGCGTCACCCCATATTTTTATCAGCAAAAATCATCCGCTTGCATCAAACGATATAATTACCCTTGACGAATTAAAACCCTATCCGTACCTGGTTTACGAGCAGGGAGAGAACAATTCGTTTTATTTCAGCGAGGAATTTTTGAGCGTGCTCGATATGCCGAAAAGAATACAGGTGCGTGACAGAGCAACTCTCTTTAATCTTGCAGTAGGCTTAAACGGCTTTACGGTCAGTTCGGGAATTATAGATAAGGAGCTCAACGGCGAGGAGATAATCGCAAAGCCGCTTAATATGAACCTTTCCATGCATATAGGAATAGTGAAGAGGAAAAATGTTATGCTCTCACAGTATGCCGAATCATATGTGAAAGCAATAAAGAGCCGTGTGTCCATAGTTTGAAACTATGGCAAATATAATATAATATGTATTTTTCAAACAGCATAATATGTGCTAGACTGTACCCGTAAACAAAATTTACGGAGGTACAAAAATGAGTACATTAAAGACACCGTTCAAATATGACTTTGTGGGCAGTTTTTTAAGACCGCAGAGATTAAAGGACGCAAAAGAAAAATACAAGAATAATGAAATCGGCGAAGCCGAATACAACGAAATCGTAAACGACGAAATCACAAAACTTGTTAAAAAACAAAAGGAACTCGGTTTTCACGCAATTACCGACGGCGAGTTCAGAAGAACGTTTTGGCATCTTGACTTTATGTGGGGATTTGAGGGCGTAGAGCACAAAGCAACAGGCGGCGGAGTTCCGTTTAACGGCGAACTCGCAGTACTTGACGACACATATTTGGTAGGCAAAATTAAGGCAAAGGCTCACCCGTTCGTAGAATACTTTAACTTTCTCAAACAGTTTGAAGACGAAAACACAGTGGCAAAATATACCATTCCGGCTCCTGCACAGACTTACTTACAGTTTCTTGCAACCATCGACAGAACAAGACAGTTTTATCCCACAAACGAAGAACTCATCGAAGATATAGCAAAAGCATACAGAGATGTTATAAAACAGTTCTATAACGCAGGATGCAGAAATTTGCAGCTTGACGATTGCTCGTGGGGCGCTGTAATCGGCGACAATGCCGAAGGAGATGCGTTCGGAATAAGCGCAGAAGAATTTAAGGAGCAACTCCTCACGGTAAACAATCTTTCTCTAAAAGGCAAAGAAAAAGATATGGTAATCACTTCTCATATCTGCCGTGGAAACTATCACTCCACTTTCTTCTCAAGCGGCGGATACGCTCCGGTTGCAGACTGGGTTTTTGCAAGAGAGAACGTTGATGCACTTCTCCTCGAATATGACGATGAGAGAAGCGGGGATTTTGAACCTCTTTCTAAGTTGTCGCCAGATAAGCAAGTTGTTCTCGGTCTCATTACCACAAAATCCCCCGTACTCGAGAGCAAAGAAGAACTGAAAAACAGAATTAAAGAGGCAACAAAATATGTTCCTCTCGACAGACTCTGTCTCAGTCCGCAGTGCGGTTTTGCCTCCTGCGAGATAGGAAACAAACTGACCGAAGACGAGCAGTGGGCTAAGTTGAAACTAGTTAAAGAGGTTGCCGCAGAAGTTTGGGGCAAGTAAGTTTTAATTTATCAAAACTCATTAGCCGAGATACTCCGAAAACAATTTCACAGAAAATGTAACAAAAACGCTTTTCGTACCGATATGATACGAAAAGCGTTTTCTTTTACTTATTATTTACATTTTTTTAATTTGAGTTCTTTATTGCGTCTGTATTCTCTGTCCTGGTCGCTCATCATCCACTTTTGCACCTCGTGCTTGCGGTGCAGAGCACCCCTCGGGTCTGCGATTTCAGGCTCGGCATAATTAACGCCCAGACAGTCAAGCATTCTCTCCTGATACGGCAGTCTTGCATAAAAGTCTGCTATATTCTTGTCGTACTTACAACTCCAAGCATCTTCACTCAGTGCAAGTGCACGTGGGAACAACTGCATATCCAGTTTATCAACATCTGCAATCCATTCGCTCCAGCAATGTCCCTCAAGTCCGAGAACATTATCCTCGCAACCGTTTGGCACAATACTGTCGGTCGGTTCAAACTTATATGTTTGGCTGAGCGGATATTGGCAGTAGCACATATCAAAATAGAAAGCCTGATGCTTACTGATAATCATATCTCTGCCCTTTTTGAACTCTTTTTTGACATTCGGGTCATTTTTCGGAGTCCAATACTGACCCACTACGGACATATCGAGATTGCCTGCCTTTAACGCCTCATTCCAAACGATGAGTCTCTTGCCCTTTTTTTCAAGATGCTCTGCAATACGGTTATTGAAATATCCCTGAAGTTCCTCAACATTTTTGAGTCCGTTTTCTTTCATTTTCTTTTGGCAGTTCGGGCATTTCTTCCACTCGTCCTTAGGAGCCTCATCACCGCCGATGTGGAAAAATTCAGCCGGAAAAAGTTCTGTAATTTCATCGATTACATTAAAAATGAACTCATAGGTGCTCTCCTTACCTGCACAGGCGGAGCGGTTCCAATCCCTCCATCCCATGAAAAGCGGAACTCTGCCGCCGAAGAACCAATGTACCTCGCACGGAATTTCACGGCATCCGAGCCAATTATACGCAGCCATGGCCGCCGCAAAATGAGCAGGCATATCTATTTCCGGAATGATTGTGATATTCAGTTTTTTTGCATATTCCACAATATCCTTAATCTGTTTCTGAGTATAATATCCGCCGTACGGCTCACCCGTCATATCGGTTGAGTGCCAGCCGTGAATATTTGTATCCTTACGCTTTGAGCCTATCTCGGTCAGAAGCGGATATTTTTTTATCTCGATTCTCCAACCCTGATCATCGGTCAAATGCCAGTGAAGCCTGTTCAACTTATAAAATGCCATAAGATTAAGCAATCTTTTTACATTATCCTCACCGAAAAAGTGGCGTGATTCGTCAAGCTGTACTCCTCTGTAAGCGTATCTCGGCTTATCCTGAATATCCATACACGGAACTTTAATCACCTTATCACTGCCTTGAAGTTGAAAGAAAACAGTCTGTTTAATGCTCATTGCGGCATAAAGAAGTCCGGCAAATCCCGATACGGATATTTTAAGGCAATCCTCGGTACAGTCGATATTATAGCCCTCATCGGCTACCGACTTGTCATAAACGATTTTTACATCGCTTTTGTCGATATTCTTACCGTCAAAGCTGTAATTTTTTTCGCCGATAAAATCAAAGGTGTCGCTAAATGCACAGATGCAGTCTTTAAGACGCTCGTCTGCGCTCACCGCCGAATTTTTATCCAGCACTTTAACGCCGCTTTTTTCCATAATGTAATACGGCTTCGGTACAATGTTAATCATATTAATCCCCTTTATTTTTTAGTCCAAATCAAATGAGCCGCAAAATCATCGTCCGATTTTACATACTGCTCAAAATTTTCGTTTTGACAGACCTTAATATAGTCTACCATAAAATCGTCCAGAGGTAAAGAGTCATCAAATTTTTCTGTTTTCCGAGCGTGTGGCCCCCCTATGCCGATAAATAAAATATCGCAAGTTCTGTGTTTCGGTTCGTAGCAGTATTTTACAAACGAATTAAAAAATATATTTCACCAAACTTCGACAGAGGCCGGAAATATTGAAAAATGAATTATTTGAATATGGCAGCAATCGGTGGTATAATATATAATAATAGTATAAATTTTATCGGAGGTATTGTTATGGCAACAAATAAATACACAGGTACACAAACCGAAAAAAATCTTCGTTCCGCCTTTTCGGGCGAATCAGAAGCAAGAAACAAATACACCTATTTCGCATCGGTTGCGAAAAAAGAGGGCTATGAGCAGATGTCCGCCCTCTTCCTCAAAACAGCCGAAAACGAAAAAGAGCACGCAAAAATGTGGTTCAAGGAACTTTCGGGTCTCGGCGATACAAGCGAAAATCTCGCCAATGCCGCCGCAGGCGAAAATTACGAATGGACGGATATGTACGCAGGCTTTGCAAAAACTGCCGAAGAGGAGGGCTTTACGGAACTCGCCGCAAAATTCAGAGCTGTGGCAGAGATAGAAAAGCACCACGAGGAAAGATACCGTGCACTGCTTAAAAATATCGAAACCGCTCAGGTATTTGAAAAGAGCGAAGTAAAGGTTTGGGAATGCCGCAACTGCGGTCATATCGTAGTAGGCACAAAAGCTCCCGAGGTTTGCCCGGTATGTGCTCATCCGCAGAGTTTCTTTGAAATTCACGCAGAAAATTATTAATAAAATTCATTTATCGGTATCGGAATAAAAATATCCGATGCCGATTTTTATTTTACCTATTGATATTTTTTTCACAATGTGATATACTATAAATGAACGAACGGTCATTCATTTACAAATTATTTGTGAAACCGATTTTATAACACAAGGGAAATATATTAAATGCAAACGGAAGAACAGCACAACAAAAGAAAAATCGAGATTATGGAAAAATGCTACGAGTGCTACGCAGAGCACGGCTTAACCGGTACGGGAATACAAGTGCTCGCCGACGCTTGCGGCTGTACCAAAGGCAATCTATATTCATATTTTAAGAATTTAGACGAACTGATTATAGAGTCCACCGACTACTGTATGACAAAAGTCGAGGACGATTTTATGGCGAAAGCCCCCACTGACCCGCAGGATGTAATGAGATTTATAAACGAAATCCCATATTGGACAGCCGAAAAGCACGGAAAAAAGTACCGCCTTATGTACCAAGTTTACACCCATCCCAAATATATAGAATACGGAAAGAAATTTTTTCAGGGAGTAAACGAGCGATACACGGCATATGCTAAATTGTTGGAGCCGAAAATCGGAATTCCGTACGATATAATAACTCCCCTTATTTTTATACTTGTTCGTGCCAGCGTACACTACGCCATGTTTGAGGACGAATACTACCTAAAAAGCCAACTCGAGGTATTAAGACAGAGCGTTATGCTCTTTATCGAAAAATATAAGACAAACAACAAACCCGAATGATTACAAGGAGAAAAATCATGGCTAAAAAACTATTCAGCGTAAAATCAAAAATTACGGCACTCGCTCTGTGTGTACTGCTTCTTATCGGCACGGTGCCGATTCAGGTATCGGCGGCGCAAACATCTTCAGATGTTACTTTACTCAACGGTATGAACGGGGATGCGGATATAAAATTCGTCGAGTTCGGCAATAGCGATAAACAGCTGGCGGTAATGCTTGTGGATGATAAAGGAGAGGAAGCATACTTCAGACAGCTTTGCCAAAGCATTATTACGGATGAAACAAGCGTTTCAATTCCCCGCAGCATTAAAGATGACAATACAACGGACTTACAGCCGTTCGTTTATTCTCAAAGCGAATCTCCGTCAAAAAATGACATAATCATCACTTGGACAGATGCCGATAAAAAATTCGATTCAAAAACAACGGCAGAAGAAATCGCAGGTTCTATGAGAATAAGTATTGCCGTTATGAACAGTGAAAGCCACGATTTTCCTTTCGGTGCATACAACATAAGTGTGGGCAAAAATGCGAATGAGGGCAATAATGTCTGTTACTATAAATCACGTGTGACAAAGCTCGGCGATAAAATACTCATCACCTGGGCAGTGTGCAAGAATGTTGAAAATAACAACGGATGTTTCTCAATAGAGGGAATGTACTACAATCCGACCGATAATACATTTTCCACCGACACAAACGAAAAGGACAATAACGGCAAGCTTTTACCAATGTCCTTTGTCAAAAATCGAAACTACATTTCGGATTATTCGGTAGCCGACATTAACGGCAAAACCGCCGTGCTTTTCCAAGAGGCGACCGACGGCACACCACGCATGGCCGTCGAAATGTATACCGCCGTTATGAACCCGGAGGGCACTTATCCCTTTACCGTTAAGGAGTCGGATAAAAACAGAGATTTGAATTTAGCCGTGTCGAACACTGTAACTAATCTTGTTCCGTCAGGGAAATACACCTCCTTAGTAGAATCGAGTATGCCATGTCTGAGTTACTACTGTAACGGCAATCTCTATACAGTTTCACCCGCAAACGGCACGCCCGAAGGCTGGAGAGCCGCTCCGTTTCTCGATGTGTCCGAAACGGGCGATACAAAATATTCGTTCATTATAAAGAATAGTGTTGTGCAATATATATCAGCATTGCAACTCACTCCGCTTAAAACAAACCTTAAAGAAGTGACCTACGGTGGAAAAACTTACACAAAAACCGAGGACGGAAAATGGATTGACAAGGACGGCAAAACCGCCGAACTTTATCAGCACGATATTCGTCTTTACTACAAAGGAGCAGACGAAAATCAAATGAGCCTTCTTCCGCTCCCCCTCCTTGATACAGACGAAAACTTTATCACCTGTATGCCGTCGTTCGTTATCGACAGCAAAAACAGACTCGCTACCATATGGGCATATGGTAAGCCAAGCGAAAGCTATATCAGTCTGTACCATACAATATACTCTCAAGAGAATTTGCAAAAGGCAAATTACAGCGCAGTAAACGAAGCGACAGCGAGAGCCAATGCGTTGAACAAGGACGATTACTCCGACTTTTCGGCAGTAGAAAACGCAATCAACTCCGTGGTTTACGATAAAACATACAAGGAACAGACAACAGTAAATCTCTATGCACAAAATATCGAAAACGCAATTAACTCTTTGACACTGCGAAGTGCAGATTATACCGAAGTAAACGCCGCAATTTCGAGAGCGAACGAACTGGATGAAAATTTATACAAAGATTTTACCGCCGTTGAAAATGCGATAAATGCCGTTGACCGAACAAAGAACTTTAAGGAGCAGACTGAGGTTGACAATATGGCAAAAGCAATTAACGATGCAATCGCCGCACTCGAATATAAGGATGCCGATTACACCGAGACAGACAAGGCAATCGCCAAAGCAAACGCCCTGAATCCCGACGATTACAAGGATTTCTCCGCTGTCGAGGCTGCCGTTAATGCAGTTGTCAGAGGCAA
>UQPH01000001.1 GCA_900542875.1 uncultured Eubacterium sp. | reverse complement strand
GTCAACAGCCGGAATGTATTCCTTAGGAATAGCACCGCCGACGATTTGATTTTCAAACTCATAACCCTTACCTACGCCGTTTTCGTCGAGGTTAGGATACAAGCGAATCTTACAGTGACCGTACTGACCGCTACCACCCGACTGCTTTTTGTACTTCGTATCGGACATAGATTCTGTCGTGATAGTTTCCTTATAAGCAACCTGAGGTGCGCCTACATTTGCCTCAACCTTAAATTCACGAAGCAAACGGTCAACGATGATTTCAAGGTGAAGTTCACCCATACCTGCGATAATGGTTTGTCCTGTTTCTTCATCTGTATAAGCCTTAAATGTCGGGTCTTCTTCTGCAAGTTTTGCAAGAGCAATACCCATCTTCTCCTGGCCTGCCTTTGTCTTAGGCTCGATAGCAACACGGATAACCGGGTCAGGGAAATTCATCGACTCAAGAATGATAGGATGATTTTCATCGCAAAGAGTATCACCGGTTGTAGTGTTCTTAAGACCAACAGCGGCAGCAATATCACCTGCATAACATACAGGAATATCCTCTCTGTGGTTAGCGTGCATTTGAAGAATTCTACCCATTCTCTCCTTATTGCCCTTTACAGAGTTGTAGCAAGGAGTACCTGCTTCGATTGTACCTGAGTACACTCTGAAGTAGCAAATCTTACCTACAAACGGGTCGGTTGCAATCTTAAATGCAAGAGCAGCAAACGGCTCGTCATCGGAAGAATGACGATATTCTTCCTCGTCTGTATCCGGGTTAACGCCCTTGATTGATTCAATGTCGGTAGGAGCCGGCATATAATCAACGATAGCATCAAGGAGCGGCTGAACGCCCATATCTCTGTAAGCGGTACCGCAGCATACGGGAACCATTTCGCCGGAAATTGTGCACTTACGGATGTACTTCTTCATAGTGTCGACATCAATAGCGTCTTCACCCTCGTCAAAATACTTCTCCATAAGTTCCTCATCCTGCTCGGCGATGAACTCGATAAGTTCTGTTCTGTACTTAGCAGCCTTCTCTTGGAGTTCGGGACGAATCTCTCTCTCCTCAAAAACAGTACCCAAATTCTTAGCTGGGTCGATATATACGATTTCTTTGTTGTTTACGAGGTCAACAATACCCTCAAATGTATCCTCACTGCCGATAGGAAGCTGGATAGGAAGTGCATTACACTTAAAACGCTCCAGTACCATATCGAGAACATTATAGAAGTTTGCACCCATAATATCCATCTTGTTTACAAAAATCATACGAGGTACATTATATTCGTCAGCCTGACGCCATACGGTCTCAGACTGTGGCTCAACGCCGCCCTTTGCACAAAGAACGGTTACGGAGCCGTCAAGTACACGCAGTGAACGCTGAACCTCTACGGTGAAGTCAACGTGTCCCGGTGTATCGATGATATTAATTCTGTGGTTTTTCCAGAAACAAGTTGTAGCAGCAGAAGTAATTGTGATACCTCTCTCCTGCTCTTGCTCCATCCAGTCCATAGTAGCGCCGCCCTCATGGGTCTCACCGATTTTGTGATTAATACCGGTGTAGTAAAGAATACGCTCTGTGGTTGTAGTCTTACCGGCATCAATGTGCGCCATAATACCAATATTTCTTGTTTCTTCAAGAGCAACTTTTCTTGGCATAATATCCTCCTGTCAGGCAGATTAGTATCTGAAGTGAGCAAATGCTTTGTTTGCTTCTGCCATCTTGTGTGTATCCTCACACTTCTTAACTGCACCGCCGGTTTTGTTTGCAGCGTCCATAAGTTCTGCTGCAAGGCGTTCCTTCATTGTTCTCTCACTTCTCTGTCTTGCATATAAAGTGATCCATCTGAGTCCTAAGGTCTGTCTTCTTTCCGGACGAACCTCAAGCGGAACCTGATATGTTGCACCGCCGACACGGCGAGCCTTTACTTCTAATACAGGCATAACATTTTCCATAGCAGCTTCAAAAGTTTCTACGGGATCATTACCTGTCTTTTCTTGGATGATGTCGAAAGCACCGTAGACAATTTTCTGTGCTACGCCCTTCTTACCATCGAGCATAATGTTATTGATCAAACGAGTTACAACCTTTGAGTTGTAAAGCGGATCGGGTAATACATCACGCTTAGCGATCTGGCCTCTTCTTGGCATCTTCGCTTCCCTCCTTCATTAAAATGTAATATGAGTTCATAGGTACTCGGTTTTTCCGTGGAGCCAACAAAAGCCATTTTATAATCAAATAAACTATTGTCGGATTTCCTCGATTTAGGCTGATTACTTCTTAGCCTTCGGCTTCTTAGCGCCGTACTTTGAACGGCTCTGCATTCTGCCGTTTACGCCCTGGGTATCAAGTGTACCACGGATAATGTGGTAACGAACACCGGGGAGGTCCTTAACTCTTCCGCCACGAACCATAACTACGGAGTGCTCCTGAAGATTATGGCCTACGCCGGGAATGTATGCAGAAACTTCCATACCGTTTGTGAGACGAACTCTGGCAATTTTACGAAGTGCTGAGTTAGGCTTCTTAGGTGTAGCTGTCTTAACTGCTGTACATACGCCACGCTTTTGCGGAGAAGCGTTATCTGTCATAACGTTTTTCTTAGTGTTGAGACCTTTGATAAGAGCAGGAGTCTTAGACTTCTTCTCAAGTGACTTACGTCCGGTTCTTACTAATTGGTTAAAGGTAGGCAATAGTTTATTCTCCTTTCATTTATTTATGCACCGTTGCACAAAGCAATATGCACATATCATACAGTCATACCTAATATATATGACTGTATCAAATGCAAATACTGCAAAACAACTGCGTCAACCGACGGAACATTTCTGCTCCGTCGGACGATTTTAACAAATTAAAGCGGTAAAATTTGTGCAAAAGCACAAAAACATTCACACGCAGTTAAATATTATAACTTAGTTGTTGTTGTTTGTCAAGAGTTGTTGTAATTGTTCGAGGTCCTTAATTTCCATACCGCCTTCGGCAGAGAAATAACTGGGGACAACATCAACATCTCTGAACACGCTCATGCCGGTACCTGCCGGAACGAGCTTACCGATAAGAACATTCTCCTTAAGACCAAGGAGCGGATCAGACTTGCCTCTGATAGCAGCGTCTGTAAGAACTCTTGTGGTCTCCTGGAAAGATGCTGCGGAAAGGAATGAATCCGTAGCAAGTGAAGCTTTTGTAATACCGAGAAGAAGCGGGATGTATGTTGCGTGTTTAAGTCCCTCTTCGCCTGCGGCGATTCTTGCGTCAACCTTATCATTAGCCTCTGCAACAGCGGCAACATCAACATTGGTGCCCGAAATCAAATCGGTATCGCCTGCCTCATCAACGATGCACTTCTTAAGCATCTGACGAACGATAACCTCGATATGCTTATCGTTGATATCAACACCCTGTGTACGGTATGCGTACTGTACCTCTTTAATAAGGTAATTATATACAGCCTCTTCGCCGAGGATTGCAAGTACATCGTGAGGATTCTTAGAACCGATTGTGAGTTCCGTTCCCTTTTCGATATGTGCTCCGTCAACAATGTTTTCGCAAAGTCTGAAGCCGTAAGGAATAAGGTACTTCTTCTCCTCGCCTGTTTCCTTATTAAATACAATTACATGGCGAGCCTTCTTGATTTCCTCAATTCTGACCTCACCGTCAATTTCGGAAAGCATAGCAAGTTGCTTTGGCTTTCTTGCCTCAAACAGTTCCTCAACTCTCGGAAGACCCTGTGTAATATCCTCACCGCCTGCAACACCGCCGGTGTGGAAGGTTCTCATTGTAAGCTGAGTACCCGGCTCACCGATTGACTGAGCAGCGATGATACCTACTGCCTCACCGACCTGAACAGGCTCGTTAAATGCAAGGTTTGAACCATAGCACTTGCGGCAAACGCCGTGGCGTGACTTACAGGTGATGAGTGAACGAATCTTAACGGAAGTGATACCTGCGTCGGTAATTCTCTTTGCATCATCCTCGTTCATCATTCTGTCGGTATCCATAAGAACCTCGCCGGTCTCAGGATGAACAACAGGCTCCGAAACGAATCTGCCGACAAGTCTTTCCTCAAGAGACTCAAGAACACGGTTACCGTCTTTAATAGCGTAAACTTCAATACCGTCATGGCATCCGCAATCATCATCACGAATGATAACATCCTGCGATACATCAACAAGTCTTCTGGTAAGGTAACCCGAGTCAGCAGTACGAAGAGCTGTATCGGTAAGACCCTTACGGGCACCACGAGAAGAAATGAAGTATTCCAAAATGTTAAGACCCTCACGGTAGTTAGCCTTAATAGGAATTTCGATAGTTGCACCCGAAGTATTTGCGATAAGACCTCTCATACCTGCAAGCTGACGAAGCTGGGAAGTACTACCACGGGCACCCGAGTCTACCATCATGTGAATCGGGTTGTGAGTACCGTCAAAGTTATTTGTAAGTTCATCGGATACCTTATTTGTGCATTCCTCCCAAGCCTTTACAACCTGTGAGTAACGCTCATCATTGGTAATCAAACCGTAGTTATAGTTATTTGTGATTTCATCAACCTTTGCCTCTGCCTCTGCAAGGAATTCCTTTTTCTTTTCAGGAATCAATGCGTCGATAACGGCAACGGTTGTACCCGATACTGTCGAGTATTTATAACCCTGATTCTTAATATCATCAAGAACTCTGGAAGCAACGGAAACGCCGTGAGTACGAATACAAGCGTCGGCGATTTTACCGAGTCCGCCTTTCTTAACAACAAAGCTGATTTCGGGAACGAACTCGTTACCCGGCACGCTTCTGTCGATAAAGCCCAAATCCTGCGGAATAGGCTTATTAAAGATTACACGGCCGATTGTTGTCAAAACGATTGACGACTTCTGCTCGCCGTTAATCTCGCCGGTAAAGCGAATCTTACATTCCGTATGAAGTCCGAGTGAGCCCTCCTGATAAGCCATCATAGCCTCATCAACGTCACGGAAGATTCTGTAATGCTTAATTTCCTCGCCGTCGATAATTTCGGTTTCAGCCTCGCCCGGCTCACCCTCTTTAATCATAGTTAAGTAGTAAGAACCGATTACCATATCCTGTGACGGAACTGCTACCGGCTTACCGTCTGACGGTTTAAGAAGGTTATTTGAAGCAAGCATAAGCATACGAGCCTCTGCCTGAGCCTCAGCAGAAAGCGGTACATGGACAGCCATCTGGTCACCGTCGAAGTCGGCGTTGAACGCTGTACAAGCAAGTGGGTGAAGTTTAATTGCTCTACCCTCAACAAGAACCGGCTCAAATGCCTGAATACCGAGTCTGTGAAGTGTGGGAGCACGGTTAAGCATAACCGGGTGATCCTTGATTACAACTTCAAGAGCATCCCAAACCTCGCTGCGGTTAGCCTTTTCTACCATCTTTCTTGCCTGCTTAATGTTTGAAGCGATATTTGTCGCAACCAAACGCTTCATAACAAAAGGCTTAAAGAGTTCGATAGCCATTTCCTTAGGAAGACCGCACTGGTAAATCTTAAGCTCGGGACCTACAACGATAACTGAACGTCCCGAATAGTCAACACGCTTACCGAGAAGATTCTGACGGAAGCGTCCCTGCTTACCCTTTAGCATATCGGAAAGAGATTTAAGCGGTCTGTTATTTGGACCGGTAACGGGTCTGCCTCGTCTGCCGTTGTCGATAAGTGCGTCAACGGATTCCTGAAGCATTCTCTTCTCGTTCCTGATAATGATATCGGGAGCGTGAAGCTCCATAAGTCTCTTAAGTCTGTTATTTCTGTTAATAACACGGCGATACAAATCATTAAGGTCCGAAGTGGCGAATCTGCCGCCGTCAAGCTGAACCATAGGACGGATATCCGGAGGAATTACCGGAATAACATCGAGAATCATCCACTCAAGTTTATTGCCGCTGTTTACAAAAGCGTCAACTACATCAAGTCTTTTAAGAAGTTTTGCTCTCTTTTGACCTGTTGCACCCTCAAGTTCTGCCGTAAGTTCGTCACGAAGTTCCTTTGCGTCTATCTCGGAAAGAAGTTCCTTGATAGCCTCTGCACCCATTCCTGCCTTAAAGTCATCCTCGTACTTCTCACGCATATCCTGATACTCTTTTTCGGTAAGAGTCTGCTTCTTCTGAAGCGGAGTATCGCCCGGGTCTGTTACGATATAAAGTGCGAAATAAAGCACCTTTTCAAGATTTCTCTGGTTAATGTCAAGAACCTGACCGATACGGCTCGGAATGCCCTTAAAGTACCAAATATGTGATACCGGGGCAGCAAGCTCGATATGGCCCATTCTCTCTCGGCGAACCTTTGAGCGTGTAATCTCAACGCCGCAACGCTCGCACACCTTGCCCTTATAGCGAACTCTCTTATATTTACCGCAATGACACTCCCAGTCTTTCATGGGACCGAAAATTCTTTCGCAGAAAAGTCCGCCGGTCTCAGGCTTTAATGTTCTGTAATTTATGGTTTCGGGCTTTGTTACCTCTCCGTAAGACCATCCTCGAATGGCCTCGGGAGAAGCAAGTCCGATTTTAACCGAACTGAATTCATTTGTTGAATTATTATCCATAACGGAAGCACTCCTTTACATTTTATAGTGGAAAGTTAATCAGAATTTACAGATAGGATCAGTCCTCATAATCCTCATTGTCTGCACTGTTGTCGGCAAACAAATCATCATATTCGTCATCCTGATTTGCTTCCTCGATTTCCTCGCCGTTTTCATCAAGAAGACCGTAGCCCTCCTGACCGTCGAAGTCATTTACCTCTGTAAACGCCTTATCGTCGCTTACTGTCGGTATGCCGTCATCATCAAGATCCTGCTTAAGAATAACCTCATTACCTTCATCGTCATAAAGTCTTGTGTCAAGACCGAGAGCCTGAAGTTCCTTAAAGAGTACCTTGAATGCCTCCGGAGTACCTGCCGGCGGAATGTTCTCGCCCTTAACGATTGCCTCGTAAGTCTTAACTCTTCCGACAACATCGTCCGACTTAACGGTGATAATTTCCTGAAGGGTGTATGCCGCACCGTAAGCCTCGAGTGCCCAAACCTCCATCTCACCGAATCTCTGTCCGCCGAACTGAGCCTTACCGCCGAGCGGTTGCTGAGTAACAAGGCTGTACGGACCTGTTGAACGGGCGTGAATCTTATCGTCTACGAGGTGATGGAGTTTAAGGTAATACATATAACCTACCGTTACACGGTTATCAAACTTCTCACCGGTTCTGCCGTCTGTAAGCTGAACCTTACCGTCGTAAACCTTATTGCCGTTTTCGTCTACATAATATCCCACATCGGCAAGTTTAAGACATTCTCTGATGTCGTCCTCGTGAGCGCCGTCGAATACCGGAGTCATCATCTTCCAGCCGAGAGCCATAGCCGCATAGCCGAGGTGAACCTCGAGAACCTGACCGATGTTCATACGAGACGGTACACCGAGCGGATTAAGCACGATGTCAAGCGGTCTGCCGTCGGGGAGGAAAGGCATATCCTCCTGTGGAAGTACACGGGAAACAACACCCTTGTTACCGTGACGGCCTGCCATCTTATCGCCTGCCTGAATCTTTCTCTTCTGGGCGATATAAACTCTTACTACCTTGTTTACGCCCGGATTAAGTTCATCGTGGTTTGCTCTGGTAAATACCTTTACATCAACTACGATACCGTATTCGCCGTGAGGAACTTTAAGGGAGGTATCTCTAACCTCTCTCGCTTTCTCACCGAAGATTGCACGCAAAAGTCTCTCCTCGCTTGTAAGTTCGGTTTCTCCCTTAGGAGTAACCTTACCTACGAGAATATCACCGGAATGTACCTCTGCACCTACACGAATAATACCGTATTCGTCCAAATCCTTAAGTGCATCCTCGCCGACATTAGGAATGTCACGGGTAATGTCCTCTGCGCCGAGTTTTGTGTCACGAGCTTCAACCTCGTGCTCTACAATGTGAATAGATGTATATACATCGTCACGAACGATTTTTTCATTAATAAGAACAGCGTCCTCGTAGTTATAACCCTCCCAGGTCATAAATCCGATAAGTGCGTTCTTACCGATTGAGATTTCACCGTTGCAGGTTGCCGGACCGTCTGCAATAACCTGTCCGTCCTCAACATGCTGATGAAGTGAAACTATCGGTTTCTGATTAATGCAGGTTCCCTGGTTAGAGCCCTGATACTTAATCAGTTCATATTTATCTATTTCGCCGCCTGCGGTTTTAATCTCGATTGTCTTTGCGTCAAGAGCGACAACCTCACCGCCACGCTTTGCTATAACCACTACGCCGGAGTCATAAGCAGCCTTATACTCCATACCCGTACCTACAACAGGAGCCTCTGTTTTAAGAAGAGGTACTGCCTGACGCTGCATGTTTGCACCCATAAGTGCACGGTTTGCGTCATCGTTTTCAAGGAACGGAATCATTGCCGTAGCAACGGAAACTACCATCTTAGGAGATACGTCCATATAGTCTACCTTTTCAGGCGGAACAGTAAGGAATTCGTCTCTGCAACGGCAGGTAACTCTTGCGTTGGTAAATCTGCCCTCATCATCAAGAGGTTCGTTAGCCTGTGCGACAACATAGTTATCCTCGGTATCGGCTGTCATATAAACAACCTCGTCGGTAACAACGCCTGTCTCCTTATCAACCTTACGGTAAGGAGCCTCGATGAAGCCGTATTCATTAAGACGGCTGTAACAAGCAAGATATGAAATCAAGCCGATGTTAGGACCTTCGGGAGTCTCGATAGGACACATACGGCCATAGTGTGTATAGTGAACATCACGAACCTCAAAGCCTGCACGGTCTCTTGAAAGACCGCCGGGACCGAGGGCGGAAAGTCTTCTCTTATGAGTAAGTTCCGCAAGCGGGTTGTTCTGGTCCATAAACTGTGAGAGCGGTGATGAGCCAAAGAACTCACGGATAGCGGCATTTACAGGTCTGGTGTTGATAATCGCCTGAGGTGTAATTGCGTCTGCGTCATCCTGAGACTGGACATTCATACGCTCCTTGATAACTCTTTCCATACGGGTAAAGCCGATACGGAACTGGTTTTGCAAAAGCTCGCCTACCGCACGGATACGACGGTTGCCGAGGTGGTCAATATCGTCTGTTGAACCTACGCCGTTTGCAAGGTTGAGAAGATACGAAACCGTTGCAAAAATATCGTCAACAATAATGTGATTCGGAATAAGGTCGTCGTGATGAATCTTGAGTTCTGCAACGAGAGCTTCTTTATCATCGCCTACCCTTTCCAAGATGTCGGAAAGAACACGGTATGAAACCTTTTCGTTAATTGCAAGTTCTTTCTTGTCGATTCCGTCAACATACTTATCGATGTCAACCATACCGTTGCCGATAATCTTAATTACCTTACCGGACTCAAGTTCAACATATGCCGACATAACACCGGCATCCTCGATTTCCTGAGCCTTCTGCTTGGTAATCTTTTCGCCTGCGTCTGCAAGAATTTCGCCGAGAGGAGAAATAACAGGCTGTGCAAGAATCTGACCGGTAAGTCTCTCGACCATACCGAGTTTCTTGTTGTACTTATATCTGCCGACTCTGGAGAGGTCATATCTTCTCGGGTCGAAGAAAAGACCCTCGAGATGAGCCTTTGCGGTATCTACCGTCGGAGGCTCGCCCGGACGAAGTTTCTTATAAACTTCAAGAAGTGCTTCCTCAACATTCTTTGTGAGGTCCTTTTCGATGGTAGCCTCAAGCATTTCATCGTCGCCGAAGTACTCTCTGATTTCCTCGTCAGTGCCTAAGCCGAGTGAACGAAGGAAAGTGGTGATATAAATTTTTCTGTTCTTGTCGATACGAACATAGAAAATATCGTTTGCGTCCGTTTCGTATTCAAGCCATGCGCCTCGGTTAGGGATAACGGTGTTGGTGTAAAGTTCCTTACCGGTCTTATCGTGATCCATAGCGTAGTACACACCGGGAGAACGAACAAGCTGAGATACGATACATCTCTCCGCACCGTTAATTACGAAAGTACCTGCATCTGTCATTAAAGGCAAATCTCCGCAATAAATAGTGCTTTCCTTAACCTCGCCCGTTTCGGTATTTCTCAGACGAGCCTGAAGCTTGAGCGCTTTAGAGTATGTTACATCCCTGGCTTTACACTCCGAAATCGAATACTTCGGGTCATCGTCCATGCTGTAATCGATAAAGTCGAGAATAAGTTTCTCACTGTTATCGGTTATCGAACCGATGTCACGAAATACTTCCTTGAGTCCTTCGTCCAGGAACCATTGGTAAGACTTCTTTTGCACTTCAATCAAGTTAGGCATTTTCATAACCTCATTGATTTTGGCAAAACTTTTTCGTGTGGTAGTGCCGAGCTGCACATCCTTCACATTTACCATAAAAGGTTTCACTCCGTTTCGTTTGTTATTTGCAATGATAGACCGAGAGGTAGGCGTAATTATATATTATATAAGCCTTATATTATGCACCCACATAAGCACATACTCCCAGTTTACAATCGTGGTAATATATTACACACTTTATAATATAAAGTCAAGAAAAAATTAAAAAAATTAGAAAAATATTCAAAATTCACAATTTTCCACAACTTTTCCACCTGAAAAAATATTTTATCAACGCCGCCGTGTGTTTATATAATTTGTTTCAAAAAGCGGCAACTGAAAAATCATTGGAGAAAAGTTTGATTTGATATTGAATTAATGTAATTAATTTGTTATAATATTTTTTACTAATTACAGAGGAAAATTAAATGAAGAAATATATATCGTTTTTCTTGGCATTTATTTTAATAATTTCGGCATTGGCAGGCTGCTCAAAAAGCGAGACGGCCTATGATTTCATCTATCCGTTTGATGCGGACGTAAACAGTTACGACCCGCAGGTGGCATCCACTTCGGACGAATACCTGATAATAGAAAATACCTTTGAGGGATTAATAAGGGTGAATGACGACGGCGAGGTTGTTCCCGGCGTTTCCGACAAATGGGATATCAGCGAAGACGGGCTCACCTACACCTTTCACATTCCCGACGGAATAAAATGGAACATAAACACCGACAAGTATACCGACGGCGACAACAAAGGCAAGTTCAAGGACGAGAGGCTCGAGATGATGGGCAAGGAATTCAACCCCGATATAACTGCCGATGACTTTGTTTTTGCACTTCAAAGAGCAGCGTCAAAAGTTACCGACTGCCCTATGTTCTCCTCAATCTCCTGCATAAAGAACGCAAACGCCGTTCACTCGGGACAGATGGCGGAGGATTCGCTCGGTGTTACCGCAGAAAATCCGAATGTACTTAAAATCACCCTCGAGCACAAGGATGATTCCTTTATGCAAACTCTTTCGAGTGCTGTGGCAATGCCGTGTAACGAGGAATTCTTTAACGCAACAAAGGGCAGATACGGACTGGACACGAAATACACATTATTTAACGGTCAGTTTTATTTAAGCCAAATTTTGGAAAGTTCGTATTTACTGAAAAAGAATACCTATTATACAGGTCCGTCACCGACAAAAGCTAAGGAACTCACGCTGAAAATTCCGACCGACGATGAACGTACAAAGATACTTTCAAAGTTGGAAAGCGGATATTACGATGCCGCTTTTATAAGCGGTCATGAGAGTGCCGACATTAAAAAAAGCAGCGGCGTTACCTATACGGAATACTGCGACACAACCTGGGCTATGGTATTTAACACGAACGATGAGGCTTTTCAGTCAAAAAATCTGAGAAAGGCATTTTGTCTGGGATTCAGCCATCCGGACTCGTTCGGTGCGGAATATATTTCAAATGCGAATAACTTTATCCCCTCATCGAGCAAAATCGGAGCAAACGATGCGGGAGCGGCAATGGGCAAAACCACAGTCGGACAGGACGAGAGCGAAAGCATCGCCGACTGGAAAAAAGCGCTCGGCGTACTTAAAACAACAACCATAGAAGCAATAATACTAACTCCGGATTATATGCAGGACTATGTAAAACAACTGCTTCAGGGAATCCAAAGCGGTCTCGGCGCTTCGCTCAAGGACAGCAAGGGAAACGACATAACTCTTACGCTAAAAGTTGAGGCTATGAGCGAGGACGATATAAAAACAGCCATTGCAATGAATGAATACGATATCGCATTTCTGCCGTTTAAGGCGAGCAACGATGATGCAATCGGCTTTATTTCCTCGGTAAACGAGTGCGGCTACGGTGATTTTGACAACGACAAGGTGAGCGATTACCTCACAAAAGCCCAAAATGCACAAAACCTGAACGATATTGCAGACTGTCTTAAATCGGCGGAAAACGAGATTATTTCATCATATTCGCTCTGCCCCGTTATATACGAAAGCAGTTACTATGCCTGTGCAAAGGGCGTAAGCGATGTTCAGTTCCACATAGGAAGCGGAAGGGTGAACTTTGTAAATGCAAAACGAAAGTAAGAATAAAGTTCTCGCCGTTGTCTTTTGGATTTTAAGCGGCGTATGTATGGGGCTGATATTTTGGTTTTCGTCACAAGAGGCAGGACAATCGGCTCATCAAAGCGAAATAATACTTAAAATAGTAAGAGCAATTTTCGGCGAAAACGCTTTCAGCGATTTTATAGTAAGAAAAACGGCTCATTTTTGTGAATTTGCACTTCTTGCGTTTTTATTTAATTTTGCCCTGCTGTATACCACGGGCAAAAAACATATACCGCTCGGCATAGCCTTAACCTCACTCTATGCGGCGAGCGACGAATTTCATCAGTTATTTGTTTTGGGCAGAAGTTGCCAGGCAAGCGACTGGTTGCTCGACACCTGCGGCGGTGCAGCAGGAGCAATATTTTTCATAGTTATTTTTTTGATAATAAAATATATTAAAGTTAAAACCGAAAGGACAGAAAAAAATGAATGTACTCACATTTGACACAGAAGAACAAATAGGAATCGCAGCAGGCTACTATATGTGCGGTCAGGTTTTGCAAAAGCCGGACAGCGTGCTCGGTCTTGCAACAGGCTCAACACCTATCAAAGCCTATAAGCAGATGATTGAATTATTCAAAAAGGGTGCGGTGGATTTTTCCCAGGTTACTTCATTTAACCTTGACGAATATGTGCATCTTAATGTTAAGGATAAAAACAGTTACCACACCTTTATGCACGACAATCTCTTTGATTACATAAATATTCCGGAGGAGAACATTAATTTCCTTAACGGAAACGCAGAAGATTTGCAACTTGAATGCAAGAATTACGAGAAGAAGATTAAAGCCTGCGGCGGAATCGATATTCAACTGCTCGGCATCGGCTCAAACGGACACATCGCTTTTAACGAACCTGCTGATTCGTTCCAGCGTTGGAGCCACGTTGTCGAACTCAAGGAGAGCACAATAAAAGACAACTCGAGATTTTTTAATTCAATCGAGGAAGTACCTACCCGTGCGGTAACAATGGGCATCGGCTCAATTATGCAGGCAAAGCGCATACTTATTATAGCAATCGGCGAACACAAAGCCAAGGCAATAAAGCAACTTATCGACGGAAACGTAACACCGAAGTGTCCCGCAAGCGTGCTTCAGTTTCACAAGGATGTTACTCTCATGCTCGACAAGGGTGCGGCATCATTAATATAACAGGGTGACAATAAAATGAAAATCGATAATAAAAAGAAAAAAATAATAATCATTGCAGCGGTAATAATACTTGTTGTTGCAATAGCAACCACCGTCGGCGTCTTATGCTCAAAAAAGGCAAAGCAGTCGGAAAATACCGAATCTCAAACGGTTACCGTTGATGTGACGGACGAGAACGGAGAAATCGTCACAGACGAAAACGGCAATGCCGTAACAGAGGTCGAGCCCGCAACCGATACAAGTAAAAAGGCAGATAATTCCGACAAAGATGAAGCCACAACAAAGAGTAAGAAAACAAACGGTAAAAACGAAACAACTACCGAACCGCCGACAGAATTTACAACAGTTGACCCAAAACTGCCTATTGAATTACCCGCAATTCCGGATGATGATTACGCTTTAACCGAATCGTTAGGACTGTATGTATTAGAGAACTACTACGGAGACGAATATGTCGTCAATTATGATATGAAAAATTGGAAAGATGACGATATAACTTACACAATCTTCGTAAAGAACGAAAAGAAAACAGATATAGCATACAATGTAGTTATAAATATGGAAACAGGTAAAGCACAGCAAACAGACGCAAAAGGTAAAGTCAAGGATATTACGGAAGATTTGAAAAAGTTTTACTAAAGGAGAAACAATAATGGAAAACAAAGGAAAATTTTACATCACTACGGCTATTGCCTATACATCAAGAAAACCGCATATAGGAAACAGCTATGAAATCGTTTTAACCGATGCGATAGCAAGATACAAAAGGCTTCAGGGCTATGATGTATTTATGCTCACGGGAACCGATGAGCACGGTCAAAAAATCGAGGAATATGCAAAGGCTGCGGGAGTTACACCAAAGGAATATGTAGATAAAGTATCGGGCGAAATTAAAGGAATCTGCGATTTGCTCAATACAAAATACGATAAATTCATCCGCACAACAGATGAATACCACGAAAAGACCGTACAAAAAATCTTCAAGAAACTTTATGACCAAGGCGACATTTATAAGGGTCACTACGAGGGAATGTACTGTACCCCGTGCGAAAGTTTCTGGACGGAAAGTCAGCTCGTTGACGGAAAATGCCCCGACTGCGGCAGAGAGGTTAAGCCTGCAAAGGAAGAGGCTTATTTTCTCAAACTGTCAAAATATCAAAAGCAACTTGAGGATTTCATCGAGAAAAACGAGAACTTCATTTATCCCGAGGCAAGAAAAAAGGAAATGCTCAATAACTTCATCAAACCCGGACTTCAGGATCTCTGCGTTTCCCGTACTTCGTTTAAGTGGGGCATTCCCGTTACATTTGATGAAAAGCATGTAATCTATGTTTGGATAGATGCACTTTCAAACTACATTACCGCTCTCGGTTATGACCCGGACGGTTCCTCCGACCTTTACAAAAAGTATTGGCCTGCCGATGTCCATATTATAGGAAAGGACATCGTTCGCTTCCACACAATTTACTGGCCCATTATGCTTATGGCTCTCGGTGAGCCGCTTCCAAAACAGGTATTCGGTCATCCCTGGCTTCTCTTCGGTGAGGACAAGATGAGCAAATCAAGAGGCAATGTTATCTATGCGGACGACCTCGTTGAGCTTCTCGGAGTCGACGCAGTAAGATACTATCTTGTGTCCGAAATGCCTTATGCAAGCGACGGTTCGATAACATACGAAACAATAATCGAAAGATACAATTCCGACCTTGCAAATACATTCGGCAATCTTGTAAACAGAACCGTTGCGATGCAGAACAAGTATTTTGACGGTATAATTCAAGAACCTACCGCTGCACAGGCAATCGACAATGAACTTAAGTCCTTTGCTCTTGACACGGTTGCTAAGGTTGAAAAATGCTTTGAAACCTATCGTGTCGCAGACGCTGTCGAGGCTGTTTTGAATCTCGCAAAGCGTTCAAACAAATACATTGACGAAACCGCTCCGTGGGCTCTGGCAAAGGACGAGGCTAACAAAGAAAGACTCGGCACGGTACTTTATAATCTGCTCGAATCAATCAGATATATAGCAATCCTCCTCTCGCCGTTTATGCCCGAGACAAGCGAAAAAATTCTTTCTCAGATAAACTGCGACATTAAAGACTACGATTCGCTTTCAAACTTCGGGGCACTTAAAGCCGGCACTAAAGTAAACAAGGCTGAGGCTTTGTTCGCAAGAATCGATGCAGAAAAAATGCTAAAGGAAATAGCAGAAAAGCAGGAGGCTGCCGCAAAAGCTGAGGAAAAAGCAAAGCCCAAAGAAATAGAGGGTCTTGCACAAATTCAAATCGACGACTTTGCAAAAGTTGAACTCCGTGTTGCGAAAATCAATGCGTGCGAGCCGATAAAGAGAGCAAAAAAACTGCTTAAATTATCGGTAGACGACGGCACAGATACCCCACGCCAAATCGTTTCCGGTATCGCTCCGTGGTACAAGCCGGAAGATTTAATCGGCAAAAATGTAATCATTGTAGCAAACCTTAAACCCGCAAAGCTGTGCGGCGAAATGAGCAACGGTATGCTCCTTGCAGGCGATGTCAGCGATGATGATGTTAAGGTTGTCTTTGTGGATATGCCGGCAGGAACAAAAATCAGATAATATGAAAAATATTCATATTAAGGCGGTCGTCATAGGCGCAGTCCTTAACATTCTGCTGTTTTTCGTAAAACTGTATGTGGGAATAAGCTCAAACAGTCTTTCCGTCTACTGCGACGCCATAAACAATCTGGGCGACACATTTGCCTGCCTGATTGCACTGCTCGGCTTTGTCATTGCAAAGAAAACGGGCGAAAAAAAGCAACTGAAAATACAAAGCCTTTGCACCTTTGTAATCAGTATGATAATTTTTGTTACCGGTGCATACTTTATATATAACGGACTCGAACGGCTGATGTATCCGCTTCAAATCAGTTATTCAAATCAATATGCAATCATTATCACCGTAACGGTTTTCGTGAAAATATTGATGGGCTTTATGTATATGGCTTTCAATAAAAAGAAACCGTCTCCCGTTATTAAAGCACTGATAACAGACAGTTTTTTGGACTGTGCGATAACGGTATTTGCACTTATGGGATTATTCTTAATAACCAGGGTTAAATTTGCCGCAGACGGTGTGTTCGCCATAGTCATAGGTACTGCGATAACAGTCGAGGCGTTTAAGAGCATAATCGAACAGGCAAAATTTTTAGTAAATGATTGACAAAGGAGAATTGCTATGCCAACCAAAGAGGGAACTAAAAAAACACCAAAGCAAAAAGGTATTAAATTCTTAAAGGTACTTCTTACCGTTGTTATAATAATCACTGTTATTGCAGCATTTATTGCTGCGGCAAATCTTGTTTGTCTTAAATCGAGCGAGAACTTTATTTCATCGATAAAGACGGTTGATACCGACGGACTTGCCCCCGAACTCGACAGCGACGGATATTACACCTTTACAACAGATAAAGATTTTAAGGTTGTGCAACTTACCGATGTACATATCGGCGCAGGCTTTTTGAGTTCAAAAAAAGACTCTATGAGTATCAATGCGGTAGAGGCAATGGTAAGAGCGGAAAAGCCCGACTTGGTAATAGTTACGGGCGATATAGCCTTTCCGGTGCCTTATAAGGCAGGTACGCTCAATAATAAAAACCCCTCAAAAATATTTGCGGATCTTATGGAGCAAATGGGCGTTTACTGGTGCGTTGCTTTCGGCAATCACGACACCGAGACATACAGTTATTATGACAGAAAGCAAATAGGCAACTTCTACGGCAATAAGGAAAAATATCCTCACTGCCTGTTCCAAAAAGGACCCGAGGATGTAGACGGAGTCGGAAACTATCTCATCAAGGTTAAAAACTCAAAAGGCGAAATTACAAACAGTTTTGTAATGCTCGACTCCGGTTCATATGTTGACGGAGATGTGTTCGGCATTTTATGGAAATATGACTGTGTGCATAAAAATCAGGTTGACTGGTACGAGAGTCAAATAAATCTCCTCACCGAAGAAAATAACGGCACCGTGCCGCCGTCGCTTATGTTCTTCCACATTCCGCCGCTTGAAATGAAAGATGCGTACTACGCATATAAGGACAACGGCTTTAACGATACCGACAGAGTACAATATCTCTACGGTAAGGCAGGCGAAAAAGGTGCCGCCATCTGCACGAGCGAGTACAACTACGGTCTTTTCGACAAAGTTAAGGAACTTGGCTCTACAAAGGCTGTTTATATGGGTCACGACCACTTAAATAACTTTACCCTTATGTATGACGGAATTCAGTTATCATACGGATATTCAATCGACTATCTTGCTTACTCGGGAATTTCCAAATACGGTGCACAAAGAGGATGTAATGTAATCACCTGCAAGCCGGACGGAACATTTACCACCGAGCTCCAAAACTATTATCAGGATAAGTATCAGTCCCAACACACAAAGGAAAATGTAGATATGGGAGACCGCTTTACCGAGGAGGAAATGCAGGAAGCCGCCTCTGAAAACGAATCAAAATACCACGAACAAAAAGAGAAAAACGAGCAGTAAATCCTATATAAAGTAAAACAATAAACCGTCTTGAGATTTCATATCCCGAGACGGTTTTTATGTATTATCCTATTCTGCTTTTTATTTCATTTACGATTTTATTAAGCGTTCTTTTCGTGGTATAGCCGAGCGTTATCGTAACACTCGTGCCGTCATCAAGTTCTATAATAATCAGCGAAAATCGCTCGACAACCTTTTTCTTAAAACTGACTTTAGTATCCTTGTAACTGTCTACGCTCTTTATCTTTTTATACTCAAAAATATTGGCGTTGTCTATATCGGTAAATTCCAGATTGTCGGAATAAAATATAACCCCTTGTGAGAACGCCTGCTTTATCATAAAAAATCCGAGAACAATCGCAAAGACTGTAACAATGTAAAAAACCGCTGCGTAAAAATCCGTCCTGCCTTTCAGTTCCTTAATCGCATAAACCAAGAAACCTATGCCCGACGCCTCTACTGCAAAGGAAATTATGACCTCAATCGGAGATACGCACCTAATAAATTTATCTTTCATCAATATACTCTCTTTTCAAATTTAGTAAGTATCGGGCAATTATTTGATACAAATTCTCTGCCGTTCAAATACTCCAAGACATCAGACTCGGAGGTGAAATTAAACCTTAATTTATATGAATAAAGTTCCTGCTTAAATCTGCCGTGAGTGCTGCCGTATTTTCCGTCATTCAAAAGCGGGTGACCGATTGAAGCAAGATGTGCCCTTATTTGGTGTGTTCTGCCGGTTAAAAGTTCTATTTCGACAAGGCTCTTGCCGTCATAAGAATCAAGCACTGTGTACTTAGTTCTTATCCTTTTTGCGCCGTCTGCCTTATCAGATAAAACCTTAACCATATTTTTTCTCTCATCCTTAACGAGCCAACCGTCAAGCACATCGCTCTTTTTATCAAACACGCCCTCGCAAACCGTGAGGTAATATTTGTCGATTTCCCTGTCCTTAATCTTTTGATTAAGAATTTTCAGCGAAAGATAATTCTTTGCTCCAATTACTATTCCGCCCGTATTTCTGTCAATACGATTTGCAAGTGACGGAATAAACGAAATTTCTTCATCGGGATTATACTCGCCTTTTTCATAAAGATAACGCTTCATAGAAGCAATGAGCGTGTTTACATATTCCTTGCCGTCGGGATGGCAAAGCACACCCTGCGGTTTATCCATAAGGATAACATTTTCGTCCTCATAGATTATGTTCAGCCCTTTCGGTGCAGACATAAAGTCATAATGCACGGTGCGTTCTCTGAGCATATCATCGGGCAAATAAAGGTCGATAACATCGCCGACATTTATAACCTGCTCGGGAGTACAGCGTTTGCGGTTAAGTTTAATATTCTTTTTTCGTATCTGCTTAAACATCATAGACTTAGGCAACGACTCAAAATGCTTCAATAGAAACTTATCAAGTCTCTGCCCTGCGTCATTTGAATTAACCTTAACACTTTTCATAAAAAACATTATATTATATTTGAAAAACAAATACAAGTAAAAAAATAACGCAGACCGAAGTCTGCGTTTTCATTAAAATCAAATTATGCCATAAAGGAGCGAATGATTTGCTCGCATTCCTCTGCATTCATAATCTTAGGTACGGGATAAAGCGGATTACCCTCTTTAAGCGCACGCTTAACGAGCGTAGGCATATCCTCCTCCTTAATCATATCGAACTTTTCAGGAATATTCATAGCGGCGTTCATTCTGCGAACCTCGGCAATAAATGCCTTACCCTTATCCGATGTGGACATTGACGGAGTTGTAATACCGATAATATCCGCAAGTTTTGCAAGTTGAGGATAAGCAGCCTCACCGTAAAAATCAAGAACATACGGCAAAATAACAGCGTTTGCAAGACCGTGAGGTGTACCGTAAAGACCGCCGAGATTATGAGCAATAGCGTGAACATAACCTACATAAGCGTGGGTAAATGCACGACCTGCATAATAGGAGCCCTTGAGCATATTTCCTCTTGCCTCTATATCCTTACCGTTATTATAAACCTTTTCAAGATTTTCATGGATAAGTTTAGTAGCAATTTCTGCTTCTCTGATGGTATCCTTTGTGTTACTGTGACCGATATATGCCTCAACTGCGTGAGTAAGCGCATCCATACCTGTTGTCGAAGTGATGTGTGGCGGCAGACCTACAGTAAGTTCCGGGTCAAGCACAGCATACTTAGGACGAATACAAGTATCGTTGATTGCGTTTTTCTCGTGAGTTTCGGGATCGGTTACAACAGCAGCAACTGTTGTTTCTGAGCCTGTACCTGCTGTTGTGGGAACAGCAAAGAATGGCGGAAGCTTCTTATGTACCTTAAGCTGTCCGCGCATATCACGAACGGATTGATTAGGCTTAACCACTCTTGCGCCTGCTGCCTTAGCGCAGTCCATTGCGGAACCGCCGCCGAAAGCGATAATACCCTGACATCCGTTTTGATTATACATATCCTTGCATTCCTCGATATTCGGAATAGTCGGATTAGGCTGAACGCCGTCATAAACGACATACTCAACGCCGACTTCTTCGAGCTTTGCAAACATAGGATCGAGAAGATGAAGTCCCATAAGACCCTTATCTGTAACGACAAGAACCTTTTTAATACCCTTATTCTTGATGAATTCCGGCAGTCTTAAAACAGAACCGGCACCTTCAAGAAGTTCAGGCTCGGACCAATCCATAAAGCACATAGCAAACTTAAAGACATTTTGGTAAATTCTGTACCAAATTTTCTTCAAAGTCCAGAGCATTCCATTACCTCCTTTTTAATTTATTCATATCTATTTTAACTAATTTTACCGTACAATGCAAGCATAAACTAAAAATATATTAGACAATTATACAAATCATTTTTTGGCATTATTGACAATGGATACAAACGCTTGATATAATCAAATCGGTGATTATATGACGCAAATTCAAAAAAGACTGTTTGAAATGCAAGACGAAAGTTATGCAGATTTTCAATCAAAATTAGTCCCTACCGTAAACAGGGAAAAGATTATAGGAGTGAGGGTTCCCGATTGTCGCAAGCTCGCAAAAGAAGTGAAAAACAGCGGCGAGGTCGGTGAATTTTTATCCTCTCTGCCGCACGAATACTATGACGAGGATATTTTGCACGCTCTGCTCTTAACGGAAATAAACGACATTGACGAATGTATAAAAGCCGTTGATGATTTTCTTCCCTTTATTGACAACTGGGCGGTGTGCGATATTCTCACGCCAAAAATTTTCAAGAAGTACCCCGAACTTGTACTGACAAAAATCAAGGAATGGTCAAACAGCAAAGATACCTACACCTGCCGCTTCGGACTTGAAATGCTGATGTCATTTTATCTTGATGAAAATTTTAAGAGCGAATATTTAGAAATCCCCGCCCGAATAAAGAGCGAGGAATACTATGTAAATATGATGATTGCGTGGTTCTTTGCCACCGCTCTTGCAAAGCAGTGGGAAGAAACGATTAAGTATATGCAAACGCCCGTTTTAGACAAATGGACTCACAATAAAGCTATCCAAAAAGCAAGAGAAAGTTACCGCATAACCCACGAGCAAAAGGAATACCTTAAAACGCTGAAAATATAATCAGCCGTTATTCTCTTCATCATAGTCCGGCATATCGACTATAATCGGCTTATGATTTACAGCAGGCAAAAACTTCTCGATTATATCCTTTGTCATAAACTTTAGGCTTGAGGTGCACACGCACGGATGACAGCCGAGGGTTTCACTTTCTATTACAGGGCGGTCGATAACAAGTTGAACTCTGTTATTTTTATCATTCATCAGTCCCATAACAGAAACTGCGCCCGGTTTAATATCAAGGAACTCCTCCATAAAGTCGGGAGATGCAAAAGAGAGGCGTGAGCAACCGAGTTGCTTTGTAATATCCTTAGTCTTAAACGGCTTATCGCCCGGCATCATAAGAAGATAAAAATCCGTCTTTTGGCGATTGCAGAGAAAAAGATTTTTACAAATAATCGTATCGAGAATACGGTCTATCTCATTGCATTTTTCCATAGTATTTGCTTCCTCGTGGTCGGTGCGAAAATATTCTATTCCAAGTTCGTCGAGAAAATCATATACTCTAATCTCTCTTTCCTCTCTGCCGCCGACATCGGCAGGTCTGCCTTTAAGTAATTCCATAACTGTCCTCCTAATTTCGATATATATATTTTATCACAAACATTATAAAAAAGCAAAAGCCGACTGCATTTACAGTCGGCTTTAATTCTATTTATTATTCACAAACTCAGTCAACTTGTGATAATCAAGTATCCTTATCCCGCTTTTTGAAACTCTTTCGATATAACCGAGTTCAATCAACTTAGACAATTTTCGGCTGACCGTTTCCGGACGAAGTGCAACACTCGCCGCAATATCATCAAGTCTGAGATTAATGACACCGTTATGGTCCTGACGGTCTCTGTAAAGCAAAAACTTTGCAACCTTTGCCTCCGGGTCGGATATTGACATAATCAAATTTCGCTCGTTTGCGTCATGAAGCTTTCTTGAAAGCATGCTGATTACATTTTTTGCAAGTGCCGCATCCTCTACGGCAAGTTCAACATCCTTGCGATATATCTTCCATATATGCGTATCGGTTAAACAAACAGCATTATACGGATAAACGCTGTTATCAAGAAAGATTCCTTCCCAAATAGTATCGTTACTCGAGAAAATACCTATAATCTTTTCTCTGCCGTCGGAGTCGGTGATTGTAAGCTTAATCTTACCTTTTCTTACAATAGTGACTGCGTCGACAGAATCGCCCTCATGAAATATATATGCATCCTTTTTGAACTTTTTGTACTCCGCCTTAAGCATAAGCGCATTTTGAAATTCCATAGGCAGGTCTTTCAAAAAGGCTATCTGGTTTACGCACCTGTTATCACAGTCCTTGCACTGATGCTTTTTACTGCAAAAGGGGTCAAACTTTGAATTATTTGCATTACTCATAACGACACCTTTGAAAAATGAAGTTGTAAGTTACAGTCTCTCGTGAGCGTTTCTTGCGATAACATCAAGCTGTTGCTCTCTTGTAAGGTCGATGAACTTAACAGCATAGCCTGATACACGGATTGTAAAGTTTGCATACTCAGGCTTCTCAGGATGTTCCATAGCGTCCTTAAGTTTATCAATACCGAATACATTTACATTGAGGTGATGTGCGCCCTGGTCAAAGTAACCGTCAAGGACATCAACAAGTCTGCACTTTCTCTCGTCATCATCGTGACCGAGTGCATTCGGGCTGATAGTCTGAGTATTTGAAATACCGTCAAGAGCATACTCATAAGGCAATTTTGCAACAGAGTTAAGTGATGCAAGAAGACCGTTCTTTTCTGCACCGTAAGCCGGGTTTGCACCGGGTGAGAACGGAGTAAATGCCTTTCTTCCGTCAGGAAGAGCACCGGTAGCCTTACCATATACAACATTTGATGTAATTGTAAGGATAGATGTTGTCGGCTCGGAATTACGATAAGTGTGATGCTTGCCGATCTTATTCATAAATTCCTTAAGAAGCCATACAGCAATCTTGTCTGCACGCTCATCATCGTTACCGTATCTCGGGAAATCGCCTTCAGGAACATAGTCAACAGCGAAGCCGTCCTCATCACGAATAACTCTTACCTTTGCATACTTAATAGCGCAAAGTGAGTCAACAACATGTGAGAAACCTGCGATACCTGTTGCAAATGTTCTTCTTACATTAGTATCGATAAGAGCCATCTCTGCTGCTTCATAATAATACTTATCGTGCATATAGTGGATAAGGTTGAGGGTGTTTACATAAAGACCTGCAAGCCACTCCATCATAGCGTCAAAGTTCTTCATAACCTCATCGTAATCAAGATACTCCGAGGTGATAGGACGAAGCGCAGGACCGCACTGCTCACGGGTTTTACCGTCAACACCGCCGTTGATTGCATATACAAGGCACTTAGCAAGGTTTGCTCTTGCTCCGAAGAACTGCATTTCCTTACCTGTCTGAGTAGCCGATACGCAGCAGCAGATGCTGTAATCATCGCCCCAAACAGGACGCATTACGCAGTCGTTTTCGTACTGAATAGAAGATGTTGCAACAGAAATCTTTGCAGCGTACTTCTTAAATGTTTCAGGCAAACGTGAAGAATAAAGAACTGTAAGGTTCGGCTCAGGTGACGGACCCATATTCTCGAGAGTGTGGAGGAAACGGAAGTCGTTCTTTGTAACGAGTGAACGGCCGTCCACACCGATACCTGCAACCTCAAGTGTAGCCCATACCGGGTCACCCGAGAACAACTCATTATAAGAAGGAATTCTTGCGAACTTAACCATTCTGAACTTCATTGTAAGGTGGTCGATAAGTTCCTGAGCTTCTGCCTCTGTAAGAGTGCCCTCATCAAGGTCTCTCTGAATATAAATATCAAGGAATGTAGAAATTCTTCCGACACTCATTGCGGCACCGTTTTGTGTCTTAATTGCTGCAAGATAACCGAAGTATAACCACTGAACAGCCTCTTTTGCATTTGTTGCAGGCTGAGAAATATCAAAACCGTAAATCTTAGCCATTTCCTTCATGCCCTTGAGAGCCTTAATCTGGTCTGCGATTTCCTCACGAAGACGAACAACGTCCTCTGTCATTGAGTTACCGCTTGAATATTCCTTATCTTCCTCTTTCTTTTTGATAAGGAAGTCAATACCGTAAAGAGCTACTCTACGATAGTCGCCGACAATTCTGCCTCTTCCGTATGTATCCGGAAGACCTGTGATAATATGAGTGTGACGAGCACGTCTCATCTCAGGAGTATAAGCGTCAAATACAGCCTGATTGTGAGTCTTGTGATACTCATTGAAAATCTTATCAAATTTTTCGTTAACCTTAAAGCCGTAAGTCTCTGCTGCCTGCTGAGCCATCTTGATACCGCCGTAAGGCATAAATGCTCTCTTAAGAGGCTTGTCTGTCTGAAGACCTACAACAGTCTCAAGGTCTTTCATTGACTCGTCAATGTAGCCCGGACCGTATGCTGTAAGACCGGATACGATTTCTGTCTCACACTCAAGAACGCCGCCGTTTGCACGCTCCTCTTTTTGGAGTTCCTGAAGTCTACCCCAAAGTTTGTTTGTAGCAGGTGTTGCGTCAGCCAAAAAGCTTTCGTCACCCGAATACTCTGTATAGTTGTTTTGGATGAAATCTCTTACATCGATTTCTTCCGTCCATTTTCTGCCCTTAAAATTTCTCCATGCTTCCATGTAACTTTTTCCTTTCAGTAATTGTTTTGTTAATGTCGTCAATTAACATCACAGTTATTTTAACATTAAAGTTTCAAAACACCTTGATTGTAATCAAATTACAGCTATTTTTGCAAAATTTTTTGTGCATTTTCGAGGCGTTCCCTGCTCGGCGGCTTAATACCGTCAAGCTGATATGGTATTCCGAGTTCTTTCCACTTATAAATACCCAGCTCGTGATAAGGCAAAACATCCACACGCTCAACATTTGAAAGAGTGTCGATAAAGGCTTTTGTTTTATACAAATACTCGTCTATATCGGTAATTGTCGGAACAAGCACATGTCTTATCCAAATAGGCTTTTTAATATCCGAAAGATAGGTCAACATATCCAAAATATTATCATTCGGTCTGCCTGTGAGTTTTTTATGCTCAACAGGGTCTATATGCTTAATGTCAACCAAAAGCAAATCGGTATATTTCATAAGTTCGTTAAATTTTGAAAAGAAAGGCTCTTCTCTCGTAAAAGGTTGTCCCGAAGTGTCTATGCAAGTGTTAATTCCCTCTTCTTTTGCAAGCCTAAAGAACTCCAGCAAAAAGTCAATCTGTGCAAGAGGCTCGCCGCCGCTTACGGTTATGCCGCCGTCCTTTTTCCAGTAGGTTCTGTACTTCTTTGCAAATTCGAGAAGTTCTTTCGGGGACCTTACGTCCTTTGATTTATTTATATCCCATGTGTCTACATTGTGGCAATATTTACATCTCATGGGACAGCCCTGAACAAATACCACAAATCTGATTCCCGGTCCGTCTACCGAGCCGAATGTTTCAATAGAATGAATAACGCCGTCTGCCATAAATTTCCTCCTGATTATATTATAACTCTCATGGTTTATTTTATCGTTTTTCTGCGGTTAAGTCAACCTGCGGCGCAAAGCAAAAACGAACCGTCCGACAAAGCGAACGGCTCATTCAAACTGTTAATCTAAGGTTTTGATATAGTTACAAATTGTATCGCAAATCTTTTCCTTGCTTATTTTTGAGGTAGAAAAGCACATAGTGTAGTTACCTGCTCTGCCCCACTTTCCGTCGCCGAGATAATTATAGTAAGAAGCACGTTCTCTGTCCTTGCGTTCAATCAAACGACGAACGCTCTTTGCGTCCTTTGCCTCTTTGGACTCGTTATTTTCCATATAGTGAACTATTCTGTCCTCAATATCCGCACCGATAAAAACGGATACAAGATTTATGTCTTCTTTATCCTCAAGAATTTTATCCGCTCTTCTGCCGACGATTACGCACGAACCCTCAGCCGCCGCACTCTCTATAACTCTGCGCTGAGCCTCGATAACCTTTCCGCTGTTTACGGCGTTATCTATTGCGTACGGGTCCATCATGATGGAGTAAAGAAACGACCTGGTGGGTTGCTCGTCGAACATCTCAAAAATACCCTCGTCTATTCCGAGTTCCTTCGACTTTTCTCTGAGCAAATCGCCGTCGTAATAGTGTACTCCGAGGCGTTCGGAAATCATCTTGCCTATCTCCTTACCGCCCGAGCAAAACTCTCTGCCTAAAGCAATTACAAAATTTTTAGCCATAAGATAACCTCCTATTTCAAATCGTGAACGGTCATACCGTCCATATCATCGTTTTCTATATAATCAATCATTTTATCAAATTCGTTTTCGTCAAATACACGGTATAATCTTTCGCAATTCGGCTTAACAAATTCGGTTTCAATGGAATATTTAAGCGTTCCGACAAGCAAATCATAATATCCGTCGATATTATAAATCGCAATCGGCTTGCGATGCTGTCCGAGTTGTTTTAATGTGAGCACCTCGAAAAGTTCCTCAAAAGTTCCGCAGCCGCCGGGAGTAATAATAAAAGCGTCTGCCAAATTTTCCATAATTCCCTTACGCTCACGCATTGTTTTTGTAACAGTAAGTTCATCGCAATTCCAGTTGACAAACTCGTACAAATCGTTTTTGAAAAACTCGGGCACAACGCCGTGAATCGTTCCGCCGCCATTCTTAAAGCCACGGGAGGCAGCGCCCATCTCACCCGTACTGCCCGCTCCGAAAACGAGAGAATGACCGTGCTTTGCAAGATATTCGCCCATATTCTCAACAGGTTTTATATATTTTTCGTCTATCGTTTTACTCGCCGCACCGAATACACAGATTTTCATAAATCAGCCTCCGCAGATACCCGATTGTCATCGGTATTTATACTCCTAGATTATCACGAAAATGCCGCCTCGTAAAGTCTAATGCGGCAAAATTTGTAAAAAGTTAAAAAATTGTATGGAATAATGAGTTGAAATATATTATAATACATAAAATGTAAGACATAAAAGTATATGCAAGCCGAAGGAGTAATATCAAAATGAATGTAAATTCAGCTGTAAAATCATTGGTTCACTACGCCCAAAAGAACAATATGATTGAAAAAGATGACAAAATATGGGCAATAAACAGTCTGTGCGAAGCACTCGGACTCGACAGTTTTGAAGATTGCGAAGCAGAGGACAAACCGCTCGAGGAGATACTCGACTGTATGCTGAATTATGCAGTTGAGAACGGACTGTGCGAGAACAGCGTTGTTTACAGAGATTTATTCGACACAAAACTTATGGGAATTCTCACGCCGAGACCGAGCAAGGTAAGAGCTGACTTTAATTCTCTTTATGAAAAATCGCCGGAATTTGCAACGGACTACTACTATAAACTCAGTCAGGACAGCAACTACATTCGCAGATACAGAATAGCAAACGATGTAAAATGGATAACAAAAACAGAGTACGGCGACATTGACATTACAATAAATCTGTCTAAACCCGAAAAAGACCCGAAAGCCATTGCCGCTGCTCTTAAAATGAAAGCCGCATCATACCCGAAGTGCCTGCTTTGTAAAGAAAACGAAGGCTATGCCGGCAGAGTAAATCACCCCGCAAGGCAAAACCACCGAATCATACCGATGACTCTCGGCGGCGACGACTTCTTTATGCAGTATTCTCCCTATGTTTACTATAATGAGCACTGCATAGTATTTAACGGCGAGCACACCCCGATGAAGATAGACAAAAGCGCATTTGAAAAACTGCTCGATTTTGTCGAGAAGTTTCCGCATTATTTCATCGGCTCAAATGCAGACCTGCCGATAGTCGGCGGCTCGATACTCACTCACGAACACTTCCAGGGCGGCAGATACGAATTTGCAATGGCTAAGGCTCCGGTTGAGACAGAACTTAAATTCAACGGCTTTGACGATATAGACGCAGGAATAGTTAAATGGCCGATGAGCGTAATCAGACTATCCGGTGAAAACAAGCAGAGAATCGTTGAACTGTCGGATAAAATTCTCACCTCTTGGAGAAGTTACACGGACGAGGAGCAGTTTATCTACTCCGAAACCGACGGCGAACCGCACAACACAATCACCCCTATCGCAAGAATGAGAAACGGAAAATTCGAGATGGATTTAGTTCTCAGAAACAATATCACCACTGAGGAATGCCCTCTCGGCTTTTACCATCCGCATCCCGAATACCATCATATCAAAAGAGAAAACATCGGCTTAATCGAGGTTATGGGTCTTGCCGTTCTTCCGAGCAGACTTAAGACCGAAATGGCTGACCTTGCAAAAGCTATGCTGAGCGGCGAGGACATAAGAAATAACGAAAAACTGGCTCCTCACTACGAGTGGTCAAAAATGATTAAGGCAAAATACGAGATAAACGAAAAGAACATTGACGACATAATCAAGGAGGAAATAGGAATAGTATTCACCTCCATACTTGAGCAATGCGGAGTTTACTCGAGAGACGAATTCGGCAAAAAAGGATTCATCAAATTTGCAAAGAGCGTAAAGTAATATGTATAATCTTCATTCTCATACATACAGATGCCATCACGCAAAAGGCACGGACGAGGAATATGTTTTAAGTGCAATAAAAAACGGCTATACCGAAATGGGGTTTTCCGACCATGCGCCGTATATTTTTCCAAATGGGCACAAAAGCAACTTTCGTATGGACTGCGATGAGGCACAGGGATATGCAAACAGCGTTCGTGAGTTACAAGAAAAATACAAAGGTGTAATCGATATAAAACTCGGCTTTGAGGTGGAATACTATCCCGAGTTGATAGAAAAAGAGCTCGAATTTCTAAAGAGTTTTAAGTACGACTACATTATCCTCGGTCAGCATTTTACGGATAACGAGTACGAGCCCTACGCAAGATACTCGGGTCACGAAACCGACTCGGTTGCAATTCTCGACAAGTATATATCCCAGGTTCTTCTCGCCGCAAAAAGCGGTGAATTTACCTACATTGCCCACCCCGATGTAATCAATTTCACAGGCGACAGAGAGATATATCTCAAAAAAATGCGCCGTATGGTCACCGAACTTAAAAAAATCGGCATTCCGCTGGAGTTTAATTTCTTAGGCTTTACCACAAACAGGCATTACCCTAACCGAGATTTCTGGCAAATCGTGTCCGAAGTCGGAAACGATACGGTAATCGGACTCGACGCCCACAGAATCGAGGCTTACGCCGACAAGGAAAATCTGAAAAGGGCAAACGAATATCTTTCCTCACTCGGCATAACTCCGCTAAAAAGAGTTAATCTGATAAACTATAAAAAAGAAATAACAACAATAGGTGATGACAATGAGTGATTTTAAGAACTGGGCAAAAACTCCGCCGTGCGGTTGGAACAGTTGGGACTGCTTCGGCGCAGGAGTAAACGAGGAGCAGCTTATCGCAAACGCCGATTATATGGCAAAGCACCTAAAGCAATACGGCTGGGAATACATCGTCTGCGACATTCAGTGGTACGAGCCTAAAGCATGCAGTAACGATTACAATAACTTCGCCGAACTTTGTTGTGACGAATACGGCAGACTCATTCCGGCACAAAATCGCTTTCCGAGCAGTAAAGGCGGCAAGGGTTTTAAGCCGATTGCCGATTACATTCATTCTCTCGGACTGAAATTCGGAATACACATTATGCGTGGAATACCCCGTCAGGCGGTTCACGCAGACCTGCCGATAAAAGACAGCGAGTACACCGCACGCCAAGTCGCACACCATTTCTCCATATGCTCGTGGAACACGGATATGTACGGAATGAAAAACTGCGACGGTGCTCAAGATTACTATAATTCAATCATAAAAATGTATGCCGACTGGGGCGTAGATTACATAAAATGTGACGATATAGCAGTTACGGAATTCAGAAAATGGGATAACCCGTACAGCGCAGATTACGAGATAGAAATGCTCAGAAATGCCATCGACTCCTGCGGCAGAGAGATTGTGCTGTCGCTTTCCCCCGGTCCCGCTCTCAGAGACAAAGCCGAGCACCTAAAAGCAAATGCAAATATGTGGAGACTTACAGGCGATTTTTGGGACTTGTGGGAACACCTTTATGCAATGTTTGACAAGTGCGAGGAATGGCAGGGAGTGAGAGGCGTCGGTTCGTATCCCGACTGCGATATGCTCCCGATAGGCAGAATATCAAAGCTCTGTTCCTACCACGGAGCGCAAAACAGAATGAGCAATTTCACCCACGATGAACATTACACGCTGATGACACTGTGGGGAATTTTCGGCAGTCCGCTTATGACAGGCGGAAATATGCCCGAAAATGACGAGTTCACTCTGTCACTGCTAAACAATGCGGAATATATGAATATGCACCGCACGGTGAAAAACTCACGTATGCTCTGTCGTAATGAAGAAAACGGCAAAGGTTATATCATTTGGGACGGCGAAAACGAAGACAGCCGATTTGTCGCTCTGTTCAACACGGACGAAAAGCCTATTACAATTAATACCGCAGAAAAAATCAACATTTCAGTTGACGGCTCATATGACATATGGCAAAAATGCACCGTGAGCGAAAACAACATAACCGTTCAGCCGCACGGCGCAAGACTGCTGAAACTAAATAAATAAAAAAACATAAGCACCGAAAGGATTTTAAGTTTCTTTCGGTGCTTTATCTTTTCATATTCTGTTTTACTTTATATTTCTTATGTCATTTCCGATAAAATAGAACGGAATATACTCGCCAGTGAGTCTGCTCGTGATACGCTTATCATACTTTTTTTCCAAATCTATCATAGAATAATTTGTTGAAATAATCGTAGGCTTGCCCGATAGAATACGGGTATTTATTATGTTATAAAGGGTTGCAATGCTGTACTGATTATCTATCTCCGTACCCAAATCATCGAGCACGAGCAAATCGCATCCCATAACCTGTGCCTTTGTGTAGGTCAAATCGTCAACCCTGCCGAACTGCTCGCTCTGCAAATCGTCGCAGATATTTTGGCTCGTGCCGTAGCAGACATCAAAACCCTTGTTAATTACAACATTCATTACGGCAAGGCTTAAATGAGTTTTGCCGAGACCCGCTCCGCCGAAGAAAAGCAGATTTTTGCTGTGCAAGGAAAAATTCTGTGCATATTTTCTGCAAGTATCAAAAATTTTTTCCGCTCTCTTTTTTGGTATTATGGCATTTTCCATAGGTTGCTCGCTATAATAATCGAGCGAAAAATTATCAAAGGTACATCTGTCAAGCGGTGCAAGACGGGACACTTCTTTTCGCATAATATCTTTAAGAAGTTGGCGGTGGCACGAGCACATTCTGCCGTTTATATAACCTCTGTCCTCGCAAGCCTCACACACAAACTGCGGTTTCATAGCGTTTTCGTCATAGCCGTGAGCCTTCAACAGTCTGCTCCTCTCATCAATGAGAGCGTGGCTTTTCGCCCTGAGTTCGGCTATTTTTTCATCGGTATTTTCCTTATAAAAAAACAATTTTGAAATCTCCAAGCCGACCTGCGACAGTCCTGCCTGAATTTCGTTAATTTCCGGGATTTCCATACGAATCTCGCTTGCTCTCTCATCCGCAAGCATAACGGCGGAATCGTGCCGTTTTTCCAAAATACGCTTAGCCTTATTCCTTATTTCCGCTGAGTATGCCATAAGTTTTTCCTCAAATATCGTAGTTATCGTTAATCATTGCACGACGGTTAATGTCGTCAATATCATAGGTTTCGTCAATGGACGGCTTGTTCGTCTGTGCCGTCTTTTTCTCATGCTTTTTGTTTTCATCAGCCACAGCCTGAGGAGTGAATATACCTTTTTTCTTCCAACTTTTCAGCACTCCGTCAACATATCTAAGTGTCGGCCTGTCGGTATTTTCTTTCATTATATCACAGGCAATGGTAATCATATCCATACCGAAGTCCTCACTCCAGCGTGAAATCATCTCTCTCTGCTTAATGGTGGGGGTGCGATGGCGCAGTCCGCTGATTGAAATAATCTCTTTCCAAAGATTATCCGTTCTCTCTATATCGTGGAGTTTTTCCTCGGCGGCATCCAGAGTAACGATGCCCTCCTCGCTCCAATTTCTTGCCATAGCGGCAATATAAGCGGTGCCGATAGCCTTTCCGCTTTCCTTTTCGTTCTTATAAAACTGCAAAATCATCAACACAATATCACACGGAAGTCCGTAATATGTAACCATATTAACTATAAGTTCCTGCTCCACATGGCTGAGCGATTTGCCCATTACCTCCTGTGCGTGGCGAAGAGTAAGAGTCAACTCCTCACTGTCACGGCACATCGATACAATCTCGCTTTGAGTATATGTGGGAACGCTCGGTCGCTCCGCCTTAGAAACAACAGCCTCGATTTTCTTTTCAATTTCAATAGCGGTTTCCGACTTTTTCTCGCTCTTTTCGTCGGGTTCGCTGCTTTCACTCTTTTGGGTCACGAGGGAAATACGAGCCTCGCCGTCACAGGAGAGTATTCCCTCCTCGAGCCAAAACTCCAAAAAATCCACGGCGTCATTCTCGGTACAGCCGAGAACTTTTGAGATATGCTTACTGTCAGCCTGCCCGTCACAAGCCAAAATTATAAGCAACGCCTTTAGTTGATATTCACTTGCAAGTTTCAAATAATCGGTTGCGATAACCTTGGGCAGAGCAAGCATACCCTGCTCCCACGCCTTGCCGAGAGGCAAAAGCCGATACAGCATTTTCTCACTTCTTTTCTTGTTATATTTAATCACAAAATATACAATATATTGTACCAAATAGTCACAACTTATTCAAGCACTATATAAAGGGTAGCCGCCGGCCACCCTCTACAAAATACAAATAATTCAATTTTGAAAATTCATCAATAGGTAATGCAGTTGGTAGTCACCATATCAACGCCGACATCAAGCAATTTTTGCATAACCTCAAGTTTATCTACCGTCCAGCCGCCGAGTTTAAGTCCCGCAGTCTGACAGTCCTTGATAATCTGTGCGTCATTCTCCCAGTTTTCTTCCTTATTTGCGTTAAAATCAATGCCGCAGTTGTCTATTGACTTTGCAAGCTCTATATCCTCGGGCTCAATCTTCTGCACAAGATACATCAAATCATTGTCGCACACTTTTCTGAGCGCCTCAAGGTCGCTGAATTGAAACGAGATAAATGTAACCTTTACATCGGGATATTTTTTAATCATATCTATTATTTCGCCGTAATATTCCTGATTGCTCTCGCCCTTCAGTTCTATTACCGCATCCATAGAATAATCACTGCATATCTGCATATATTCCTCAAGAGTGCAAATTTTAAGATTAGGATAATCGGCGATATTATTTCCGTTATCGGTGTTATGGCTCATCAATTCTTCATAGGTGCATTTTTCTATATTTTTAGTCAAATCCATCATACGATAGGTATTCTTATCGTGCTGAACCACCCACACACCGTCAGTCGTTCTGTAAATATCGCATTCGTTTGCCGAAAATCCTGCCTTGCCTGCCTCTTCAAATGCAGGTGCCGTGTTCTCGGGAGCCACCGCTCTGAAACCTCTGTGAGCAACAAGATATGTATCGCTGTCTGCAATCTCAGCGGAGGAAACCACCTCGTAATCAACGGGAGTGCAATACCATTTCAGCACGCCGAGGCCCGCACAAATCGTCGCAACCAAAAGAAAAGCAACAATGCTCAAAACGATAACAAGTATTTTTTTCTTTTTTGACCGCTTTTTCTTTTCTGTTTTTTCCATATCAATCGTCCTCTCCTTCAGCCTTATCGGGCGTAAATTTTATTATTTTTCCGCCGTATTCTTCAAATGAATTGTCAAGGCTCCATTTTCCGTTAATTCCCTTTGCTCTTACGCCGATTAAAAAATGGAGCTTTGCAATGCCGAAATCAACGCTCTTATCGGAATACGGCTCATCTACATATCCGCTTAAAATTCCGTTTTCGTATCTGAAATGAACGGGTCGCCTGTTGACGGCAGACGGTGCCATTTCAACAAGTTTCATACCATAGGCGTAAGCCTCCGGCAATTTGGCGTCGCAAAATTCAAACATATCCTGATACGATTTGTTCTTCTTATGCGTTGCGTTATACATGGTCTTTTCAACTAAGGAATATTTATCCTTTGCATAACCTATGGTTATAACGGCATAAATACGCTTATCGCTCGGAAGGTGAAGTGCCTCATATACTTTGTTTTCATTATATGTACCCGAAACCCAGCAGGTGCCGAGTCCGTGATATACACATTGCAAAACAATACTCTCTCCGTAATAGCCGCAACTTTCTCTCGCCTTTTGGGTGTCGGGAGCTGCGACTACTATCATACTGAACTTACCCGAAAATATCTTAAAAAACGGAGTAGCGTCCTCTATGAATGTAAAATCCAAATTTGCATCCTTATTAACCGCTTCAACCATTTTCTTTATAATTTGCATTATCTCCGAACCGAGCGGCTTTTGTCGGTAGGCTCTGCGTGAATGTCTTTTTTCTACCGCCTCTAAATATTCTGCATTGGTCATTTAATCCTGCCTCATTTATAAAAATCTGTCCAGCCTTATTATAACGCAAAGGATTAAAAAAGTATAGTATTTTTATAATACAATTAGTGTTGACTTTATAAATGTTAAATATTATAATAATAGAGAAAGATATTAAGGAGGTTCAGATTATGAACTTTAAGAAGATTGCTAAAATTGTTGCAATTATCGTTGCTCTTGTATCGCTCGCAGCAGCGGTTTATTTTGCAGTTAAAAAACTTACCGCAAAGAAAGAGCCCGAATATTTTGACGATAACGAATTCTTTGAGTGCGACAACGAAATTGAAATCGTTGATGTAAGCGAAGAGGCAAAGGCAGAAAAAGCCGAAGAGGAACCTAAAAAAAAGGCTGCGCCGAAGAAGAAGTCGGCTCCTAAGAAAAAAGCATCGGAAAACAAGTAATTAAAGCAAATGAGAATAAGAGCAGTATGAGCATATTACTGCTCTTATTTTTTAGTTTTTATTTTTCATCGGAGAGATATGAATGTATAACAACGGTTTGGTCCTTGAGGGCGGCGGTAACAGGTCGATTTACACAAGCGGTGTACTCGACGCCTTTATGGACGAAAAAATAGATTTTGAATATGTAATCGGTGTTTCGGCAGGAAGTTGCAACGGCGTTTCGTTTATAGCAAAAAATTATCGTCGTCAGCACGACATCATTATAAATTACTCAAATGACAAACGGTATATGGGTGCAGGCAATATGCTCAAAGGGCACTCCTTTTTGAACACCGACTGGATTTTTGGTGAGTTGGCATATGATATTCTTCCGCTCAATCAAGATGTTTTTGAAAACAGCAAAACGGTTTTGTGTGCTGTCGCAACAAACGGCGAAACAGGAAAAGCAGAGTATTTTTACCCGAAAAGTATGCGTGACGAATGCCCGGAATTAAAAGCCAGCTGCTCGCTCCCGGGAGTTACAAACGGAGTAAAAATAGGGAATTCAACATATTTCGACGGCGGCTTAGTCGATTCGATTCCGCTTGAGCGAGCCTTTGAGGACGGGTGCAAAAAATGCGTTGTCATTCTTACTAGGCACAAAGGATATGTAAAAAATCCGATTACTCCCAAGGTGCAAAAAATATTTAAGAAATTTCCAAAAATCGGCGAAGCGGTAACAATCAGACATATTATGTATAATCATCAGCTTGACTTTGTAAAAAAAGCGGAGGCTGAAGGACTTATATATGTCGTTCAACCGACAGCACCGCTGAATGTCGGCACACTCGAAAAAGACACATCAAAACTCGAAGCGATATACCAACTCGGCTATAAGCAAGGCAAGGACAACGCACAGGCAATAAAAGAATTTTTATCAAAATAAATGTAGGCAGGTTAATTATGAAAATTGCAGTAACATACGATAACGGAAAAATTTTTCAGCATTTCGGCAAATCACAGTATATGAAAATTTACGAAACAGATGAAAACGGAGAAATCCAAAGAGTTCATATAGAAAGCATGGGCAAGCATTCTCACCACGGAATTGCCGGCTATATTAAGGAAATGGGAGTTGAAACGGTCATTTGCGGCGGACTCGGTCAAGGTGCTGTAGACTCTCTCGAAAAAGCCGGAATCACCATATACGCAGGCAACAGCGGAAACGCAGATATGGCAGTAATAAAATACCTAAAAGGCGAACTTATAAAAAACAGCGACGCCAACTGCGACCATCACCACGAATAATGTACTCAATTAAGAGGCAAGTAAAATATGCTTGCTTCTTGTTTTTTTATTTTTTTCAGTTGATTTTTTTTCAAAGTTGTATTATAATCTCACTGTCAGTTCGCAAAATCCTGACCAGTCACACTCCGGTGGCTTCTAAAAACAAAACTAAGGAGAAAATTAAAAATGAAGAAAAAGACTCAACTTATCGCACAGACGGCTGTCATTGCGGCACTTTACGCCGCTTTGACCTATGCACAAAACCTTTTGCTTCCGGGCACAACCTCAATGGCTGTGCAGTTTAGAGTAAGCGAAGCACTTAATGTATTGGCGCTGTTTACCCCTGCCGCAATACCCGGTCTTACCATCGGATGCATTGTGTCGAATTTATACAACATCGGAACGGGACTCCCGCTCGATATGATATTCGGCTCGCTTGCAACTCTTGGTTCTGCGGTATGTATGTATCTGCTGCGTAATGTAAAGATAAAGAGTTATCCTCTCCTCTCTATGCTTATGCCTGCCGTATTTAACAGTGTAATCATAGGCTGGGAGATAGAATATTTCTTTATCGACGGTGCGTTTGAATTCGTCGGATTTCTTACGCAGGGTGCTCTCGTAGGTCTCGGAGAACTCGGCGTTATGGCGGTGCTCGGAACAGCACTTTACTATGCAATAAAAGGGAAAAAAATCGACAAATATTTTTATAAACCCACTAAACAAACAAAATAATGCGAACGACAAAACAACAAAGAGCGTACGGATTTGAAAATCTGTACGCCCTTTTTTTATTAAAATTCAACTGTTGCCGTCTCGTTTTGCTTAAGACTTAATGTTTCTGACTTATTGCCGTATGAAATTGTAATCGTTTGGTCAATCTCTGATTTAATCTTTGCCTCAACTGTCTCGCCGTCCCATTTAAGCGACTCGATAACAGCACGGCTTTTTGTACGCAATCCGTCAAGTTCGCCCTTATCAAAACCACTTGTCGGCAAAGCCGGAAGAAGTTCAATAACTCCCGTATCGGAATAAACAAGTGCCTCGTTTACAATGCCGAGATAACCGATTGCAAAGTCGGTACAATAACAACTTCCTCTGTCGTAATCGTGATTTGTCATCAACGAATCATATCTGATTTTATGATTCATCAACTTAAGCAATGCATCGGACAGCATATCCCTGTCTTTAAGCCTTGCGGCGATAAGCGAACGGTGAATAAGCGCATGCGACGCCTCATTTTCGCTCGTTCTGTTTTCTACCGCCTGAATGCAAGCCTTTGTCAGTTCCTCATTATTCTGCGTTTCATTTAACGGCCACGCAACATACAAATGGCTCAAGTGCCTATGCTTATTATTCTCATCAAATGAGGTAGTCGCCCATTCCTTAAGTGCGCCTGTTTCATCATAAAGATAAGGCGGAAGATTATCTTCGAGTGCCTGCCATTTTGAAAAATCGGCGTTGGGTGCAACATCATTCATTACAACTCTCAGCATTTCTATATTATCCCTGCACGCCGCAATGTCAATAGCACAATTGGCGGCAGAAGGTGAGGGATAATTTGACGGATTATTCTCGGGAGAATACGACGGAAGAATGCAGTATGTTTCGCCGTCGTTAAGAACGGTTTTGCCCTTTTCGTAATGAATTTTACCATCGCTGTCGGTATAATATTCAGGCGTCATAAGCTGTGCCCAATAATTCGCCGATTTAAGCAAAAGCGGATATAAAATATCCTCTTCCAGCATTAAGAAGCCTCTTGATTTAATTTTTGAAACATCATCTTCGCTAAGCGACAGCACCGATTTAAGCGAATCAATATCATATTCCCTGCTGAGAGAAATGCGAATATTGCCGTAGGCTTTAAGCGTTTCAAAAAGCGGCTGAAGCATCCAAGAAGCACCTGCATTCCAGTACCTGAACGGATAAGGATAGCAAGTTTCGGTAATTACCGCCTTATCGCCGTCTGTATTTACCGGTGCCTGAATTGCATCGGTAAAGCCGTGAGTTGCCTTTGCGTTTTCCTCCCAATCGGCAACCTGCCGCAAAATAAAGTCGGCATAGCCTACGGGAGTTCTGGTCATATTGCTTGAATTTAAGGATGAGGTTTGCAAATTTACATTTGCGTCCATGGTATACTTACTGCCCCAGCCTGTATTAAATTCGCCCGTCCACATACCGTAAAGCCTGCTCGTAGAATATCCCGAACAGCAAAGGTAGGCGTATCTGCCTGCGTAATATGTGCGCTGAGCGGTTGCGGCGTCGATAGTCTTACTGCCCTTTTGCTTTTTAAGCAGTGCTTCGTTAGTTTCACTGCTGTCCTCGAGTTTAAGGCTCACTGAATTAAACTGTGGCTGATAAATCATAAGATGTCGCTCAAGTGCCGACTCATAATCAAAGCCGTCCTCAGTGCCGTATTTTTCCTCAACCTGCTTTGCCTCGGAGCGGAGCAAAGAAATAATGTCGTAACTTTCCTGCTGCTCAAACTCGTCGTACTCGCCCATCTCTGTATCTCTTGAGCTAACCGTAATGAGATAGACCTCGTCGGCATCGGTAATCTTAATTCCATCGTTGCTTGAACAAAATTCTTCCTTGATGTTTTTATCGAGAGTGACCTTTTGCTTTTCACCGCCCACGGTAATTATATATGTATACGAAGCATATCCGCCGTTTTTAAGTTCGCTGTTTTCGTAACTCGGATAATGTGCGACAAGTGCAAGACTGTCCGCATTGTCGCTTGCAATTTTTTTATATTTCAAATCAACCTCATTGCCGTCTCCGAAATTAGCCATACTCGACAAATCGTCATAGGACAGCGTGGCATTGATTTTCTTGCCCATATCGGAAGCTTCCAATTTGGTGATAACCGCACTGTCGGCAAAAGAAGTAAACGATACCCTGTTCCATGTTCCGTTAGAATCGGTGTATCTTACGCCGACCTGGCCTGTTTGGTAATCGGTATAGCGAACATAGTCATCAACCTTTTTTCCGTCCATGGAAATTCTGAGTTGACCGCCCGGGTGATAACTGTAAACATCATCATAAGAAGCGTCATCCTTAATATCTTCGCCGTTTACTATACTCTGCTTAACCGTCTCAAGCTCGTTCGAGGTATCGGGGCAGGTACGCTGATTTTTATTTGGCATAATAAAATGCATATTTTGAAAAATAAAAGTATCCTCATATGGAGAGCCGCTTTCAACAAACCCCTGCATTCCATCGCCAGACACCATGCCCTGCCGCCACGACTCAACTTTATTCTTCTTGTCGGGCTTAAGCTCGGTATAGGAGAGGCTATAGGAAATCTTTGATTTATCCGAAAAAAGTCCGTCAATGAGGCCGTTATCCGCCTTCTTCGGCGTACAGCCGGCAAAGGAAAGAATCAGAGCGGCGCTCATAAACAGAGCAAAAAATTTCTTAAAAACTTTCATAAAAATACCCCTTTCAAAGAACATTATATCAAAGAAAATGATATTATTCAATGCATTTTGGGAATACTGACTAATAAACAAGATATTATATGGTGATTATATGAACGCATTATATATTGTATTGCTGTCGGCAGGCTCTTTTTTCGTTTTATTTGTTTTAGATAAACTTATGGGAAACAGACAGCTTTCGCAAATGTCATTTTTCGACTATGTGGTCGGAATTACAATCGGTTCGATAGCGGCGGAAATGGCAACAGATTTGGAGTCGGACTGGTACCACGCAATAATCGCTATGACAGTTTATGCGCTGATAGAAATCGCCCTCACCTTTATCTCCCGAAAAAGCAAAAAGGCACGCAAGATACTAAACGGTGAACCGATACTCCTGATGAACAAAAGCGGCGTTATCGGCAAAAATCTAAAAAAAGCGAGACTGACCTTAGACGATTTAATCAGTGAAGCGAGAATTCAGGGCTATTTTGATATAAATGATATAGCTTATGCGATAATGGAGGACAGCGGAAACATCAGCTTTTTGTCATATCAAAGCGAAAATGAAGAAAAAAACAATTCAGCCTCCGACCTCTCAAACAAATAGCCGCCGCTGCAAATTGCAGCGGCGGCTCGGAGTGCAAAAGCATCGGTAACAAAATAAAATTCAGAAGCTTTTCCGACAGTCCGTAAAGTATCTAAAATACTCTCTTAATCTTATTCTTCGCAAGTCAAAAGTCCGTAGCCCTTTTTTCTCTTATAAATTATCTTTGTCTCTCCGTCAATTCCGAGATAAACAAAGAAACTGTGACCGAGCATTTCCATCTGTACGATAGCCTCGTCATCTGTCATAATATGAGGAGTGATAACCTTTCTTCTGGTAACATCAACAGAATCGTAGTACAATCTGTCGAAGTCCTCCATTGTTACATCCTCGTCAAAATCGTCAAATGCGTAGGCGATTTCATCTATTCCGCCCTTTCTCTTTTTATCTACAAAAAAGGTTTTGAGCTTTCTGAGTTTCCTTTTCAAGTCATCTACGGCCATATCAACAACCGGCTCTATGCGGTCGGCTTCAGCCTCGCCCCTGATAAAAGAGCCCATATGTATAACGGTAATATCGCACTGATATTTATCCCTTTCCTTACTCAGAGTAACATCAAAGCGTGAATTTTCGGGGAGCATTTTTTCTATTCTTTTAAGTTCCTTTTCAATGCCGTCCTTTGTTCCCTGCTTAAGTTCAAATCCTCTGGCAGCAATATTAATCATATTATCATTCCTTTCGACCTTAATAGGTCATTACTCGGACAGTAACCTATCCTCAATTACATTATATTATGTAATCTCCGCTAATAAAAGTATTGTAAAAAATAAATTTTATGATATAATATTAATATTGGACAGTATTCGGAGCCATGCCGAATGCTGTCATTTTTTAATTATTATTTGGGCAAAATGCACATTTTGTTTAGTTGACTTAAATATAATTTTGTGATAATATAACAGATAAAGACAGATAATTTTTTCAGCATTTAAGGAGTATATGCTATGAAAAAGTATACCGAAAAAATCGCCTCAACGGATTCAAAAAACAACCTTAATGTAATCATTTGGGAGACCGAAAAAGAGCCGATAGGCGTTCTTCAAATCGTTCACGGTATGGCTGAATATATCGACAGATATGATAACTTTGCAAAATATATGACGGAGCACGGCTTTAATGTCATAGGTCACGACCACCTCGGTCACGGCCACAGCGTAAGCGATGAGCATGATTACGGCTTTTTCGCCGAAGAAAACGGAGACAAAATTATTATCGAGGATATGCACTCGGTAACTCAATATGCAAGAGAAAAATGGGAAGAGCTCCCTAACTTTATTCTCGGTCACAGTATGGGTTCGTTCTGTCTTAGGCAATATCTCACAAAATACAGCAACGATGTTTTCGGCGCAATAATTATGGGCACCGGTTGGATACCGTCGGCGGCGGCACTGCTAGGCAAAACCATTGCGACAAACACCTGCAAATCTAAGGGCAGCCACACGGTAAATCCCCTTTTAATAAAGTTGACCCTTGAACCGTATAACAAGCCGTTTGCACCGGCGAGAACAAACTGCGACTGGCTGTCGAGAGATGAAAAGCAGGTTGACCTCTATGTAAACGATAAACTTTGCGGCTTTGACTTTACGGCAGGAGCATACAAAGACTTCTTTACCATACTTGAAAAAATCGCAAAAAACAGACAACTCATCGGTATGAGAAAATCTCTGCCGATTCTTATCACCTCGGGCAGTGTTGACCCCGTCGGCGGAAAAAAGGCGTGTGAAAAACTGAACGCCCAATATAAGCGATGCGGCATTGACGATGTTACACTCAAGCTCTGGGAAAACGACCGCCACGAAATTCTCAACGAGTTGGACAAGAGCGATGTATATGACTACATTTACAACTGGCTCAAAAGCAAAATTCAGAATTAAAACATATAAATATAAAACAAAACCGTCACACCCATTTGAATGTGACGGTTATTTTTATGCAAAGTTAATTTGCGTTCTTTTTACTTTTTCCGAGGAACTGCGAACAGATGAAAAGCACTGTCGGAAATACCAGAGCAAACAGTATTCCGACTTTTAGATTATCACCGAACGCCGACGAAACAAAGCCGACCGCTCCGGGTCCCGCCGAACAGCCCAAATCTCCGCCGAGTGCAAGGAGCGCAAACATTGCCGTACCGCCTCTTTTAAGCATTGCGGCTGAGAGCGAAAATGTAGCAGGCCACATAATGCCGACGCTGAATCCGCAAACGGCACAGCCGACGAGCGAAAGTGCAGGCACGGGCAACAGCGAAATCATCAGATATGACACGATGCAAAGTATACAGCAGAGAGGGAGGGCCCTTTTCTGCGGAAGTCTGTCGCCGAATTTTCCGTAAAGTGCTCTTGACGTGCCCATAAATACCGCAAACGAAAGCGGACCCGCAAGGTCTCCGACCGTCTTTGACACGCCGAGTCCCTCAATGGCGAAAGTTGACGCCCACTGGGAAACAGCCTGTTCGCTCGCACCCGAGCATATCATCATAATAAAAAGCAATATAAACAGTTTTGAAGTGAGCAGTTCCTTAATACTCATGCCCTTTTCGCCCTCCTCGATAAGAGGAGCAATAGGCACTTTGGTAAAAATAAAGGCATTTGCAAACGGAACGAGAGCCCAAATAACTGCAAGTATCCTCCAATTTTCTATGCCGTGAAGTGTAAAAAACAGCGTACTGACAAGCACAACGAGAACATGACCCCAACAATAAAAAGAGTGCAAAAGGCTCATTGCCTTTTCTTTATTATCTGTCGGGCAAGCCTCAACTATGGGACTTACGAGCACCTCAAGTATACCGCCTCCGATTGCATAAATCACAACCGAAATCAAAAGTCCCGCAAAACTGTTGCTCATAATATACGGCAAAATTGCCAGCAAAGCCAGTCCAAGCGCCGAAAACAGATGCGCTGCCACCATTGCACAGCGATAGCCGATTTTGTCTATCAACTTAGCGGAAAGCAAATCGACGCTGAGTTGAATTATAAAATTCAGCGAAATCAACATCGTAATTTTTGACAGTTCAATGCCGAAGGTATTTTGGAATGTTACGAACAAAAGCGGTACAAAATTATTTACAATTGCCTGAACTATGTAGCCTAAAAAGCAAGCGTTTACCGTATCATTGTAATTACTTTTCATTCTTTTTCTTAGGTCCCTTCATTGTAAGTGAAATGCGGTTTTTAACCGTATCTGCCTCCAATACCCAAACCGTAACTATATCACCGACTTTGAGCAGTTCGCTCGGGTGGCGCAAAAATTTATCGGTTATTTGGCTGATATGAACCAAGCCGTCCTGATGAACTCCGATGTCAACAAACGCACCGAAATCCACAACATTTCTTACCGTACCTTTAAGTTCCATTCCCGGCTTCAAATCCTCTATGCCCATAACATCACTTCTTAGCATAGGTTTCGGCAGTTCGTCACGGGGATCACGGCCGGGTTTTGAAAGCTCGTTTACAATATCTTTCAGCGTAGGCTCGCCGATATCAAGTTGCTTTGTAATAGCGGCAGTACCTATAAGCTGCACCTTTGATTTAAGATGAGCGATATTGCCGTTTTTTATATCCTCCTCGCTCATATCGCAAAGTTTAAGGAGTTGCTTTGCCGCCGCATAGCTCTCCGGGTGAACGGCAGTATTGTCAAGAATATTCTTTCCGTCTCTCACTCTTAAAAATCCGGCGCATTGCTCAAACGCTTTCGGTCCTAATTTTGACACTTTTTTCAATTCGGAGCGTTCGTTAAACCGTCCGTGCTCCTCACGATACAAAACGATATTTTTTGCAACTGCACTGCTGACTCCGGCAACTCGGGAAAGAAGTTGCGGCGAGGCGGTATTAAGGTCAACACCGACCGAGTTTACGCAATCCTCAACCACTCCGTCAAGTGCGGCGTTCAGTTCTTTTTGCGGCATATCGTGCTGATACTGACCGACTCCGATAGCCTTAGGGTCAATCTTAACGAGTTCCGCAAGCGGGTCTTGAAGCCTGCGGGCAATGCTGACAGCACTTCTCAGACTGACATCAAACTGCGGAAATTCCTCGGCGGCAAGTTTTGACGCACTGTAAACCGATGCGCCTGCCTCGCTGACAACCATATATGTTATTCCGCAGTCAAGTTCCTTGATTACATCAACGGCAAAAACCTCTGTCTCGTGAGAGGCGGTACCGTTGCCTATGGCAAACATTTTTACATCGTATTTTTTAACAAGTCGCTTGATAATATTCTTTGCCTCGACTGTTTTCTTATGCGGAGGAGCAGGATAGATAACGCCCGTATCAAGCACCTTTCCCGTCTCGCTGATTACCGCAACTTTACATCCTGTTCGATATCCCGGGTCAAGCCCGATGGTAACATTCCCCTTAACCGGCGGCTGCATAAGAAGCTGTCTTGTATTTTCGGCAAACACCTTTATAGATGCCTCGCTTGCTTTTTCGGTCAGTTCGTTTCTTATCTCTCTTTCGATTGACGGAAAAATAAGCCTCGTATACGAATCATCAACCGCATCTCTCACCAAATCAGTGCACGCATTGCTGTTTTTGCAATGAATGTTAAAAAGCAAATCGGTAGCAATTGTTTTATCAAAATCAATCCCTACTTTAAGTTTGCCCTCCTTTTCGCCTCTGTTCATGGCAAGCACACGGTGACCTGCGATTTTTTTAACGCTTTCGCTGTAATCGGCGTACATATCATAAACGCCGAGGTCATCATCTGCGGCTTTTGAAGTGATAAGCGCGTGATTTTTTACCGCATAGCGAATCAATTTTCTGCCCTCGGCATCGTCCGAAACCTGCTCTGCGATTATATCCTTTGCACCCTGAAGTGCGTCCTCAATGCTTTTAACCTCGTCGGTGAGAAATTCCTTTGCAAGTTCCTCGGGTGACGGGGCAGACTTTTCCTGGGCATATATTTTTTCAGCCAACGGAGCCAACCCCAGAGCCTTTGCAACAGAAGCCCTTGTTTTTCTCTTAGGTCTGAACGGACGATAAATATCCTCGAGTTCCGTCAGAGTTTTTGCGTTTTCTATGCTCTGTCGGATTTCGTCGCTCATCATTTCCTGCTCGGTTATTGAGGCAATTATTTTTTCCTTTTGTTCCTCAAACGAACGCAAATACGCAAGTCGTTCGCTCAACTCTCTGAGCAACTGATCATCGAGCGAACCGGTCGCTTCCTTTCTGTATCGTGCAATAAACGGTATCGTATTTCCTGCGTCAATTAATTCAACCGTGTTTTTAACCTGCCACGATTTAAGTGAAAATTCCGTTTCAATCTGTCTTAAAATATCCATATAACACCTTTTGATTTATGCTTTATTTTTCGTCTGTTATATCATCTTTATTTTCGTTTTTCGAGTCATTTTTTGATTCTTTTCTTTTTTCCGCTCTTGATACCGCCTCGGCAATTACAAAGAGCAAAATACCAAGCCCTATTATCACAAGTCCGCCGATTAAAACCGCTTTCGCCACGGGTGAAAAGCCTCTTTTGCCGTGATAAGATACATCATCATTCAAATAATCGCCCGAAAAATCAGCCGAATTTTCATCCGACTGTGACTCATAATTTTCAGTTGTCTGTTTCTTTGCACCGGATTTAGATGACGAACTTTTTGTGCTTGATTTCTTAGCGGTCGATTTTGGTGATTTTGTTGATTTTTTCTTTGTCTCAGACTGCTTTGTTGTCTTTTTCGAAGAAGATTTGCCGGCAGTTGTCGGCAAGTAAGTTTCAATCGTCAGCGGTTTTGAATTAAAAAGATTGTACAGCCTGCCGTCAACTGCGATTTTCACAGCAAAATCGTGAGTGGTAACCTTGTCCTTTATGTCTGTTATAACCGTCACAATCGCATGTCCCGTTGTAAATTCGTCAGCCTTGCTTTCTGTGTCAAAATATTTTTCAGCCGCCTCTTCGTTATAACTGACGCCTGAATTATCCACCGTGAAATCGTAAGAACCCTGCCTTGACGAAACGCTGAAATTTACAGAAATAACGCTGTTCTCGGTTATTCCGCTTTCGTTCAGATTAAATAAAAAATAGGCGCTTGATTCTTCGGTAAAATAGTTGAGCGAACCGCTAAGCTCGCCCATAGCACCCTCACAATCAATCGCCACGGTATTAATATTGCTCTCGTCCCAACTGGAATAATCGAGATAGTTTTTATCATAGGAATATGCAAAAATCGGTTGCATAAGCAACACGGCAATCAAAACAAGAATGGCTATGAACGACGAAATCATCTTCAAAGCAAAACACCGACGCCCCTGATTTTCATAACAATTCATATCAAATTTTCCTTCAAATATTAACTTTATTCGCCGTCTTTCGACAGCATTCGTATTTTTATGTTATATTAATTTTCAACCATCGTCAATACGAAAAATAAACTTTGTAGCAACACACAATTACAGCACCCGCATTTTGGTAACATTGCACAAAGCCAGTATACAACTTGCACAAATTTGTCACGATAAAAATCCGTAATAAACATAAGAAAATTAATGATTTAATAATTTTTTCATATATCGCTTAAAATATGAATATGCAAATTTTGCTTGCTTAGGTTCAAATATTGAAATAATAATAAAAAATAAAGGAATAATTACAATACAAGCAACCACAGCCCACAAAAATATTCTAATATATGAAGACAAGTCCACATTAATAAACGATACTGCAAATTCTATTCCAATAAATGAAATAATTAATATCAACCACCTTTTATATGTAATCCATGGAGTTCTGTTCAATATCTTTTTATTTGCATATATTATCATATCATTTGCTCTATATAACAGTGCAGCAATCGTACCGATAAGCACACCATATATACCAATTAAATTCACCAATATAATTGATACCGTTATATTAATTGTTGCTTCAAGTACACATCTCCACCTGGTCTGCTTAAAATGTTTGGCATAATTAATTACCGAAGCGGAATTTGCTCTACCATTAGTCAATAAAAATGAAGAAATGAATAATACTGGTAAGTATTTATCGATATATTCAATATCAGTTACTCCTAATGTATACAATTTTATAAAAGGAATAATAAAAATGTATGCAATTGCATCCAATGAAAAAACTAATGTCATTCGATATGTTTCGTAAACATCATGCAATTTAATATACAGTTCGCGATTTGTATTAAATTTTTGACCCAGTGCAAAAGAAAAGCCCTGTGAAAATGCATCCATAAAAGTACTTATTGTTGATAACAAGGAATTATATATAACATAAACACTTACCACTTTTAAATCACAAAACAATGTTAGAATGATTATATCGGTGTGTCTAAAAACCATATCACACAATTCCATAACTAAGACAGAATCCTTTTGTGCTATAGCCTCAAAATTTGGCTTAGCCTCTAAATTTAACCATTTATAATATCTTTTTATATAAATCATTATATAAACAGTTTTTGCAATACTAAACACGAAATAACTAATTTGTATTGCTATAACATCAAACCCAATTAGCATCAATATAACTTTAGATATATTAATACAAAAGGTCACAATGGTGGTAAGATTGGTAATTATATAACTTTTACCTTCCGCTTGTAACAAAATATTATATTTTCCTTGAAAAAAATAACTCACTACTCCCGGAAGTCCATTGAGTATTATTATTAATGCTATTTCCCACAAAGGCAGTTCACACTTTACTATTAGTGGATATAATAAACTTAGAGCCAAAATTGCAACAAAATATATAGTTCCTGTTTTTTTATAAAATTTATGTGTTGCTGCCATTATTTCGGATATTGAAGTCTTATCGTTTTCAGCTACGGGCTTATACAAAGAAGTCAATGTAGCTGTACCCACACCGGCTTCAAGTAATGTTAAATATGTAAACACCTGTCCTATTGAATTTAATAATCCATTAACTTCCGAACCATATGTAGTTAAATATAATCTGGGTATAAATAAGCCAAATATAATTATAAACAACTGATTAAAAACACTAGATAATATATTTAATACACTTTTTTTTGAATTAGTATAATTTGCCATAATTTTTTATTTAATGAAAAAGTTTTAATTTGATTCTTGTTTTTATACTTGGAAATAAACAATCAAAAACTGATTTATTGTTCCGTGAAATTTTTTTGTTAATAATAGACAACAATGTCGTATCTTTTCCACAATATAAATCTCCGCCTATTGATATCAACAAATTATCTGCAATTTTGTCTATACCATATTTTTTGTCATCATTAGGTCTAAATGATATAATATTTATTTTCTTGTCCATAATTTTTATTACAGAACGAACAAAAGCTTCGCATCCGTGATTTCCAGCTCAGCCATGTTGATATAAAAATATTTCATTCATAACAAAAGTCCTTTATTTATTAATCAAGTACAATATATGTTGTTTAATATACGAAATCTTTGCTTTAAATCTAATATCATTCGGTAAAATTAATTGAAACAAAGAAAGTACAGTTCTACTCTTAAAATAATTTCGATATCGTTTTCTGATAATCATATTTTTATACAATTCTTCATACTTATTTTGCTTTTGTTTTTCAGTAATCAAGCCCATTTTTACAGCTTTTTCCATATCGTCATTCTGTTGTTCCAAAATTTTTTCTAATGGAAATTTATTAAAAAATTCCGGATTAGAACTGCTTGTTTCATGCTTTCTGTAATATGTAGATACTTGAGGCAAGAAACCGTTTTTTCCCATTAACAGAGCTCTAAAAGTAATCAGTTCATCCTCTGTCGGACATTCTTCATTCAAATACCCAAATTCACTCATAACTTTTTTTCTAAAGGCTCTTGAAGGAGCAGGTATATTACCACCTGTTTCAAAATCATACGAATGAAAATTATCTACTACTGCATTATGCGATTTATCTTTTAAAATTTTTCCATCTTCATCGGTCGCAATTACGCCCATTGAAACAGCAGTATATTCAGGATTATTTAACAAAAAATTGACCTCTATACCGGTTCTCTCGGGAATAGATATATCGTCTCCGTGAGCAGCAACAATAAAGTCCCCATTAGCCAAATCAATATAGCACTTGCTCATATGTTGTGATATTCCTAAATTCTTTTCATTCCTATTTAACACTATTTTATGTGGGCCGTCATACTCATCAGCCATTTTTTTCATAATGTTAAAAGTATTATCTGTTGAACAATCATCAGACAAAATTATCTCTAAATTTTCATAAGTCTGGCTAAAAGCACATTTAACACTTTCTTCAATAAATTCTTCGACATTATATGCCGTGAGTACATACGAAACTAATGGGTTACTCATAATAATTCCTTCTTATAAAATATTCACAGCAATTTTTGGACTGATTCTTAATATTGTAAAGAATAGCTTAATGCGAATTGCTCCTAAAAATCCAGCGCCCTCAGACTTCAAAAAACAATTTATCGCCTCTTTATATGAAGGCTTATCAAATAAATATTTTTTTGAAGCATCAGAAATCAACTGTAATTTTTTACTGTCTATATTTTTTTTACCGTACTGATTAATACCGGAAATTAAATGCATGATAAACAGTTGTTTCATAATTCTATCATCTATATCACTATACAATTTGTATATTTTTGAATATAAACTCAACTGCTGCTCAATTCTCTTTTCAGTATTTGTATGCATTGCAGAATTTTCATTAAGCACATAATGATATAAATTCAAACTTGAAAAACAATAAGACTCTGCATATCTGTAATAATATATATTAAATAATAAATCTTCGCCTATTGCTTCTTCAACATCAAATTTCAAATTATTTTCTGTGATTATAGATTTTTTATATAATTTATTACACGGACCAAATCCAAACCTGTACATAAAATAATAATTATCAAAAAATCTGTCATCCTTAACATATAACTCGTCAATTTTTGTATCAAAAATAACCAAATCCGAATTATCTGTCATAGGAACAAGTTTTTCTAAAGCAAATAACTCAACATAATCATCACTGTCAACAAACCAAATCCATTCACCACGTGCAGATTCCAAGCCTTTATTTCTTGCTGAACTCACGCCTCCGTTTTCTTTATGAATAACAACTATCCTACTGTCCTTATGAGCCCAAGCATCACACATCTCAGGACAATTATCCGGCGAGCCGTCATCAACTAGAATTATCTCTATATTCTTATATGTTTGATTAACAAGGCTTTCAACACATCTATCAAGATATTTTTCAACCTTATAGACAGGAACAATTATTGATACAAGTGGCTTCATATTACTCCCCTAATGCGTCACACAAATACTTATATGACTTCTCCCTAAATGCCTGCATTTTTATATTTGCTGCCGTAAAATCGCAATTAAGCAACTCATCCTTAGACGGCAATTCATTTTTTACAAGTCTATTTTCTAAGCCTATTAATTTAAGATAATCTATTTTCCTGCTGTCATTATTATTTTCTGCACTTTCTTGATTAGCATCTACGACAGAAATAAACGGTTTATTATATATTGTAGCAAAAGCAGTACCGTGAAACGAATTTGTATATACAAACGATGCATTTTTGAATAAACCCACAAACTCCTCGGGTGAGGCATCATATTTTTTAATATATGGCTTTATGGCATCTCTCAAGTATTCGGTTATTACCACAACGTCTAATCCAAGAATTTTTGACAGTTCATCAACAAATCCTTTGTTACCATGATTATTCTCTAAAAAATAAACAAGCATATATGGCTTTTTAATTCCGGGCTCTACAGACATCTCATCCCAGAATTTTCTTTCAAGAAGCAAAACCGGATCACACACAACACTTACATCTCGTCCGGATACTTTAGAAACGATATTAGCACCTCTTGTTTCTCTGACAGAAATGCTGTCAAAATCTTTCACCCAGTTACCGATATTATTTAATGTTTCATTATCAAATTTGGTTTTTCCCAATGAAGGGGAATATGATATTTTTTTTGCCTTTGATTCATTATCCAAAAATTGAAGATAATAAGCCGTTTCAAAATCTTGGCAAACAGGATTCCAAATTTGGTCACCGCCGCACACATATGCATCATAGTCAAAATCATTATTTTTCAATTCATCGGTTGACGCATATTCACATTCAGTAACAGGCAATGTTTTATTTATGAACCGCTCATACTCGTCATATCTGCGGTTTAACTTACCTTTAATACTTAAATAAAAAAATCTGTCAATAAAACGCCTAAATTTAGGAACCCTTGGATAAGCATCTTTTTGCGACTGAGATCTTAGATTAATTATTTCCACATCGTTTCCCATAATTTGAAGCTGTTTAGATAATGCATATGCCTGTAAAACAGACCCGTAATTATGTGAAGCATGAAAAGTCAATGTTGCAATTTTCATTTTATCACCTCAGTATATAAAATTTCCAACAATAATCATTTATTGCGTAATCTATTACTTCTAATCTCAAAAAGCAAATTATAAAATCTAAGTTTTAGTAATAAAAATGAAAGTATGCTTGAATTAGACATATATTTCAAATTCGATAGCTTAAAATGTTTTTTTACAGAACTATATTCCATCATCGTTATTACTTTTTTTCTAAAACTCTCTTTATTGCCAAGTAAGACTTCGTTATCAATTCCTAAAAACAGTGCGGATAAATACATCATTATTATTCTGTCGTTTGACACTGATAAACGCTGCCTTTTTAGATAATCACAAATATAGTCCGCCCTATGTATCAACATATCAAATTTATTTTTTCTATATGAATTTGACAATGAATTTTCATTAAAACAATAGTGATATAACGGAACATCTATTATACTTATCTTATTACATTTAAGTGCATATTTTATATTAAAAATATCGTCCTCTGTAAAATACTCTCTTTCAGATACAAAGAAGGAATCTTCTATAAATTCTCTCTTAAATAAACGCACACACATAAAACCAGGAAGTTTAATCTTTCCCCGTACACATGATAATATAGTTTCAATATAACTTGATACAATTTTTGACTGTCCGTCAAAAGAACCGCTTATATTCAATGATATTGGTTTAATACCATCTTTGTTATCTAAAAAATACGAACACATAACTAAATCGCAATAATTCTTTTCAATCTCATCAACCATTAGTTCAATCATATTTTTTTCAATATAATCATCGCTATCAACAAAAAGTATAAACTCACCAACTGCAGAATTTAATCCTGCAATTCTTGCGCTTGTCAACCCACCATTTTCTTTATGAATCACTTTAATCCTGTTGTCTTGTACTGCTGATTCATCACAAAGTTTTGGACAATTATCAGTTGAGCCATCATCGACTATTATTATTTCAATATTCTCATATGTTTGATTGATAACCGACTCAACACATCGAATAATAAACTTTTCAACATTGTATACAGGGATAATTACGCTTACCTTTACCATATTACTGCACCAATTATTTTCGTAAATTTATTTTCACAGCAAAATTATGCACAAAATTTGTACCGAAAATTCGTCTGACAAATCTACCAAATTTCAAACTTACTTGTTTTCTTCCCGTCCAACTTGCATCGTACCAATGGATTGAATAAGTATTCTTTGTCTTTGACAGCTTACCCGTAATGCTGTCATAAGGATTAAAGTATTCTGCCGGATAAATATGAACATCGCACACTGTTTGCTCCGTACCGTCGAGTCTTATACCCTTTGTCCTAAACAAATCCGTTGCTACCTTCGGGCAGCCGATTTGGTTATATGAGCCGTCGGGATTAATAAACCGCAAGTCCTTATACACATCAATATGTTCCTTGAAAAACGGCAATCCCGCTTCTGCGCCGAAGCCCAAACCCGAAGCAACATTCTCGTCATTTTCAAATCCCATATAAGCTTTATTGTCAAGCAAATCATCAAGCGGCTTGATAACCTCAACATCGGTATCCATATATATTCCGCCATATTTATAAACAATCATAAGACGGGCAACATCGGACACAAACGCATACTTTTTTGCTTCATAAGCCTGCTCCACAAAAGGCATACAGTGAATGTCAAAATTCGATTCGTTCCATTCAATAATTTCATAATCCGGGCAGTATTTTTTCCAGCTGTCTATGCACTTTTTAACGCTTTTTGGTTTTTCGTTTCCACCAAACCAAAAATAATGAATTTTTTTCGGTATCATAATTTTCTTACTCTATTTTGTTATTATATGTTTATTAACAATTGATAACAAAGTGCCAAACGGAACAGCCAAAACCGTCATCAGTTTTTTCGGCGATTCTTTAACAAAGTTCTTATTTTTTGAAATAATCGAACTTGAAACATAATGAATGCAAGTCTTAAATAACTGCAATCCATGCTGATATTTCATTTCGCTTTTTCTGAAAAATGCAAAGCCCTTTGGATTATTATAATACTGTTTCCACATAGAAAATGAAGAACCATCCTCTTGATAATCAACAATGCAAACAGGCTCATTCATTATCAAAAGTTCTTTTGTTTCATCAACAATATGATATTTGTATGCCAAACCGACATATTTTTCGCCTTCAAACTCAGGATACATCGGAGTAGCATTAATGACATCTGTCCTATAAATAAGCTTCTTGTCTCCTGAACCACCATTTCTGTAATATCCCATTAAAGTTGTTGATTTTTTATTCGGGAGTTCCGAGCCGATAGTTTTTCGGTTACTTTCATAAACATCAAGAGCAATAATTCCCGCAAATTTGTCAGAGCCGTTTTCTCTCCAAAACGAGATGATTTTTTCAACAGCATCATCAGGCATATAATCATCCGAATCAATACAAACATTAAGTTCTGTATCTATATTTTCATAAGCTGTATTATGAGCAGTATGCATTCCGCCGTTTTCTTTATAGATATATTTAATTTCAAAGCCATTGTCTTGCTTTTGCCACTCTTTAATCAGTTGGGCAGTATTGTCTGTTGAGCCGTCATCAACAACAAGCCAAACAAAATCCTTACTCGTCTGTCTGCAAAGACTCTCATAACATTTATGAATTATGTAACCCCTGTTATACGCCGGGGTAAATACGGTTAATGTTTTCATGAATTTTTCTCCGCTAATTTTATGTAAAAATCAGTAAGCCATTCTGCAGTTGATTTAATGTCATAGCCGGCATCAATGATTTTTTGCTGAGTGTTTTTTCGCTCATAAGGAAGCATTGAAACAATTTTTTCTGCCCATTCTTTTGGTGATTTTTCAAGGCTCATAAATTCAACATTGCCCGTTATATCAACCTCTTTTGTAATGGTATCCGACAAAAGGCACTTTAATCCTGACGCCTGTGCTTCAATAACAGATACGGGAAGTCCTTCATAAAACGATGGCATAATAAATAAATCAAAAGCATTTAATAATTCAAAAATATCTGATCTTACTCCGGTAAATATAACACTATCATCGATATTCATCTTATTAGTTTTTTCTAATATTTCGTTTTTTAAGTCTCCATCTCCAACAAGTATTAATACTGCGTTTGGCACATTTTTTTTATACTCATAAAAAACATCAATTATGAACTGATGATTTTTTTGATGATTAAATCTTGCAACGCTTCCTATAACAAACTTATCATTAATTGCAAACTCATCTAAAACTTTTTTTCTCAAAGCGTTATCATAAGTATATATTTCGGAATTAATTCCATTATTGATTATTTTAGTATCAGTTGCATTTTTACCAAAAAGCCATCTTGCAGCTTTATCAGAACAAACAAATTTATAGTCACAACATGAATTAAAATTAAATTTTAATACCGATTTTACTAACCCCTTTAATCCTACACCATCATTGCTGTTATGCGAATGCGCTATTGCGATGCGATTATGTTTTTTTGCTATTCTGAGATGAATATTTGCAGAACTGTCCAAATGGCTGTGAACAATTTTATACTCTTTATGCTCACTAAAAAATTTATTCCACCAAGCAATATATTGAAAATGATTAACCACTCGATAATCGGGACAATGATAAATCAATCCGCCTAATTCGTTAATTTCATCATCAAAAGTACATTTTTCCTGTGTATGAACAACAAAATCAAATTGAATTTTGTTTTTATCTACAGTTCTGTAGAGATTCATTATAAAATTTTCTATTCCGCCACGATTCATCTCGTGTACAACCATTAAAACTCTTGTCATAACTACTCAACTAAAAATCCCACATAACCCTCTGTTGCATTATCTTTATAAATTATTTTACACGGATTACCTATAACAATAGAATGTGATGGCACGTCACAGTTCACATAAGCATTAGGCACAATCAAAACGTCATCGCCTATTTTAACTTTTCCTACAACAGTTGAATTAATTCCTAAATATACTTGATTTCCAATAATAGGGGCACCAATTCTATCCCCCTATTTTCTTGTCATATAGAAACGCCCTTAGCCAAATTAACATTCTTGCCAAGCACTGCGCCATTATTTATTGTAATACTATACGGATGTGCAATTTGAAGCCCGGCACCTATTTTCACATCAGGATTAATTTCCAAACCGTACTTCATTTTCAAATGCCTGTGATATATAAACAGGGCAAGTCTTGATAAATATCTTCTTTTATTAATACATTGCAACTTTCTATATGTATAAACAAATCTCACTCTGTGTTCCGTTATGTATGAAAACAAAAATCTAAAAAGCGAAAATTTTGTACCCGTCATTCTATAATAATCTTTTTTGAATGTTTCTCTCATAAAATATTTTCTAATGTCTTTTCTACCACAATGTTTTTATCAAATAGCTTTTCCATTCTTTGTCTACCGTTAATTCCCATTTGTTTTCGGCTTTCATACGGTAACTGAATAAATTTTTTCATTATTTCATAAAGACTTTCCTTGTTTTTTACTTCAGCTAAGAAACCGGTTTTCCCGTCTTCGACAGCCTCAAGACAGCCATGAATATTACTTGTTATAATAGGCTTACACATCGCTGCACCTTCAAGCAAAGTATTGGACATACCTTCATGCCAACTTGGTAACACAACACAATGTGCCCTTTCTACAAATGGCTTAACATCCGGTTGAAAACCATAAAAATTAATCAAGCCATTTTCTTGAAATGCTTTTACTGTGTCTTCATAATTATCTTCATACCAACCAATAAAATCAAACTGTAAATTATCGTATTCAGTTTTGAGTTTTTTTATAGCATAAAAAAGTTCATCAACGCCCTTTTCCGCCATTATTCTTCCGACAAAAATAAATCTTATCTCATCTTCGTTTGGATAATCTGATGGCTTAAATTCATCTAAATTTACACCGGCACCCGGCAACACAATCGTTTGACTTTTCCTAACAATACCTGAATCGACCAATGTATTTCTGTTGCCTATATTTTCAAAAAAAATACGTTTTGCCTTATTCATTGAAAATTTATACATCATAGAAACCATTTTTTTTGTGAAATTTTCAACTTGAAAGGTTGAACCCAAACCGGTAACATTACAATAGCAAGGAACATTACAAAGTTTTGCCGCCTCTGCTCCGTAAATATTACACTTTATAGTATATGTAATTACCTTTTCGGGCTTTTCTTTTTTTATAAGTTTAATATAATTCCTTAAAAGAGCGATATCCTTAATCGGGTTATTACCCCTTCGTTCCATTTCAGGTTCAATTACCACGCGGCAACCATATGACTCAATAATTGAAATATTTTCTTCGTCGGTTTCGGGGAGTGATACAACAAGTTCATGTCCTAAACCAGACAATTTTTGTAATAACTCTCTCCTAAATATTCTGAGAGTATTATAATGATTTGCTAATATCAATATTTTCATTACTATTCTCCAAAATAAGTTGATTTACTATTCAAATAGATTAATATCTTTTGCCATATTCATACTGTCAAATAAATCAGTCGTATAATACATACTTCCATCTTTAGTCTGTAAATAAAAGAATAAAAGATATCCCACTATAGAACAAAAAATCAATATGGGTCTGATTTTTTTAGATGAAACACAGCAAATAATAAAAGGTAATAGTAAGATATTAAACAATTCTGTATATATTGGTAAACGCCCAATGTATATTCCGCTCGTAACATAACCGATAGCATACAAGCCAGCAGTAATTAATGAAAAATTCACCATAACATTAATATACGGATTATTATATCTTGCAATATCTTTTCGATAAATATAGGCTAAGACCGGTGTGACAAGCGAAACAGCAACTCTTAAAATGTTAACTCCATCATCATCTTGAACCGCATTAAGGTAATCATAATCAGAAAAGGCATCGTCAATCCAAACATTTACCTTTCCAGGAAAAATCAAAACAATAGCCATTGTAACAATTATACAAATGCTTATTCCTATATCCCAATTTTTCATATTTACAATAAAATAAATTGGTATCAATATTATTGCAGTGCTATGAATAAAATACATAACAAAAACCAACAATAAGAATTTAATAAATTTCTTTTCAACAACTAATCTAAAAGCAGCAAAAAACATTGCAGCAACAACAAATTGTCTAATTCCGTTAAAAAGCCAATAGAACTCCAAACTGGTAATAAACAAAAATACACTATACGAAACATTATCAGAAAACTTTGATATCCCGTAATATATACACAATCCGGAAAATACTGCAATCGAGCCTAAAAAGAAGTGCCAATCAAAGCCTAATTTTTTTAATAGAATTTGATATGATATAAACAAAGGGGCTTTGTCAAGACTCCCGTCATCATTTCTTATGAAAGAATCAAAAATTCCAACATCGGATTTCAAAAGGTTGTAAGATTGAATGTAAGTACGAGTGTCGGCAACACCATTTCTAACTGCTGCCCAAAACACAATATAGCCAATTAAAATAAACGCTATAAATTTTACTATATTTTTTCTTCTGTTTTGAATTTCCGCAATCTCACCGATACCGACTATTGTATACTTATCTTCAACGGCAAACTCAATTATTGCCGTAAAAGCACATAGAAAAACAGCAACATAATAAACCCAGGAATTTGAACTAAATAAAAAATCCATATTATTTTACAATTTCCTTAACCTTATCTACTATATTTTCGGAAGTCATGCCGTACTGAGCTCTTAAATATTTTTGATTGCCGACCTTAGAGCAGTATTCATCGTTAAGACCTATTTTAATAAGTCTCACATTCTCATTTGAATCTGTAATTACTTCCGAAACTGCGCTTGCAAAGCCGCCTATAATATTATGCTCCTCAACAGTTACAATGTAATCATATTTCTTTGCACAATCAAGAATAACCTTCTTATCAATCGGTTTTACTGTATGGAAGGAATATTCCTCCACTCCAATTCCTATATTTTCAAGTTCTCTTGTTGCATCAGTAGCTTCATCAAGTATCGCACCTGTAGAAAACAAAGCAATTTTAATTTTACAATCAGTCTTTGCATCTTGGATTTTTATTGCTTTACCGATTTGGAAGTTATCAATTTTATCATGTATCCTTTTTTCTCCACCGCGACCGAGACGAAGATAAACCGTTCCCGGAAGATGTGTAATTGCTTTTGTTGCTTCAGCTGCTTCAACCAAGTCACCGGGACATATAACTGTCACATTCGGAAGGGCACGCATAATAGCAATATCTTCTGTTGCTTGATGACTCATACCAAGTGAACCATATACAAAACCTCCGCCGACACATACAATTTTTACATTAGCATGCGGATATGCACAATCATTTCTAATTTGCTCTAAACATCTCAGCGTAGGAAAATTTCCTATTGAATATGTAAACACGGTTTTACCACATAGTGCCATTCCTGCAGCTATACCTGTCATACTTTGCTCTGCGATACCTGCATTTGTAAATTGGTTTGGCAACTGCTCAAAAAAAGGTTTAAGAACGCCAAAGCCCAAATCACCGGTTATAAGTTCAATATTCTTATCTTCCTTTGCTTCCTCAATGAGGGTCTTAACAAATGTATCTCTCATTTTTAATCGCTCTCCCCTCTCCATGTCGGATGCCAAGTTGCACTTGTCGTATGGTCATTATAAATATCTGCATCTTGAGGAACAGGCGTTGGATTCTCGATTCCGTTAGGTGTATAAATATCCTCAGCACCCTCCGGCTTAATTTTATGAAGTTCATTTACCGCTAAATCATATTCCCATCCGTCATGCGGAAAACGATAATGCCACAGTATATCATTTTCCATGAACGGAATACCTTTTCCTTTTATAGTATTTGCTATAATAACCTTAGGCTTATCATTGTCAAATTTTTCAAAAAATGCATTTCTCAATTCATCATGATTATTACCATCAATGCTAAGCACATTCCAACCAAACGATTTCCATTTTTCCTCAAAGTCGCCTAAATCCAGTGTTTTCTTACAAAAATCCATGCTTTGCATTTTATTATGGTCAACGATTGCGGTAATATTATTTATTCCGTAATGAGCCGCAAACAGCGCAGCCTCCCAAACGGAGCCCTCATCACATTCGCCGTCACCAAGAACTACATAAACATTATATTTCTTATGGCTCTTAAGTCCTGCATATGCCATACCGACGCCAACAGGTAAACCATGTCCCAACGAACCGGTTGAAAGGTCAACTCCCGGTACATAATGCGACACATGTCCCGAAAGTCTGCTACCATTTTGATAATGCGTCATAAGCTCAGAAACATCAAAAAATCCTGTTTCCGCAAGAGCAGCATATACCGCCGCGCCCGCATGTCCTTTTGAAAGAATAAATCTATCTCTATCTTCATCGTCTGGATTCTTTGAATCAACTTTTAGCACATCTGCATAAAGCACTGCCATAATATCCGCAACACTCAAAATTGCTCCCAAATGAGAGCCACCCGATAAATGTGTCATTTCAACACCGTGTCGTCTTATTTTCCACGCTAATTGCTCACTGTTCATTATTATCCTCCAATAATCGGCGAAATTATTCTCTTGCCAATCTTCTTTTCTAACAAATCAACTAAAAAAATCACTATTACGGGTCCCAAAACACCTGAAATAAACGATAGCGGCATAGTTATATAATACTTTAATCCAAGTACTTTTTCAAAAACAACTGAAACGATACTTTGAAACGGCCATGACAAAATGAAAATGGAATATGTTTTTCTTGATAAATGTAAACCAATTTTATTACTTGTAAAATTTACTAAGCTAGAAAAGGCAAGTATAACCATTATCATCAATAATGCAATTATTGTTCTAATACTTTGAAGAAAAATCTTATTATTAATACTAATCAAAAACAATCCAATCGAAATCGCAAACAACAATAATAGTTTGTAGCAACTATTATTATTTGATAATAACAGTTCAAATTTAGTATTTGCAAACATTATTCCGACAGCATAATATCCTACAAAACGTATAATATCATTTACGGCAAACCATTCAGTGATATTAACCAAATTAGGAATAATTGATAAACATAACAATAACACCGAAAAAGCACAATATACATTACCGTTAAGATGCTTAATCTTTGAAAAAACAAAAGACAACATTGAAATTATAAACAATGTCGGTAAAAACCAAAAATGTCCCCATACATTATCTCTTGGCACCAAAAAACACTTAATAAAATACAAAATGTTTAATGAACTGTCATCCTCAAAAAATCTATTCATGATTATTTTCGGAATGAATCCGATTAATGTCATAGTAAAATAAGGTATCATCAATCTATTATTTCTTTTAAGAACATACGCTCTAAAATCATATCTAGAATACGAGGCGGTTTTTTCAAACAAATAACCGCTTATAAAAAAGAATAAAGGCATGTGAAATGTGTAAATAAATACATCAATATTATATATTATACTAGGTACATTCCAACTTAAAGGTATTGAGTGTCCAAGAACAACTAACAAACATCCTATCAATTGAGCTTGGGTCACAAACCTTATCTTATCACTTTGACACTTCATCTAAAATTTTTAATTCCTTCTCTGTTAAATTCCATCCGAATGCTTCGACATTACCTAACAACTGCTCCGGACGCTTTACACCTGCCAAGACAACCGATTCTTTAAGATTATCCAAAATAAATCTAATTGCAACCGATGATATACTTGTATTATGACTTGCGGCAATATCACGCATAACCTCAACTATCTCAAGATTTTTCTTAAACTTATCGCCATGAAAATTAACATAAATATCTCTCGAACGCCTGTCATCTGCTCCGAAATTTGCATTTTCAAGATTATACTTACCGGTTAAAATTCCTTGTCCGAGAGAGCCCCATGTCAACGGAGTCAGAGAATAATTCTCAGATAATTCTATCATTGTTTTTTCATTTTTCCTGCAAGCAAGACTATACTCATCTTGGAACGATACAAACTTACCCTTAAGTTCTCGAAGCTCCCGCTCGTCTTCCTTGCCAATATTTGAAAGAGCAAAGTACCTTATCTTACCTTGCTTTTTCAAATACTCAAGTGTATCGACTACATCGGCAAGCGGCGTTTTACCGTCTCTGTAATGAACAGTATATACATCAATATACTCTGTATTTAACCTTTTTAATGAGCCTTCACAAGCCTCGATTATATAATCTCTGCTGTTATCGTAATATGTAGGTTGTCCCACCTTAGCATGAACACCGAATTTATCACTGATAATAACATCTTTTCTTCTATATCCCAATGCTTTACCAAGAGTTATTTCAGACTGACCGAGCCCATATGTCTCTGCTGTATCAAAAAAATTAACTCCGTTATCAAGGGCTGCGTGCACTGCGTCAATCAACTCCTGCTCCTGCACATTGCCCCAGCCGTATCCGCCCATAGGACATCCGCCCATACAAAAACGAGAGACCCTTAAATCCGAGTTTTTTAATACTACATATTCCATATATTAACCTCGATGCTCTTTCTTAAAAATAAATCCAAATGCTTTTTTTAGCACATCCAAAACTGTTTTAAAAAATATTTTAACGTCCGTCCTAAAGGAAACCTCCGCTGCATATTTTACACGAAGAGCATTCTTGTTCTTCAAAACATATCTTTCATACATTTCATCAGCGTTTTCTCCGCCGACGATTTCGTCAAGATTAATAAACACATCAGAACTGTAATCTGTAATTCCCGGTCTAACCTCAAATATATACCTTTCCACACCTTCGTATTGGTCAGTATACTGTAACAGTTCCGGTCTGGGACCGATAAAACTCATCTCGCCGCGCAAGATGTTAAATAGATTTGCAAATTCATCAAGCTTTGTCTTTCTTAAAAAAGAACCGATTTTTGTAATTCTGCTATCGTTCAAGGCGGTCGTTCCACCGCCGATTTTATCTGCATTATTAATCATTGAACGAAATTTATAAATACGAAAAGGTTTATTCTTATATCCACCTCTCTGCGCCCTATAAAAGACAGGAAATCCGTCATCTGATATAATTAAAACACTTACAACAATAAACAAGGGAGATAACACTATTGTCATTATTAATGCCAAAATAAAATCAATGATTCTCTTAACGACTCTGTTATAAAAGCTTTTATATCCGATTATTTTTTCTTCTGTCGGAAAATCTATTTTTAATTTTTTTAATTCTTCAACCGATGTCATATATACTATCCTTTGTCTTGCTTTTATCAATTTTCTCTTAATGCCAAAAGATTAATTATTAAAATCACAAAAATCAAACTAAAAATGGACAATCTAACACAATGTTAATATATATTTAATATAATATATATTAATGTCGATTTCGTCAATAGAGAAAAGAAAATTTTGTGAAAAATCACTAAATCTGTCAAAGAATGGCGAATGAAAAGATGAAGCAAATACGGCAAAAACATAAAAAACAGTCAACACACTGTAGGCTGTTGAGAAAGATTCTGAATTTCGTTTTCTTGCGAACTTTGCTGTACCTCGTCAAAACATATTTCATATAGAACAAAACAAAGTTTTGTAACTATATTGCATATGTTTTTCCTCTTTCCAAAAAATCAAATGATTTTTTGGAAGCCCTTTTTTGACTGAGCAAAAAACGAAAAACGCAAAAAGTACCGTAAACTCGATGTTTGCGGTACTTTTACAATCCCTCCGTCAACACTTCGTGTTGCCACCTCCCTTTACACAAGGGAGGCATTAAGCGGTTAGTTAATTTTATTGGCGTGCTTCAGGAGTTTTATCGACAGTCTGAGCCGTACTTTCCGTACGGCTTTTTGCGTTATTTAACTTGGTTTAACAAAATCACTCTACATAATATTTTGCCTGGGCGTTCCAAAGTTCGGCATATCTGCCGTCAGCAGACAAAAGTTCTTTATGCGTGCCGCTTTCGACAAGTCTCGATTTGTCAAACACGGCAATTTTATCGCAAAATGCACAACTTGAAAGCCTGTGTGAAATATAAATTGCGGTTTTGTTTTGGACAAAGGAATTAAAACGACTGTAAATCTCGTTTTCTGCAATGGGGTCTAGAGCGGCAGTCGGCTCGTCGAGAATGACAACGGGAGCGTCCTTATAAAGTGCCCTCGCAAGGGCAAGTTTTTGCGCCTCTCCGCCGGAGATTTCAACGCCATTCTTGTTCAAATCCTTATAAAGATATGTATTTTCCTTATTCGTCAGTCGCTCTGCCCTGTCCTTAATATTTGCATTTTCAAGGCAGGCATAAAATCGGTCGCTTTCAAAATCGGAATTTATACAAACATTATCTTTAAGCGAAACGGAGAATATTTTGAAATCCTGAAAAACTACGGAATAGAGCTTTATAATACTATCCTTTGTGTATTCCTTAATGTTAGCACCGCTTAGCAAAATTTCACCGTCGGTCACATCGTAAAGGCGGCACATCAGCTTAATAAATGTTGTTTTGCCGCTGCCGTTTCTGCCGACCACGGCAAGGTGCTCACCGTTTTTGATTTTGAGATTAACATTTTTCAGAGCATAATTTTCCGCACCCGGATACTTAAACGAAACATCCTTAAACTCAATATCAAAGCCGCCCGACAAATCAAGCACCTTGTCGCCGTAGGTCATTTCGTCCTCGGTATTCACAATTTCAAAGTAATAATTAACGAGCGGCACCATTTCGGCGGTTTTGCCGAAGGTGACAGCCATTTTCATTATGCCCGCTATAATCTGCATAAACGCACCGCAGTAAAGGACAAGCGAGCCTATACCGAAAAGACCGTACAAGCCCTTAACACCGATAAAAAGATAAATACCGAAGCCGACGAGTGCACCCAAAATCGCAACAAACGAACTTTGCTTTGCCGTGTTCATCGAGGCTTTTTTCAAAATTTGTTCGCCGTCGGTGAGCAGTCTGTCCGTTGCGGTGTGCTCGATTAGAGCCTGCTCTTTATAAATACGGATTTCCTTGCCCGTATTATAATCGGAGAACATATTGAGAAAATAGTAAAAAATCCGATCAAGGCGTGAATACTCGTCGCTTGCCTTAAACCAAGCCTTGTTCATTCTGACGGCTACTATAAGAATGACAACAGCCATAACGGCGATTGCACCGAAAATCGTGAGCAAAAACGCAGGGCGTTCAAAAAAGGTGTCACCCGTTTTCTTAAAGCCGATTTTTAACAGCGGAAAGATAATAATAACGGATATAATCAGTGTAAGTGTGCCCGAAATGAAATCACGCATCATCCATGTAAGCTGAACAAAAGAGGAAAAAACTCTGTCCTGTGCCTCGGAATGTTTATGCACAAGTTCCTTGAACTCACTGCTTTCGAGTTTTTGATATTCAATACCGAAGAGCCTTGACGAAATGCGCTGAAGTTCCTTATTATACATCAGCGAGCGATAGACAAACTGCATATCGCCGAGGTAACAGTTGATAAAAAACAACAGGGCGTTGATACCGACAGCCAAGGCGATATAGAGAGCGAGGCTTTTCATATCTGTGCCGCCATCAAGCAAATCTATAATTTTTGATGTAAACCAAATGTTGACAAAGGGCATAACCGCCGTAACAAGTGAGACGGTAACGGCAGTCGGAATGAGTCGTTTTTCAAGGCAGTGCATCTCACGAAACGCCGCAAAAACAGTTTTTATATTTTTCATACAGCCTCGCCTCCGTTCTCCTTGTAGTAATAACTTTGGACTTGGTACATTCTGTAATAGGAGCCTTTGAGTGCCATAAGTTCCTCGTGCGTGCCGCTTTCGGCAATCTTGCCGTCTTTGATAAACAAAATTCTGTCGCAAAAGCGAGTGGATGAAAGACGGTGAGAAATGAAGAACGATATTTTGCCGCTCGTCATCTCGTTATATTTTAGATACAGCTCGTTTTCTGCGATTGGGTCGAGTGCGGCGGTCGGCTCGTCCAAAATCAAAACGGGTGCGTTTTTATAAATCGCCTTTGCAAGAAGCAATTTTTGCTTTTCGCCGCCGGAAAAATCAACTGCGTCTTTATACACATCCTTTATCATATATGATTTTTCTTTATCGGGCAGGGTGTTTATCTTGTCCGCTATTCCTGCCTTTTCAAATGCGGCATAAAGTTTTGCTTTATCATAATTTGATGTTGCAGAAATATTTTCCGCTATCGTCATGGGCATAAAATAATAATCCTGAAAAACGGCGGAGAACAGATTAAAATAACTATCGGAAGAAAAATCAAGACTGCTTTTTCCGTTAACAAGAATATCGCCCGAAGTGGGATAATACAAGCCGCAAAGAAGTTTAACAGCCGTAGTTTTTCCTGCTCCGTTTTCACCGACAACGGCTATATTTTCGCCCTTATTAACCTTAAAAGACATATTGTTAATTGTACTTTTTTCCGCAGAGGGATATGTAAACGAAACATTCTTAAATTCGATTGAATCAACGCTGTCAAAATTCACATTGGGCTTGTTTTCGCTTTTCTCCGTACTTTCGACAAATTCACGAAAGGCGGCGCAATCGTTACAGCATCGCTCGAGATTTGAATACTGATACACGGCGTTTAATATCCAATTAGAAAAGCCGGTTATAATGCCGAAATAGAAAATAAAATCGGAAACGGAAAGCCTGCCCCTGCACACAAGATATGTAAGATAAGCGTAGGCAACAAGTTCACGCAAAAGATTAAGCAGCGCCCTTGTGCCGCCGACCTTGATATTTTGGCGCATAAATTTTTGATTAATTTGCTCAAGGTCATAAATTATCCTTGCAACGGCGGACATAAAATAATCGGTAAAGCCGTAGAGTCTAATGTCCTTTGCGGCGGAAAAATCACGGCATAGATTATAGTAATAATCAAAGCGAACGAATACAGAACTCCGTTCGTCCTTTGTTTTCTTCTCCTTTTTATTTAAGAATTTCAAAAGGAAGAACTCGCAAACACAGGTGGCGAGAATAACCAAAATCATAATAAAATTGATTTTGTAAATTAACATCAACGAAGCAATAACGCCCACAATACAAACGCAAAACTGATTACTTGAATCGAGAAAATCAGCCGAGCCGGAATAATAACTGCGATAGAATTCCATTGCCCTCTTATTTTTCTCTCTGCCCTCGGGGTTTTCGATATTTGTGTAATCGGTGTTAAGATTTTTCCGAAAGGCAAGCACGGCATAGCGCATACGGATAATACGTGCACTGCCGTTTAATAATTCCTGCATAAACGGTGCAAGCCAAGTGGTAAGCACAACAAGCACGCTGAGCAGTCCCACAACGAGTGTGAGCCGGCCGACAGTTGCACCCTTGTCGATACAGTCAATCATCGCCTTTGGTATATATGCGGTGACTATCGGCTGCAAAACGAGTGCAGGCACTCGGATAAGAAAATAGATTAAACTTCTCTTATCCCACTTCAGCCAATTAGTCAGCATATACTTTACATTTTCTCTCATAATTTCCCTCCTAAAATAAAGTTACCCCCCCCCGCAAAATTTTGCGAGGAGGGCTAATTCTGTGTTCGGTATGGGAACAGTTTCTCCTATGACAGTCGGCAACGACCGACCTCTTATATACTAAATATACATTATATGTTAACAAAAGTCAAACATTATATTTCTATCAGCACACTGTGGGCAATACCGGGGATAGGCTGTCCCTGTTTGCACGAAGTGGGAGACATCAGCGCACCCGTGGCGGTAAAAAGAATTTTATGCAATCGACCCTTATTCATTTCGCCGAGCAAATACGAGCAAAGCACGCTTGCACTGCAACCGCAACCCGAACCTCCCGAATGAACATCCTGCTCCTCCAAATCAAAAATCATAAGACCGCAATCCTTATGCACCGAACGAATGTCAACGCCGTATTCCTTCTTTATAAGTTCATACAAAAGCGTACTGCCCGTATAGCCCAAATCGCCTGTAACAATCATATCATAATCATCGGGCGAAGTGCCGGTATCGGACAAAAAGCCGCCTATCGTTCTCGCTGCGGCAGGTGCCATAGCCGCTCCCATATTGTTTGCATCCTTAATGCCGAGGTCGGTAATAGTACCGATATGAACGGCGGAAATATGGGGCGAACCCTTTTCGCTTTCGGCGGCGGTTTTTGGATTTTGCACTACTGCCGCACCTGCTCCCGTGACCGTCCACTGTGAAGTCTGCGGCCGCTGTCCTCCGTATTCAAGCGGAAAACGAAACTGTCTTTCACTGGAGGCAAAGTGGCTCGAAGCACCGACGGCAACGGTGTTTGCCCCTGCGTCAACGGCAAAACAGGCATTGCACAAAGTCAGTGCCATAGTTGAGCACGCACCGTACATACCGACAAACGGCATTTCCAAATCCTTAAGTGCAAAGCACGAGCCTACGCATTGGTCGAGCAAATCGCCGCACATAACCATATCAATCTCCGACGGGCTTTTGCCCGCCTTAGACAAAGCACGGATAAAAGCGTCGTGGAGCATGGCGGATTCAGCCTGCTCAAAACTGTTTACACCCATTGTCGTATCTTCAAACACGGCGTCAAAATAATTTTTAAGCGGACCCTCGCCCTCTTTTTTCCCTGCAACGCCTGCGCTAGCAACAATTAAAGGCGGCTCGTCAAAATAATATGTTCCATTGTTTTTTCGCATAAAAAACACCTCGGTATTAGTTTTACCGAGGCGATAAAGATTATTTGTGATATTTGCCGTTATTTGAAATGGAGAACGCACGATAAACCTGCTCGAGCAAAACCACCCTCATCAGTTGGTGCGGAAGCGTCATCTTGCCAAATGAGAGTTTCATTTTACCGAGCGACTTAACCTCATCGCTCAGCCCGAACGAACCGCCGATTATAAAGGTAATATCGCTCACGCCCGAAACGGATGCGGCTTCTATTTTCTTTGAAAAATCCTCGCTCGAATACTGAGTGCCCTCGATACAAAGCGGAATGACAAAGGAAGATTTCAAAATCTTTGCGATTATACGCTTGCCCTCTTTGTCTTTTACGGTTTCGATTTCGGACGGTGACGGATTATCACTGCATCTCTCCTCCGACACCTCGACAACACTCACCTTAGAAAAAGCGCCGAGGCGTTTAACATATTCGTTACACGCTTCTCTTAAATATTTTTCCTTTAACTTGCCTACGGCAATAACATTAACCTTAATCATAAAACAATGGGTCTTTCGTGGTTTTCCTGCGGTGACACGCTGAGTCTGAAATCTTTATTTTCCTTAAAGCCCTCCTGCCTGAGCGCACAAAGAGTTGTCTGATAAGCGATGTCGGGCATATTATTTTCTCTGCTCAAGTGAGAAAGAACAATTCTCGTAGTACCATGCTTAACCAAATCGCAAGCATATTCGGCACATGCAAAATTTGAAAGATGACCCGTTTGGGACAAAATCCTTTGCTTGAGTTGATATGTATATGTGCCGTTTTGGAGCATGGTGACCTCGTGATTTGACTCGAGAAAAGCCAAATCGCAACCCTGCATTTTATCTCTTGCGTCATCGGTGACATAACCCGTATCGGTACAAACACAAATACTTCTGCCGTCGCTCATATCAAATCTGTAACCGAGACAGGCTACGCTGTCGTGGCTGTTTTCAAAAGGAATAATCTTAACTCCCGACAGTTCGAGCGGTGAAGTGATTTCCTTAGTTTTGACCTTATCGTCTATCTTTTTCGTATTTCGCATAGCGGCGATAACATCGGGGTGAGCATAAACATCAAGGTTATATCGACAGGCGAAAACCCGCAGTCCGCTGATATGGTCGGAGTGCTCGTGGGTGACAAATATGCCGCAAAGTTCGCTCGGTGAAACCCCGATTTCATCAAGTGCCTTTTCTATTCTTTTTGCACTGACGCCGACATCAATCAAAAACTTTCCGGTCGAGCAGGACAGATATATGGAATTGCCCTTACTGCCGGAAAAAAGTTGGCACGCCTTTGACATATTTCACCCTCCTTTTCATCAAAAAATCCCCGCCGTGCGACGAGGATTGATTTTGTATTTTAGCCTGCTGTTTGGACAGCATTATCGTCATTTACGGATACTCGCTTAATATCCGCACCGAGAGCGGAAAGTTTTTCCACAATATCCTCATATCCACGGTCAACATAAACAATATCCTCGACAGTGGTTGTACCCTCGGCAACAAGTCCTGCGATTATCATAGCCGCACCTGCTCTGAGGTCGGTAGCCTTAACAGAAACTCCCGCAAGTTTAGGTACTCCGACAATTACGGCAACCTTACCGTCAACCTGAATATCGGCACCCATACGAAGAAGTTGACCGACATACTGAAAACGATTATCCCAAACGCTCTCGGAGAGAATGCTCGTACCGTTTGCGATTGAGAGAAGCACTGCCATCTGCGGCTGCATATCGGTTGGAAAGCCCGGATGAGGCATAGTCTTTACATTGCATTTATTAAGAGCCTTAAATCTTGTTACACGAACAGCGTCATCATACTCGATAACCTCTGCGCCTGCTTCCTCGAGCTTTGCGGAAATAGACTCAAGGTGTTTGGGAATGACATTCTTAATAAGAACATCTCCGCCGCACGCAGCAGTAGCAACCATATATGTGCCTGCCTCGATTTGGTCGGGAATGATAGAATAGGTACAGCCGTGCATCTTTTCTACACCACGGATTTTAATTACATCCGTACCTGCGCCTCTGACATCCGCACCCATTGAGTTAAGGAAGTTCGCAAGGTCAACTATGTGCGGCTCTTTGGCTGCGTTTTCGATTATGGTAAGTCCTCTTGCCTTAACTGCGGCAAGCATAATATTAATAGTTGCGCCTACGGAAACGACATCCATATATATAGATGTACCCATAAGTTTATCCGCTTTGGCACAAACCATACCGTCAACTATGTCAACATCTGCGCCCAGCATCTCAAAGCCCTTGATATGCTGGTCAATGGGTCTTACGCCGAAATTGCATCCGCCCGGCATAGCAACCTCTGCCTGATTAAATCTGCCGAGCATTGCACCTATGAGATAGTAACTTGCCCTGAAATGAGATGTAAGTTCATACGGAACGCTCTGGTAATTAATATTAGAAGTATCTATATCAAGAGTGTTCTTATTCACAAGTTTAATGTCAGCGCCCATTCTGTCAAGAATTTCGATAATAAGCTGAACATCGCTGATTTGCGGTATATTCTCTATTCTTACGACATCATCCGCAAGTATAGCCGCAGGGATAATGGCAACGGCTGCGTTCTTTGCACCGCTGATGCTAACCTCGCCGAACAGTTCGTGTCCGCCGTTAATAACAAAATTATCCAATTTCAGCCCTCCAATCTTTGAGGAATTTCATATATTTATAGTATTAAAAGCAAAAATAAAAATATGTGTAAATTCACACATAAAATATTATACCAAAAGGCAATAAAAAATGGAATAAAAGATACGCCTTTTTTTCCAAAATGTAATCATTTATATCAACAAAATACATAACATTTTCGTCAGTACTATACAATATATTGTGTAGTACAAAAATTCAAACATTTTTTGTCAATATTTTGTTGTTTTTTAAGGTAACAAAAGAGTAACACAATATTACAAATATGTCAAGAGGAAATACGCACCTTTTCGGCATTTTATAAAATTATGGTAAATTATCACAGTATTAATATAATAAATATATAATAATTGTAATTAAAGATATTTTGTGATATATTAGGCATAAGAAAGTGAAAAGGTTTACATATGAAAATAAAGGATTTAGAATTTAATCACATAGCGTTTTTAGCCCCGATGGCAGGAATAGCGGATTTGGCATTCAGGGAGTTGTGCGTGCAATACGGTGCGGCATATACCGTAAGCGAAATGGTATCGTCAAAGGGACTGACCATGAGCGACAAAAAGAGTGCTCAGCTTTTGACCTTAGGAAATGACAGACCGGCAGGGGCACAGATTTTCGGCGATGACCCCGAAATTATGGCGAAAGCGGCGGTAAAATGCCTTGACTTCAATCCGGACATAATAGACATAAATATGGGCTGTCCTGCTCCGAAAATTGCAATGAACGGTGGAGGGGCGAGCCTTATGAAAAAGCCAGAGCTTGCTTACGAAATAACCAAGGCGGTGGTGCAGTCGGTCGATATTCCCGTAACGGTTAAAATCCGAAAAGGTTGGGACGACGAGAGCGTAAACGCAGTACAGATGGCTGAACTCGCCGAAAAGGCAGGTGCGAGCGCAGTGACGGTGCACGGCAGGACAAGACAGCAAATGTACAGCGGCAGCGTGGATTTTGACATAATTGCACAAGTAAAAAAAGCCGTCGGCATTCCCGTTATCGCAAACGGAGACATAAAAGACGAACAGTCGGCAGCGATTATGCTGGAAAAAACGAACGCAGACGCAATAATGATAGGCAGAGGTGCGCTGGGAAATCCATGGGTGTTTTCAAAAATCAACGCATATCTTGACGAATGCAGAGTTTTGCCCGAGCCGAGCGTTACGCAGAAAATGGCGGTAATGCTAAAACACATACAAAAAATCATAGAATACAAAGGCGAGTACACGGCAATGAGAGAGGCACGCCACCACGCCGCATATTACACAAAGGGTATGCGAGGCGGTGCAAAACTCAGAGCAGAGATAGGGAAACTCGAGCGATTTGAGCAACTCCAAGAACTGTCGTACAAAATACTTAAGGAGTGCGAATAATGATACTTAAAAATTGCACATTCATAAACGAAGAATTTGAAAAAGAATTCGGCGACATAAAAATCGAAAACGGAAAAATATCGGAGATAGGCATAATCGACGGTGACGGAAAAGATATGAACGGCAAAATAGTTATGCCGGGTTTCATAGACATTCACATTCACGGCGGCGACGGCGGCGACTCAAGCGACGGAACGCCCGAGGCTCTCGACAAAATAAGTGCATATCTTGCAAAAAGAGGCATTACTTCATTTTGCCCGACAACAATGACTCTGCCTATCGACAGGCTGTGCGACATTGCAGAGGTCATCTCCGATTACGCAAAGAACGGCAAGGCAGGCAGGTCAAAGATTGCAGGAATCAATTTTGAAGGTCCGTTCATCGCCATGAGCAAAAAGGGAGCACAAAACGGAGATTATGTTATACCCGGCACCGTTGACTATTTCAACAGATTATACGATGCGAGCGAGGGACTGATGAAGTTAATCACGATAGCGCCCGAGGCGTTCGACAGCAAAAAATTTATCGAGCACGCAAGCAAAAAAGCAACCGTCTCAATCGGTCACACTGCGGCGAACGCAGAAGAAGCGGCAGAGGCGATAAAGAACGGAATTAATCACGCAACGCATTTATTCAACGCAATGACCCCGATGACGCACCGTGAGGCAGGAGTTGTGGGCGTCGCATTCGACAGCGGCGTTACATGCGAACTCATCTGTGACGGAGCGCACATTTGCCCGACGGTGCTAAGAAATACATTTAAGATTTTAGGCGAGGACAGAGCCTGCGTAATCAGCGATTCTATGCGTGGCGCAGGGCTCGGAAACGGCGAGTTTGAACTGGGCGGACAGATGACATATGTAAAGGACGGCTACACCGTTGCACGCTTATCGGACGGCACAATCGCCGCTTCGATTACCAATGTATTTGACGAGTTCAAGAATTTGCTCAACTTCGGCATTGATTTTAAGACGGCGATTAAATCCTGCACAATTAACCCTGCAAGGGCAATCGGAGAGGAAAAAAAAATCGGCTCGATTTCGGTTGGAAAATGTGCCGACCTTATCGTAACCGACGAGAATTTTAACATTGAAGAGGTGTATATAAATGGAACACTCGCTTAATATAGTGCTGATAGAGCCTGAAATTCCGCAAAACACAGGCAACATTGCAAGAACCTGTGCGGCAACGGGCGCAAGACTTCATCTTGTCGGCCCTATGGGATTTCACATTACGGACAAGCAGGTAAAAAGGGCAGGTCTTGACTATTGGGATAAGCTCGACATCACCTTTTACGACAGCACCGAGGAGTTTTTTGAGAAAAACAAGGGCGGACAGTTCTATTATTTTACAACCAAAGCAGAGCAGGCACACTCGGATATTAAGTACCCAAACCATTGCTACCTCGTTTTCGGCAAGGAAACAAAGGGATTGCCCGAGGAACTATTAAAGGACAATCACGATTTCTGCGTGCGTATGCCGATGAGAGGAATAATAAGAAGCCTTAATCTGTCAAACGCTGTTGCAATCGGCACATACGAGGTGCTTCGCCAATGGGGCTACCCCGAATTAGTCCAAAAAGGCAAACTCCACAATTTAGAATGGTAAAACAGGCGAACGCAGTTCGCCCCTACGGTTTAAAATACACACCCTGAAGCGAATTCGCTTCGGGGGTTTACTCTTTGCTGAAGAAACAGACAAAATAAAATGCTCGAAAATTATCCGAGCATTTTATTAATGACTAAACTAATTTATATAACGTTCCTGTGTCTTTTCCCACAATTTCAAATTTTCTTGAATCTCTTTCAAGAACTGCTTTCAACAATCTGCCTGCATCTATTGCGGCAGCTTGATGGGCGTCCTCCTCTGTTTTTCCCTCTTTTATGTAATAGTCATAGAGCTTCTGCATTGGAGTATTGCCCCAATTTCTGTTATTTCCGCCAAAAAGGATACGAGCTGAAAAAGCCTCATCCGGTTTAGCATTGCAAAAGGCATTTACTGCACCAAGCAAATACACTTTAATAACTTCAATATCCACAGGAATTAATTTGGCAGATATACTGTATGTTTTAGTTTTATTGTTATTAATCATAAAATTCTCCTCAAAACAATTTCTATATTTTTAAATACAACAAAAACAATAATAACGCTTAATTAAAAAAACTTAATAAACCAAATCCTTTTTAATTGTTTTACTTTCACCATCTAGTTGGAATTCCATTTACATAATGCCAATAATTTCCGCTCAATTGAACATCTGAATAATAATAGTATCTTATATTCGACCCATGCAAACTACACATAGCGTTCCATTGTTCTGAGGTTCCCTCGTAATAACAATTTATTAAGCCATAATTATCACTACTTGGAATCCAATAACTGTTTTTTACAATGCTTGTAATTGATTTAGGAATAACAAGATTCTTAATAAATCTATAATTATATAGCATATTGTTCAATACCGAAATATCATCAGGCAACTTTACTGTACCATACAATTTTTCATTTTGAATATATAATAAACTATTATGTGCACCGGAAAAAAGATCATTATTAGGATTTTCTATATTCATCCACTCTGAAAACGATCCCTCATATTTTATATACTCCATTTTGCTTTGACCAGAAAAAGCATATTTTCCGATATACTTAACAGAAGAAGGTATAGTAATACTTTTCAGACTTTTACAATAAAAAGCACCGGTCATTTGCTCCTGTGATCTATTAAAGCCTGAATCTGCTATACCAGAAACTGGACGGCCATTATGATATGAAGGAATAACAACATCTTCAGAGCCATCATAATCCACCTTATATGCTGTAACATAATATGTATCATCAGCCTGTAAAATATATCTTAATCCAACTGTTCCTCCATCTGCATCAAGTGTATTGTCAGAATCGCCTGATCCAATAGAACCGGCATTTTCCTGTGTTCCGTCGGTGTAGGTGATGATGAGTTCGCCGTTTACGAGTTCGGTTTTTTCAATGCCTCTGCCTGCGTCGCCTTTATCGCCCTTGTCTCCCTTATCGCCTTTATCACCTTTTTCGCCCTTAATCGAGCCGAGGTTTACAACGGCAGAATCCGTATAAGTTACAATTAATTCACCGTCGGTTGATACGGCAACGGACTGAATACCTCTGCCGTCGGCACCGTCTGCTCCCATTACAGAGCCAAGGTTTACAACGCTGTCATCGGAATATGTAAGCACAAGTTCGCCGTTTGAATTAATCTCGGCTTTCTTTATTCCGATTCCGTCTGCGCCCTTAATGTTACCCAAATTGAGAGTTGTTCCGTTAGTGAGCGTAACAGTAAGCACACCGCCGTCTGCAACGGTTACATCGGCTATACCTACGCCGTCCTGACCGTCTGCACCGTCTCTGCCATTTGTACCGTTGATACCGTCTATGCCGTCACGACCTGCGGCACCGGTTTCGCCTTTGTCCCCTTTTTCGCCTTGAATACCTTGTTCGCCTTGGTCGCCCTTTTCGCCTTTCTCACCTTGGTCACCCTTGTCACCTTTTTCACCTTTGAGACCCTGCTCACCTTGGTCGCCTTTTTCTCCTTTGAGACCCTGCTCACCTTGGTCACCCTTGTCACCTTTTTCACCTTTGAGACCTTGCTCGCCTTGGTCGCCTTTATCTCCTTTTGAACCCTTTACATTGCCGAGATTTATATTTCTTCCGTCAGAAAAAGTCAGTACAAGTTCATCATTTGTATTAATATTTACATTAGAAATACCGATACCGTCAGCACCGTCTGCACCGTCTCTGCCGTCTACTCCGTTTGTACCGTTGATACCGTCTATACCGTCACGACCTGCGGCACCTGTTTCACCTTTTTCGCCTTTCTCGCCTTTCTCGCCTTGAACGCCCTGTTCGCCTTGGTCGCCCTTTTCGCCTTGGTCGCCCTTTTCGCCTTTCTCACCTTGGTCACCCTTGTCACCTTTTTCTCCTTTGAGACCTTGCTCGCCTTGGTCACCTTTATCTCCCTTTGCACCCTTGATATTTCCGAGTTCAAGGGTTGTACCGTTAGTGAGAGTTACATTAAGATTGCCGTCAGAAGTAACAAGAATATTTTGAATACCGACACCGTCCTGACCGTCTGCACCGTCTTGTCCGTCAACTCCGTTTGTACCGTTAATACCGTCTATACCGTCACGACCTGCGGCACCGGTTTCACCTTTTTCACCTTGGATACCTTGTTCACCTCGGTCGCCTTTCTCACCTTGAACGCCCTGTTCGCCTTGGTCACCCTTGTCGCCTTTTTCACCTTTGAGACCTTGCTCACCTTGGTCGCCCTTGTCGCCTTTTTCACCTTGGTCGCCTTTCTCGCCTTTTGCACCGACAACACGGTCAAGATTTACGGCAGTACCGTCGGATAATGTAAGCACGAGTTCTCCGTCGGAATTAATCTCTGCCTGTGAAATGCCGACACCGTCCTGTCCGTCTGCTCCGTTTTGACCGTCAATTCCGTTTGTACCATTGATACCGTCCTTGCCGTCCAGTCCGTTTGTGCCGTTCTTACCATTAATTCCATTTTTTCCGTTAATGCCGTTTGTGCCGTCTTTACCGTCTTTACCGTCAAGACCGTTCTTTCCGTTAAGTCCCTTAGCAGTACCTACATTAATAGAAGTGCCGTCGGAAAGTTCAATAACAAGTTTACCCGTTTCGGTAAAATATGCGGTTTTTATTTCCGATGTTTCCTGCTTTGCGCTAAGTTCAAGTGCCTTAGACCAATCCTTTTCTGTTCCCGAATAGCCGTTTTCCACTGCAATATCGTAAGCCGACTTACCCTTTAGCGAATCGAGCCAATCCTGAACGCTTCCGTCATAGCCCTGCTCTACCGCAAGTTCATATGCGGAAAGTCCATTTTGTACCTTAGACACCGCCTGAGAATTACCACGATTATGCACAAAATTTGCCACAACAAACGAAGTGGCAAGCATTACTGCAAAAGCTACAATTACGGCAATCACCTTGCCAACGACTCTTTTGTTTTTTTCTTTTGAATCATTCATAATATACTCCTCCGATTAAAGTGTTAACATATTATTATTCAATTTAAGTATAGTAAAGATATTTACTAAAGTCAATAGTAAACTTTTGTACTACATATAATTGTAGCAAGGAGTGATATTATGGACTATATTAAACGAATAAAGGATTTGAGAGAGGACAACGACAAGACCCAGCAGGAAATAGCCGATGTGCTCAAAACGTCGCAGACAATGTACGCACGATACGAACGAGGGGCAAACGAACTGCCTGTTCATCACCTGATTACACTGGCGGATTACTACAAAGTTTCAACGGATTATATTTTATGCAGAACGAATAACACGAAAATTAATATATAAACCTCCCTTAATAAGGAAGCCTATGAGACACGATATAGACAAAACACCGACCGAGATTTAACCCAGTCGGTGTGTTTTTTATTCATCTTCTTTTTTATCTTTATCGTTCGGTTTATTCTTATTTTTGAAATCGGGTTTTTTGCCTTTAAGGACAACCTTTGAATAAACGAAATAAGTTATAACGGTTGCGAGAATAAAAATAACAACCATTAAAATAATTAACATTTTAACAGACATGGGAATATATGATTTAACCTCCGTATTAACAGTATTCGGTATCTTATAAAGCGAAGCACCGACATTGGTACCGTACGGTATTCTTACAACTGTCGCACTATAAGGCTGTAAGGTCACGGTAAAGGAGTCGCCGCTGATTTGAATATCCTTACTCTTTGGCGCAACGGTTTGCTTTTCATTTGAATTATACGCCGTTTTGTACTCACTTTCAAGAGAAAGAACAGATGCCGTTACAAGATTATCAAAGCCGTTAAAATTAGCGTTTATTTTTTCCTTTTTGCCGCCTGTATTCACGAGTTTGACATAAAGAGTTTGTGATTTTTCATCTATGGTGACGCTTTGGGTAACGCCCAGAGGTCGGTCGGTAAAATCTGCGCTGAGCGTTTTTGTGCCCACATTATTTGCAAAAAGCATCTGAACATAATATTCGGGAGTGAGCACGACATTCTCGTTATCAAACCAAATGAGCGAAGTTTTTGTTTTATCGGCGTGCGATTTTGAAAGTGCCTTTGAATAGGACAGCATGGAAACGACATCGCTGTTTTTCTCCGCACCGAGCATAAATGCCGCAGTATCGCAGGCGTTATAGGCATTATCGCTTCTGCCCTGCTTTTTTTCGTCAAGGGCAAGCGAGGAGACGGAGGCAATCACGTTTGCGCCGTCCCTTGCGTAACTGTCGTATCTGCCGACAAAGTTCGACAGAGATTTTTCTTTACTGCCGACAATACTCTCAAACGCTGTCACATCGGAATAAGAAGCGGCAATTTTATTCTTTGCGTCCTCAAAATCACTGCCCTCAAAATCCGTGCCGCAAGAAGCGACAACGGTTATATCGGGATATTTTTCGTTAACAGCTTTTTTTATCTCGTCAAAATTACGCCAATATGCTTCGCCGTAATTATCTCCGCCGATTTGAATATACTTCATTTCAAATGGCTGTACGCTTCCGTTTTGTGCCCTCAGAGAGCCAAAGTAAGTGGTTTTTGAATCGCCGTTTGCGTACTCGATTAAGTCGAGCACGTCCTGAACATAATTCTTAAATTTGTCCGTGCCGGGAGTGAGCGACACAGAGGAAACATAGTTATCGAAATCCGCTTTTGAATTAATACCGAGCGAATTAATATATTGAACTCTGTTCTTAATCTCACTTTTTGAGAGAGAATACTGCTCCGACAGATAAGCCTCAAACTGCTCGTCTGTCATATATGTTTTATTTAACGCCTGAACATAATCATCATATTTTGCATTAGTCTGGCACGCAACGCCTGCACTGACCTCGGGCACGGGAGTTGCGCCCAAATCATCACAAAGCTGAAAATACTCGTGATAGCCGACATAACCGGACGAATTAAGATAAACGCCGCCGTCGCTGTCATTATTAACGCTGACCGTCTGCCGTCTTTCCTCGGGTTTTCCTATCGTATCTTTCCAAGATACAATAGCGGACGAATCATCGCTCTCGGCTGTGCAGGTGCCCGGAAAGCGTATAAACGCCGGTTTGAGTTCTTTAAGAGCGGACACCAAATCGGAGCGGAGACACGCATTTTTCCACATCTCGTCACCTGCTCCGTAACTGCTGTCGGGAGTGAGGCTGACAGAGTCTATACAAAGTGCACCGCTGCCGCTGAATTTAACCGTCAACTCGCCGTCCTCGTTTGCAGAAGAGGTAAGTTTCGCCGTAAATTTTTTCCACGATTTATTATTCAATTCGCCCAAATCAAGTTGAACAACATCGTTTTTGTTAGATGAAGAATTGAGATACACGCCGATTTTGCCATCATAGTTCTCATTTTTCAGAAAGCAGGTAAATGTGTAGGTTTCTCCTTTGGTAAAGTGCATTGCACCCTTTTCCAAACCCGAGGCGGAATACTCGCCGTTTTCGTCAAACAAAGCAGCGTAGCCGAGATTTGAAAGTTCGCCCTTTTTATCAACAGAGACGGTCTCGTAGGTTGGGTTGTTTTTATTAAGCGGAGTTTGAGTTGAAAGAGCGGTTGACACATCGGTCATCTTCCACGCAAGTTCGCCGTTTAAGGAATACTCAAACGAATTATTATTAACCATCTGTGCTCCGAGTCCGCCGTCTGAGGCAAAAGCCGAATCGTCAAGACTGACGCCGTAAAGCGTCGGCGACACATCATGAGACACAGCACCACTATTAATATTCAGCGTACTCTGCGTACCTGCATAGACCGGTACGACAGACAGCGTTATCAGCACGATACTGACTAAAAGCGAAACAAATTTTTTCATATTATCTCCGTTACAAATACCAATAATTCATATCGACAAAGCGAGAGCCTATCGAATTCAGTTCGCCCTGCTCCGTGTACTGCCAAACATCCCAGTCGCCTTTATATGTAACCTTATCGTTATAATCGGCAACCCAAATGTAACTGCTTTTTAAGATGCTTTCCGTTTTTATCTCGGTTGTGTAGGTTGAACTCGAAGCGTAAACGCCGCTTTGATAACCTGCGCCCTCGATAACCTTACAAAAAGCATTTATTATATCGGCGGCAGCGTCTTTTGAGAGAGAGGCGTCGTAAAGCCTGCCGACAAACTCGCCGTTTTGCTGAGCGTACTCGTAATCTATAAAAACAGGGAGCGAAATATCATACCGTTTTATATGATGCAAAACGAACCTTGCCTCCTCCTTAGCCTCCTTAACGGTAGTGGCTTGGGTATAATAATAGACTCCTACGGGAATGCCGGCATCATTTGCACCGCTTAAATTATCATAAAGCCTGTCATCAAGACAGATATTGCCCTTTGCGTAGCCCGTATAGCCTGCACGGACTATAACAAAATCCACCTCATCTTTAAGCGACTGCCAGTCAATATCTTCATTGTAAGAGGAAACATCAACGCCGAACGCAACATCCTTATTGAGATTGGGCAGAGGATTAGGAAGTTTTCTGCCCGACGAGCCGATTACAGTACAAACAATCAAAACAGCAAGCGCAACAACAACAGCGATAATAGGCACGGTATTCTTTTTTATAAACTTCTTTATATCAAACTTTATAAGTTGTTTAATTTTTTTCTTTGTTTTTCTTCTCTTCTTTTTCTTAACGGGCATTACTGCTCCTTTTTTACAAAAAGGGCGTTCTGTGAACGCCCCCAAATGCTATGTATTAAATTAAGCAAACGAAATCAGATAGATACTTCGTGAGCTATGTTATAAAGGTTCATATCGATAGTTTTTGTCATATTAAGAGCCTCAAAAATATCGTAGTCAACAACTTCTTCCTTTTGAGCTGCAACAACACGATTACCGATATTGTTCATAAGAAGTTTTACTGCATAGTTACCCATCTTTGTAGCCATAACTCTGTCTCTTGCGGTAGGATAGCCGCCACGCTGAGTATGGCCGAGAACGGTTGCTCTGGATTCAACTCCTGTCTTTTCCTCAATCTCTTTAGCGAGGTCATGAACATCTATTTCGCAACCCTCTGCAACAACGATAATAAAGTGCTTCTTATCGGTAAGCATGGTCTTACGCATACGCTGAATAACATCCCTTTCGATATCAAAGGGAACCTCGGGGATAAGGATAGAGGTTGCACCGCAGGCAATGCCTGAATTAAGAGCAAGCCAGCCTGCTCTTCTGCCCATAACCTCTACAACAGAACATCTGTCATGAGACTCCGAAGTGTCACGAAGTCTGTCTATCATTTCCATAATGGTATTAAGGCAGGTATCATAGCCGATAGTGTGGTCACAACACGCAATATCGTTATCGATGGTGCCGGGGAGTCCGACGCACGGAATACCTCTTTCGCTGAGGTCACGAGCACCTCTGAACGAACCGTCGCCGCCGATTACAACAACGCCCTCGATACCGAACTTTTTACAGGTATCAATAGCCTTTTGCATACCTTCTTCGGTTGCGAACTCCTTACTTCTTGCGGAATAAAGAATTGTACCGCCACGATTAATAATATCGGAAACCGAGCGTAAATCCATCTCGATAAGGTCGCCGTTGATGAGGCCGTTATATCCTCTTACAACACCGTAAACCTTAATTCCGTTTTCACATGCTGTTCTTACTACTGCACGGACAGCCGCATTCATGCCCGGTGCATCACCGCCGCTGGTTAATACTGCGATAGTTTTCATAATAGTATCCTCCGTAAACAAACACATAAGTTAAATATTATAATATACACATATAACACATCTATTTTACTTAAAAAGGCATATGTTGTCAAGTGTTATATAATTAATGCAACATTGCTGTCTCCCAGCAGTGCCCTGAGTTCGGAAATGAGCGTCTCGCTTTGAGCGACAAAATTATCCTTTGGAGCGAGTTCGTATTTTTTTGTATCCTCAAAATAGAAATAAAGCGGCAAACTTCCTTTATGGGATGCAAGAATTTTCTTTACCCCGTCCAGCGCCTTATCGTTATGAGACGAAAATTTCAAAAAAAGACCCGTACGCTTTTTCTTCTGCGGTTTTGCAGTCGGCGTTTCTTTCGGGAGAGACACGAAGTTTACAAGTATTTTGGGCTCCTTATCTTCCTCGACGGAGACGGTACCGCTCACCGTAATAACATTGCCCTGAATAATCTGCGAGGCAAAGCGTGTATAAACATTCGGAAAAAGAATAACCTCAACAGAGCCGTACAAATCCTCCAGCGTTACAAAAGCCATATTGGCTTTATTTGAGCGGGTCTGCTTAACGGTAATATGATTTATAATGCCGCAAAGAGAAACCTTGGCAGAGTCCTTTAGACGGGCTCCGTTTTTCCCCGCCTCGAGAATGTCATATGTTCTCACACAACCTGACGATTCAACATATGCGTCAAACTTATCCATCGGGTGACCCGAGAGATAAAGACCTGTTATTTCCTTTTCCATCTGCAAAAGTTCGTTCTTTGAGAACTCGTTTACCTGCGGAAGTTTAATCTCATCCGTGGCTTTTTCGTTGCCCAAATCGAAAAGTCCAACCTGACCGTACATAGTCTTTCGGTAGCGTTCTTCGATAGACGAGAGCAATATCGGCAGAACCTGAAGCATTTGTTTACGGTTTGCGCCCAAGTTATCGAGTGCTCCGCATCTTATCAGGCTTTCGACCGCACGGCGGTTAAAACGAGTACCCTGCATACGCTCGCAAAAATCTTTCAAAGACGAGAAGTTACCGTTTTGCCTCTCCTTGATTATATCCTCGATAAAATCGTTTCCGACGCCTTTTATGCCGAGCATACCGTAATTAATCACCTTATCCGAAGCGGCTGTAAAGCCTTTCATAGACGAATTAATGTCGGGCGGTGCAAGGCGAATGCCGACACGCTTACACTCGGCGATATAGCGAGCGACCTTATTTGAATTATCCAAAACGGAACTCAAAAGCGCCGCCATAAACCGAGAAGTATGATAAACTTTAAGATAAGCACAGCGGTACGCAACAAGAGCGTAGCAAGCGGCGTGAGATTTATTAAACGCATAGGAAGCAAAGTCGGTCATCTTATCAAAAATCGCATTTGCAACGCTGCTTGAAATATTGTTTTTTGCACAGCCGTCAACAAAGGCGGTGCGTTCCCTCTCCATAACATCGTGCTTTTTCTTGCTCATGGCACGGCGTACAACGTCCGCTCTGCCGAAGCTGTAACCTGCAAGGGAACGGAAAATCTGCATAACCTGCTCCTGATAAACCATACAGCCGTAAGTGTTTTTAAGAATAGGCTCAAGCATCGGAGTATCGTATTTTATGTCCCCGGGATTATTTGAGTTATGCACAAAGGTGTCTATCTGACTTGCCGGGCCGGGACGATAGAGCGAGGTGGCGGCAATCAAATCTTCAAGCGATGTCGGCTTGAGATTCATAAGCATCTGCTTCATTCCGCCCGATTCAAACTGAAAAATGCCCTCTGTCTGCCCGGTGGCAAAAATTTTATAAACTCTTTGGTCATCTATCGGAATTTTATTAATATCAACGCCCGACGCCTTTGACGCATCATCTATGACGGTCAGCGTTCTGAGCCCAAGAAAGTCCATTTTAAGCAGTCCGAGTTCTTCAAGAGTGGTCATAATATACTGCGTTACGACCAAGCCGTCGTTAGTTGCAAGCGGCACATAACTCGACACGGGGTCGTGAGTTATGACAACGCCTGCGGCATGAGTGGAGGTATTTCTGGGCATGCCCTCAACTCTGCGTGCGGTATCTATAAGGCGCTTAACCTCTGTATTATCTTCCATTGCCGCTCTGAGGCGACTGCTCTTTTTTATTGCGGCGTCAATAGTAATATGAAAATCGTTCGGTATCAGTTTTGCAACGGCGTCCACCTGATTATACGGCATACCCATTACCCTGCCGACATCACGAATTGCGGCTCTGGTCTGCAAGGTACCGAAAGTGACTATCTGTGCCACATGGTCTGCTCCGTACTTTTCGGTAACATAGTCGATTACCTCCTGCCGCCTTTCGTAGCAAAAGTCTATATCAAAATCGGGCATAGACACTCTCTCGGGATTCAAAAAACGCTCAAAGATAAGGTCGTATTTCATAGGGTCGATATCGGTTATGCCTATGCAGTAAGCAGCTATCGAGCCTGCACCCGAGCCTCTGCCAGGACCTACGGGAATACCCCTGCTCTTTGCAAAATTAACAAAGTCCCATACGATAAGATAGTAATCCGTGTAACCCATTTTATCCACGGTTTCGAGTTCGTAATTGAGTCTTTTTACATACGCTTCGGGCGGATTTTCGCCGTAGCGTTTTTTCATTCCCTCAAAGCATTTCATTTTGAAATACTCAAAGTGGTTCATATTATCCGGAGTTGCAAAATACGGAAGTTTCGTATTACCGAACTCAAAATCAAAGTTACACATATCGGCAACCTTGGCGGTGTTTTCCACAGCCTCGGGAACATCGCAGAAAAGCGAAAGCATTTCTTCCTCACTCTTTAGATAAAAATTATCCGAGTGAAATTCAAGTCCCGTATCTTCGCCCAAAATATGATTCGTTGCGATACAGATAAGCACCTGCTGAATGTCAGCATCTTCTTTGTTGACATAATGCACATCATTCGTTGCGACAAGCGGAATGCCCGTATCTCGGCTGAGTCGCTTAATTCCGTCGAGTACAATCTGTTCCTGCTCTATGCCGTGATTTTGAAGTTCCAAAAAGTAATTGCCCTTACCGAAAACCGACTCATACCAAAGAGCGGCACTCTTTGCGCCCTCGTAATCACGTTGCAAGAGAAACTGCGGTATTTCACCTGCAAGGCAGGCGGAGAGGCAAACGAGCCCATCACTGTATTTTTCGAGCAAGTCACGGTCGATTCTCGGCTTAAAATAAAAGCCCTCGGTATACGACAGCGACACCATTTTTATTAAATTTTTATATCCCGTCTCATTCTTGACGAGAAGAACAAGGTGGTTATACTTTGAATCCAAAGTCTTGTCCTTATCATAGCGGCTCCTCGGCGCAACATATACCTCACAGCCGATGATGGGTTTGATACCCTGCTTTTTACACTCTCTGTAAAAATCCACCGCACCGTACATATTTCCATGGTCGGTTACGGCAAGAGAGGTCATACCCAACTCCTTTGCACGAGAAACAAGCTCGCCGAGGCGGCAGGCGCCGTCCAACAAGCTGAACTGAGTATGCAAATGAAGATGTGTAAACATAGTATCACCTTTTATTTTATGATGCTCACCTTGAAAGTTTCATCGCTTCCCTTTTCAAAGAAGGCGTTGAGAATTACAAACGCACATCAAAGTTCCTGTGCAATTTTTACAAGTCGTGACAGTCGGTGGTTTACACCGCTGCGTGAAATAGGCGTCTCGAGCATTTCGGAGAGTTCGCCGAGAGACGAGTCGGGATTTTCCAGCCTTATCTCCGCCATCTGTCGAAGTCCGTCGGGAAGTGAATCGAGTCCCTTTTTTTCTTTTATCTTAAGTATTGCCGCAATCTGCGGTGAAGCGGCGGCAACGGTTTTTTCTATATTTGCGGCGTCGCAATTCGCTTTTCGATTTGCCGTATTGCGAATTTCCTTAACTATCTTAACATTCATCATATCGAACATACTCTTGCCTGCGCCCATAATATAAAGGCAATCCTCGATTTCCTCGCTGTCCTTAAAATATATGATGTTATAACCCTTTCGGTTTGTCATCTTTGGTGAAAGTTCCACCTCACGAAGTGCCGTCATAAGACTTTTTGAAAGGTTAAGATACGGCACGCTGAACTCCAAATGATAATCTTTTTCCGGAGAGGAAACGGCTCCGCAGGCAAGGAATACACCCCTGATAAAAGTTTTCTGGCAATCCTCGCAAGTGAAATTAGAAAAGTTAATTCTTAGACTTGTCTCGCCTCTTTCGTGGCCGAAACAGGACATAATTCTGCTTGCGTTTACGCTTTTTCGCACCGACACTGTATAGAGTTTTCCCGACGGTGACGCCGACATCTTTGCTCTGACAGAGCAAATTTCCTCCAGCAGCGACAAAAAAAGTTCGGCAGTCTCCTTGCTCTTTGACTGAAAAACAACCGAAGAAAATGAAAAACTCTTTGAAAAAAGAGCCATTCCGTAAAGAAGACTCTTTTTACAACAAGCATTTTCCTGTTCAATTTTCACAAGTTCATCCTTAACCTGAGAAGAAAATGACATAACAAATACCTTATTTCTTATCTATATCCCTATGATTTACCGAAACATTATCCCAACGCTTTGAGAAATATTCCTTTAGTGCCTCGGCAAACACAACGCTCCTGTGATTTCCGCCGGTACAGCCGATGGCAATAACAATCTGGCTCTTTCCCTCACGGATATAAAGCGGATTAAGATAATCAAGCAAGTCCTTTAATTTATTGAGAAGCGTAACCGACTCATCAAAGCTGAACACATAGTCCTTTACCTCTTTATCGAGTCCGGTTTTGTCCCTCATGGATTCAATCCAATATGGGTTTGGCAGACATCTTACATCGAGCACAAAATCTGCGTCGGTGGGAATGCCGTGCTTAAAGCCGAACGATACAACATGGATATTCATAATCTCACGCTCGTCTCCCAAAAGAATTTGGGTAAGGCGGGTACGAAGCTGATTTGAAGTCAAGTCGGAAGTATCGATAACAAAGTCCGCATTCTGCAAAACCGGAGCAAGAACCTCTCTCTCGTACTCAAGTGCCTTTTCCGTAGAGCCGTTAAATTTATCGGCAAAGGGATGCTTTCTGCGGGTTAGTTTATATCTTTTAAGTGCGACATGAGTTTTAATATCGAGGAATATGGTCTTAACCATATAGTTATCGTTATCAATCAACTTTTGCACGGCACTGTGGAATGCGTCATAAACGCCGAGCGTACGAACATCGGCTACTATTGCGATTTTATTATACGCCTCCGATTTTTCTATAAGCTGAATAAAGGTGCTGATAAGTTCTGTCGGCATATTATCTATGCAGTAATATCCGATATCCTCCATAAAGCTCATTGCCGTTGATTTTCCTGCTCCGGACATTCCGGTTAATAAAACTATGTCTTTCATTACTTACTCCGTTACTCTTATTTCCATTTCCAATTCTACGCCCTTTTGCGCCTTAACGGTGTCCGACACCTTTTTGCACAAATCGAGCACATCCTTACACGTGGCACCGCCGGTATTGATAACAAAGCCTGCGTGCTTTGTACTCACCTGTGCGCCGCCGACCGAAGCGCCCTTAAGGTTACATTCCTCAATGAGAGCACCTGCAAAATATCCCTCGGGTCTCTTAAATGTAGAGCCTGCCGACGGATATTCGAGCGGTTGCTTTGCCTTACGGCGGGAAAGGAAATCATCCATTCTCGCCTTTATATCCTCGGGATTATCCTTTTTCAGTCGCATATAAAGTCCCGTTACGATACAGCCGTTATCGTAATATGCACTGCGGCGATAAGACAGTTTAAGGTCATCTCCCTCGAGAAAGCCCCTGTCGCCGTTTTTATCTATATGGTCGCAGCGATAAAGCACGTCTTTCATTTCTCCGCCGTAAGCGCCTGCGTTCATAAACGCAGCACCTCCGCACGAGCCGGGAATTCCGTAAGCAAACTCCAAGCCGCTGAGTCCGTGTTCCAATGCGAATCGACACACTTTCATAAGCTGTGCTCCCGCCTTGGCATAAACCGTATCGTCATCAATAAGTCTTACATCGGAAAAGCCTTTGCCCATTTCTATGACAACGGCATCTATTCCGTCATCGGAAACCAAAAGATTCGAGCCGTTACCCACTGCGATATATCTCTGATTATATTTTTTACATTCCTTAACCGCCGACGCAACCTGCTCCTCGCTTTCGACAAAAAGCATAAGTTTTGCTTTACCGCCTATCTTAAAGGTGGTGTGCTTGCTCATAGGCTCATCTGTGCTGTAAGGAATATTATTTTTTTTTGCAAATTCTGTAATTTCTTTCAAGCCGAGCACCTTACAGTCAAAAATCAGTCTCCGAGGAGAGCGGCGCCGATAATACCTGCGTCATTTCCGAGTTCAGCCTTAACAATCTTCGACTGAATCTTTGAGTAAACACTGTATCTCTCGCTGTCTATGTATCTGCGAAGCGGACGAAGAAGAGTCTCGCCCTCATTGCAAATGCCGCCGCCTATACAAATAGTTTCCGGCTGGAAAATATTTACAAGGTTAATGAGACCGCATGCAACATATTTAACATAAGCGTCAACTACCTTAATGCCTGCTATATCGCCTCTGCGCATTGCGTCAAAAGCGGTTCTACCGTCTACCTTTCCGCCGTTTGCCTTAACGAGTTCGTGCATAACGGAGTCGGGATATTTTTCCATAGCCGCCTTAGTCTGATTAATAAGTGCGGTAGCCGAAGCGTAAGCCTCCCAGCAACCCTTTCTGCCGCATGTGCAAGGCTCGCCGTCAACAACGATTACAGAATGACCGCACTCGCCGCCTGCATTGTTTACGCCTGCAACAATTTTGCCGTTAATAATTACGCCCGAACCGACGCCTGTACCGAGAGTTACTGCGATAAAGTCCTTTGCACCGTGTCCCGAGCCTGCCTGAGCCTCGCCGAGTGCGGCACAGTTAGCGTCATTATCGACATACACATTTTCAATACCGAGTCTTTCGATAAGCATTTCCTTTGCCGGAACATTGACAAAGCCAAGGTTATTTGCGAATTCGATAACGCCCTCTTTGTTTACCGTACCCGGAGTTCCTATACCAACGGAGAAAATATCCTTAATTGTTACTCCTGCCTGAGCCATAGCCTCCTTGCAAACCTTTGCGATATCGTCAAAAATTTCATCGGCAGACCTCGGAGTAGCGGTCGGGGTTTTTGCTTTTCCGACCATCTCATACTCATCGTTTACCACTGCGGCAACAATGTTTGTTCCGCCCAAATCAATACCAATTCTTAACATAGTCTGTATATCTCCTTAAATTATTAACCCTTTAGTCCCATTCCTCTAAAATCTTATCATTAGCGTCAACATCGTCTATTCCAAGATTTTGCATAAGTTCTCTTGCGCCGTTAAAGCCCATCTTCTTTTGACGGTTATTCATCGCCGCCGTTTCTACAATTACCGCAAGATTTCGTCCCGGAGTGATAGGAACGGTAATCACCGGAACATTTACGCTCAATATACGAAAATAGTCATTATCTATTCCGAGCCTGTCGTACGCCTTTGTGGCGTCCCAATCCTCGAGTTTAACCACCATATCGATTTTTTCCGTAGGCTTTACGGCACCCATACCGAAGATTCTTCTGGCGTTAATAATGCCTATACCTCTTAGTTCGATAAAGTGACGGATATTGCTCGGAGACGATCCCTCAAGAACGGAGTCGCTCACCCTCCTGATTTCGACCGCATCGTCCGCAATGAGTCGGTGTCCTCTCTTAATCAACTCGATAGCGGTCTCGCTCTTTCCTGCGCCGCTCTCACCCGTGATAAGAACGCCCTCACCGTAAACCTCAACCAAAACACCGTGGCGTGTAATCCTCGGTGCAAGTTCACGATTAAGGAAAGCGATAAGAGAAGCCAGAAACGCCGAAGTCTCCTCATCCGTACGAAGAAGAGGAACATCATATTTGATACACGCTTCTTTTAAGTAATCGGGAATATCGAGTCCTCTCGTCACCACAGCCGCAGCAGGATGAAGTTCGAGCCAATAGCCCAAAGCCTTTTGCCTTTCGTCATCTGACATATTAAGCAAAAAGCCGAACTCCGTCCAACCCAAAATTTGAATACGGGTAGGGTCAAAGTAGTCGGTATAGCCCGTGAGCACGATACCCGGACGGTTTACCTCGTTTGACTTAATTTCTATTTCCTCCGGCGGTTTTGGTACAAAAATTATTTCGAGCTTATGCTTTTCTATAATTTTAGCCAGAGTTACCGAATAATCAGCCATAGTGCACCTCTAAAAAGTCATTCTCATTTATTATATATTAAAGCAATAAATTAATCAAGTGCAAGAGGAGTTATTTTAAGATAAAAATTATTTTACTTTTAGGTCGCCGTATGTTATAATGTGTCATACATATTTTTTGCAAAGAGAGATATTTTCATGAGCGAAAAACTGAAAATCGCAATCGGAACGGAGGCGTTTCCTCCGACCATTGACGGCATAAGTACGGTGGCTAAATGCTATGCCGATATAATTAACAAAAAGTTGGGCGAAGCAACAATCGTTACGCCGAAAAACCCAAATGCAGAGGACTACAAATACCCCTACGAAATTTACAGATACAAGAGCCTGTTTACTTTCGGCGAAGGCTATCCCGTCGGCTGGCCGTTCAAAAGACAGTTTGCAGAGGATATTATCGACAGAAATTTTGACATTCTTCATTCCCACTGCCCGATAGCGACCAGTTATTTTTTCAGAAGGATTAACAGAATAAAGCGTATTCCGCAGATTTTAACATACCACACAAAGTACGAATACGACTTTGACCAAAGGGTAAAATCGCTTGCCGTAAGGCACAGAGCGTACGGTTTTTTACTCAACAACATAAAGAGCGCCGACGAAGTTTGGGTAACTAGCAAAGGCACTGTTGACAGTCTGAGAAAGGTCGGCTACGAGGGCGACTATATCGTTATGCCCAACGGCTGCGATTTGCCTAAACTCGACTGCACCGAAGAGATGAAAGCCATGATAAGACGAAAGCACGGCATACCCGAGGGCATTCCGATTTTGCTTTTTGTCGGACGAATGATGTGGTACAAAAATCTGAGAATCATTCTCGACGCCTGCAAACTGCTAAAAGAAAGCGGCAGGGAGTACAGAATGATAATTATCGGAATGGGACCCGAAGAAAACGCCATAAAAAAATATGCCGCAAAACTTAACATAGGCGACAAAGTTATATTCACGGGTCAAATTTTGGACAGGCAGGAACTGCAAATTTACTACGGAACGGCTGATATGCTCGTTTTTCCGAGTACATTTGACACGAACGGTTTAGTGGTTCGTGAAGCAGCCGCCTCCGCAACTCCGGCAATAGTGGTTGCAAACTCGTGTGCAAGCGAGGGTATAACCGACTGCGAAACGGGCTTTTTATGTCTCGAATCGTCGAGAAGCGTTGCAAAAGTTATCGACCGCATTGCGGACAACAAAGACTTATTGCACCGTGTCGGTCAAAACGCAAGAAACAATATCTACATCAGCTGGGACGAGAGCATAGCAAACGCCTATAACAGATACCAAACGGTAATAGACAAATTCAACTCAACATTACACAACAAGTATAAATATTAAAAATCAAAACAAAAAAGGCAGAACAATGCGTTTGACATTGTTTCTGCCTTTGTTTTATATTTATATTTTATGACGGCTTTTAACCTTAAGGCGTTCCATAGCTCTGGCGAGATTTGCCTGAGTCTCATAATACTCATAAATGGAGTGCTCCTGACGGAGTTGCTCCTCGGCTCTCTCCTTTGCCTCTTCGGCACGGCGGGCGTCGATTTCTTCGGGAAGTTCTGCTGAAATGCAAACGATATGTGCTTCATTTGCGAAAAACTCAAGAAAGCCCGAACCCACGAATGCCTCAATCACCTTTCCGTTTGCGTCGGTAATTTTCATCTCACCGAACTCGATGGGAGCAACGGTATTCTCGTGGTTTGCGAGAAAGCCGCACAAGCCCTCGTCGGCAACGGGAATAACCAGACTTTGGCAATCGCCGTCGAAGAACACCTTATTGGATGCAACAACTTTTAGCTTAAATGTATTCATAAAAATCACCCATTAAAGCGTTTTTGCCTTTTCAATTGCGTCATCGATTGTGCCGACATTAAAGAATGCCATCTCGGGAAGATCGTCAACCTCACCGTCTACGATAGCCTTAAAGCCACGGATTGACTCTTTAAGCGGAACATAAACGCCCTTTAAGCCTGTAAAGGTTTCAGCAACATGGAAAGGCTGAGAAAGGAATTTTTCAATCTTTCTTGCACGGTATACGGAAAGTTTATCCTCGTCGGACAATTCCTCCATACCGAGGATTGCGATAATATCCTGAAGTTCCTTATACTTTTGCAGGTACTCCTGAACCTTACGGGCAACCTCGTAATGCTCTTCGCCTACTACATCCGCCTCCAAAATACGAGAGTTACTCTCGAGCGGGTCAACGGCGGGATAGATACCCTTTTCTACTATCTTACGGGAAAGTACGGTAGTAGCGTCAAGGTGAGCAAAAGTTGTGGCAGGTGCCGGGTCGGTAAGGTCATCGGCAGGTACATATACAGCCTGAACCGATGTGATGGAACCGTTCTTTGTAGAGGTAATTCTCTCCTGAAGTTCGCCGACATCTGTTGCAAGGGTAGGCTGATAACCTACGGCTGACGGCATTCTGCCGAGAAGTGCCGAAACCTCCGAGCCTGCCTGAATAAATCTGAAGATGTTATCAATGAACAAAAGCACATCCTGATGCTCTTTATCACGGAAATACTCTGCCATTGTAAGTCCTGTTTCGGCAACTCTCATTCTGGCTCCGGGCGGCTCGTTCATCTGACCGAAAACAAGTGCGGTCTTATTAATAACGCCCGATTCTTTCATCTCGTTCCAAAGGTCGTTACCCTCTCTTGAACGCTCACCTACGCCGGTGAAGATGGAATATCCGCCGTGCTGAGTTGCGACATTGGTAATAAGTTCCTGAATAAGTACGGTTTTACCTACGCCTGCACCGCCGAAAAGACCGATTTTACCGCCCTTTTGGTACGGGGTAAGCAGGTCGATAACCTTAATACCGGTTTCAAGAATTTCTACCTCTTGGCTCTGCTCGTCAAAGCCGGGTGCCTTACGGTGAATTGACCAGTGCTCCTCATTGTCGAGGCTCTCCAAGTCATCAATGGTTTCGCCGACAACATTGAAAAGTCTGCCAAGTGTCTTTTCTCCGATAGGTACTTTTATTGAGTCACCTGTTGCGGCAACCTGCATATCCTTATACAAGCCCTCGGAGGCAGCGAGCATAATGCAGCGAACGGTGTTGTTTCCTATATGCTGAGCAACTTCCATAACTGCCTTTTTGCCGTTGTTTTCTACCTCAAGAGCCTCCTTAATCTTAGGCAGGTTCTCGGTGAATTTTACATCCACAACAGGTCCCATAACTTGTGTTATTTTACCATAATTCATAATTCAATTACCTTTCTTAAAGGTTTAAGCCGAGCCGAAGTCGGCTAGAATGCATTTTGAGAATGTTTAGCTCCGCCGCAAACCTCACTGATTTCCTGAGTGATTGCAGCCTGGCGTGCTCTGTTGTACTGAACAGACAGATTTTTAATCATTTCGCTTGCACTGTCGGACGCATTCTGCATAGCCATCATACGAGCATTATGTTCACTGCAATAGCTTTCTACCAATGCGCCGTATATAAATCCCGAAACATATGCCGGAACGATATGGTCAAATGCCGTTTTTACATCCGGCATAAACACAGCGCCGTCATATTTATCAACAAGGGAGTTATCCTGCTTATTGATATTCTCTCGCTTAAGGGGCAAAATCTTACTGCTTACCGCCTCAACGGTCATGGAATTTACCATTTTGGTATAGACGATATGTACCTCGTCAATTTTCTTTTCAAGGTAGAGCGAGAGCAGTTTTTCGCTGATATGTCTGGCTCTGTTTACGGTAGGATTCTGCGCCGTATACTTAAAGTCATAATCGACAGGAATATTTTTCTTTTCAAAATAATGCCTGCCTATCTGACCTACGACAAACAGCATATTATTGCAACCGTCCTCCTCGGCAGAGGTTTCCGCAAGTTTTATAACATTATGGTTATAAGCTCCGGCAAGCCCCTTATCCGCAGTAAGAACAAGATACGCAACAACTCTGTCCTTGCCCTGTTTATTAGGTCTTTCATCAAAATAATCGGAACCGACCTCGGGCGCAATATCCAAAATTTTTGCAAGACTGTCCTGAACCATCTCAAAATACGGCTTAGTATTTTTCAAATCTTTTCTTGCCCTTTGAAGTTTTGATGAGGACACCATATACATCGCATTGGTGATTTTCATAGTGTCCTTAATCGACTTCATACGGCCTTGGATTTCTCTTGCGTTAGCCATTATATGCCTTTCTGAATTCATCGACCGTGCTCAGAATTGACTCTCTGAGTTCGTCATCGATTACCTTTTGCGTATTAATCTCGGACAAAATATCCTCGTGATGAGTTTCAAAGTAATTAAGCATTTCCGACTGATATGCCTTAATCTTCTCTCTGGGGACATCAATAAAACGCTTACCTGTTGCCGCAACGAGAGTTACAACCTGCTGTGCAAGTGACATAGGATGAGTAAGAGGTTGCTTTAACAGTTCCATAAGACCTCCGCCGTACTTTAGCTGAGTCTTTGTATCCTCGTCCAAATCAGAGGAGAACTGAGTAAATACTTCCATCTCTCTGAACTGTGCAAGATCGACACGAAGCGAGCCTGCGGCTTTCTTCATAGCCTTAGTCTGTGCTGCACCGCCTACACGGGAAACGGAAAGACCTACATTTACAGCCGGACGCTGACCGCTGAAGAAGAGGTCGCTTTCAAGATAAATCTGACCGTCTGTAATGGAAATAACGTTAGTCGGAATATATGCCGATACGTCGCCTGCCTGAGTCTCGATAATCGGGAGGGCTGTAATAGAACCTCCGCCGAGTTCATCGCTGAGGCGGCTGGAGCGCTCAAGAAGTCTTGAGTGAAGATAGAATACATCGCCGGGGTATGCCTCTCTTCCGGGAGGTCTTCCGAGAAGAAGAGAAATTGAACGGTAAGCAACGGCGTGCTTGCTCAAATCATCATATACGATAAGAACATCTTTGCCCTGATACATAAAGTATTCTGCCATAGATGTAGCCGCATACGGCGCAATATACTGAAGCGATGCGGAATCGGATGCGCTGGCACAAACGATAATTGTGTAATCCATTGCACCGTTCTTCTGCAAAGTGTTTACAAGTTTTGCAACGGTAGACGCCTTTTGTCCGATTGCATTATAAATACAGATACAGTCCTTACCCTTTTGGTTAATGATAGTATCTACGGCGATAGAAGTTTTACCTGTCTGTCTGTCGCCGATAATAAGTTCTCTCTGGCCTCTGCCTATCGGGAACATACTGTCTATTGCAAGAATACCTGTCTCCATAGGAACGGATACGGACTTTCTCTCTACGATAGACGGAGCCGGCTGCTCAATTGCACGGTAATCGCTTGCCTCTATATCGCCGTTACCGTCGATGGGCTCACCGAGTGCGTTAACAACTCTGCCGATAAACTTATCGCCTACCGGAACGCCCGCCTTTTTATAGGTACGCTTAACCTTTGTGCCCTGCTCGATGTCCTCATCGGAACCGAACAAAATACAGCCGATTGAGTTAACGCCGATATTCTGCACCATACCCTTGGTGCCGTCCTCAAACACAACGATTTCGCCGTACATTGCATTGCCGAGACCGACTACGGTAGCAATGCCGTCGCCGACCTTTGATATCTGACCGATTTCCTCACCCTCGGTTGAAGTGCGGAAGTCCTTAACATTCTTACGAAGCACAGCCAAAACATTTTCGTTATCGCCGTCGGCGTGCTTTGCGCTGTTCATAAGTTGTTCCTTGATTGCGTTCATCTTTGCTTTAAGGGAGAAGTCATACTCCTTGCCCTCAACGCTGATGATAAAACCGCCTACAATGGACTTATCCTCTTTTACATCAACCTGAACATCCTCACTGTTTGTCTCCTTTTTGATAAAGTTGACAATGCCTTTAAGTTGTTCGTCTGTCGGAGGGGTTGTGCAGATTACGGTTGCACGAGTAACATTATTAAGTTTATCCAGTTCTGTGATATATTTATCGATAATGCCTTTAAGGTCATCGCACCGGCATTCCTTTGCAAGAGCGAGAATAAAGGATTTTACCGACGGAGCAAAGAGCTCCTCAATAACCTGCTGCTTTTCCTCTTCGGAATAATTCGGATTATCAAGTGTTTCTTTGAGTTCATCGCTCGAAGTAATAAGCCTGAGCGCATCCTCAAGAGAACCGACACTTGCCTTTGAAGAAAGCAGCTGCTCAATATAAGCATCAAGATTTTTAATCATTTTGTTCACTGCCCTCATTCAAAAATTCATCATATATTTTACTGTCTGTTTCGGCTGAAACAGTTTCACCGACAACCTTTTCGGCAGTCTCGATAGCAAGTTTGGCAATCTCTTCCTTAACCGCAGTACGGGCATTTTCACTGTCACGAGCGATTTTCTTCTGAGCGTCTGCCTTCATCTTTGCTACATCGTCACTTGCTTTATCAACAATTTTATTATATTCGACCTTAGCCTTATCCCTTGCGTCGCCGATAATGGACTTTGCCTCTTCATCGGCATTTGAGATTTTAGCCTCGTAGTCTGCGAGTTTTTCGTCTGCCTGCTTTACGGTATCCTCCGCCTGCTTGAGTTGACCGTCAATCAACTCCTTACGGGAAGCGAGAACTTTTTTGATGGGCTTAAGCAGAAACAATCTCATAAGCAAAAAGAATATGATAAGGTTTACTATTGTCCAAAGCAAATTAAAATCAAACTTTAACATTTGCTGTTTTCCTTTCGATAATTTTGATTCGGATTATTCTACTTTACCATAAAGATAATCAAAATTGCACCGATAAGACCATAGATAGCGGTAGCCTCGGAAAGAGCGGCACCGAGAATAAGTGTTGTCTGAATTTTACCTGCCATTTCGGGCTGACGAGCCTGAGCCTCTACTGCCTTACCTGTTGCGATACCGATACCGATACCTGCGCCGATGCCACACAAAAGAGCGATACCTGCTCCGATTGCGATAATTGAACCTGTCATAATTTTATCTCCTTAAATTAATTGTGTTTTGCCCCGCAAAAAATACAAAGGGCGTAATCTTATAATCAAGCGGCTGCTTTAGCCTGCTTTTTTGCTTGCTTTTTAGCCATTTTCTCGGCTTTTTTCTGAGCCTTACGCATTTTCTTTGCTTCTTTCGGCTCTTCCTCCGATTCTTCTACCGCTTCCTGCAAATAAATAGCAGTAAGGAATACGAAGATATACGCTTGAAGAAGTCCGTCAAACAAATCAAAGTACAAACTTAGAACAGCCGGTACGCCGAATTTCATAAACGGTACAGCCTTAACAAGCTCCATAATAGTAAACGCTGCAATGATGTTACCGAAAAGTCGCATACAAAGAGACAGCGGTTTTGTAAGCACCTCAAGCATATTGATAGGTGTTACAATCCAAACAGGCTTTGTAAACTCCTTAAATCTTCCGAGCAAGCCCTTATCCTTAAAGGCACAATACTCAACAAGTACGATTGACGTAACAGCCATAGCCGCAGTAACCTGCATGCTCTTTGTCGGCGGCTTAAAGCCTAAAAGACCTATCATATTCGATACGCCTATAAAGAGCGCCATACTCATAAGCCACGGTATGTACTTTTCAACTTTCGGTCCCATGGTCGTTTTGAAAAATGCCTCTGCTTTTTCGTAGCACATTTCGAGAATCATCTGACGCTTTGAAATATTGCCGGTTACCTTAAGATTTCTCGTAAGAAAAATCGCAACAATCGTCATAACACCAATGATAATCCACGACACAACTGTGCTTTCGTCGAACCCGATATGAACGCCTTTTACATCGAAACCGAAAACTTCATCGATGTTAAGTTGCTTTTGCAGTTCTTCCTGCAAATCAACGCTCATCGCAATGGGTGCCATTGTCATTAACATTCCTCCGTTTCTTTCATAATAACAATGTTAATTTCTTAACTATGTTTACCCTCATTATAACACTCAAGAACTTTTTTTCAATAGATTAAGTGAAAAAATTAACGCTGTAAATGGTAAAATTGTAAGATAAAAACTGTATTTTTTTGTATAATTATCACAATAAATATACAATTAGTAAAATCTCATTATACAAATAGTTCGCAAAGTATTAATTTTTCGTTTTGTTATATAAATCTGCAACAATATATGCACCAAAGCGATTAAAAACAGCACTATGATATGTAAAAATATCAAAATAATTATTTACTTTATATTGGTTTTACTATATAATATTAGATTGAAACAGGCAGCGTGGCTGTCGGACAGGAGGTCAATATGGCGAATAATCAGAAAAAGATGGTTGATGACATCACATCAATGGACGAGGACTTTGCAAAATGGTACACGGATGTGTGCAAAAAAGCAGAACTCGCAGAATATACCAGCGTAAAGGGATGTATGGTTATCCGACCGTACGGCTACGCAATATGGGAAAACATACAGAGAATTCTCGACGGTATGTTTAAGCAAACAGGGGTAGAAAATGTATGTATGCCTATGTTCATTCCCGAAAGTTTATTACAAAAGGAAGCAGACCATGTAGAGGGCTTTGCTCCGGAATGTGCGTGGGTAACCCACGGCGGAAACGAACTTCTCGAGGAGCGTCTTTGCGTAAGACCTACTTCGGAAACGCTTTTCTGTGAACATTTCAAGAATATAGTTCACTCACACAGAGACCTGCCCAAACTCTATAACCAGTGGGTTTCGGTAGTAAGATGGGAAAAGACCACCAGACCGTTTCTTCGTTCGAGAGAATTTTTATGGCAGGAGGGACACACCCTTCACGCTACACCCGAGGAGGCTATCGAAGAAACCGAAAGAATGCTCGGAATATACACAAAATTCTGTCAGGAATATCTTGCAATGCCTGTAATTCAGGGACAGAAAACAGACAGTGACAAATTTGCGGGTGCGGAGCGTACATACTGCATTGAGGCACTTATGCACGACGGCAAGGCACTTCAGGCAGGCACAAGCCACTATTTCGGCGACGGCTTTGCCAAAGCGTTTGACATTCAGTTTTCGGACAAAAACAACAAATTACAGTACCCTCATCAGACATCGTGGGGCGTTACAACAAGACTTATCGGTGCAATCATTATGACTCACGGCGATGACAACGGACTTGTTCTTCCGCCTGCTGTTGCACCTATTCAGGCTATCATAGTACCTGTTGCACAGCACAAAGAGGGTGTACTTGAGGCGGCAAACGAGCTTTGCGACAGACTGAAGAAAGTATGCCGTGCTAAATTTGACGACAGCGAAAACTCTCCGGGATGGAAGTTTGCCGAGTACGAAATGAAGGGCGTTCCGGTAAGAATCGAAATAGGCCCGAGAGACATAGAAAACGGTCAATGCGTAATGGTTACACGCCATAACAGAGAAAAGACGATAGTACCGCTCAAAGATGTCGAAACAGTTATCCTCGAAAAACTCGAAGAAGTACGCAACGGCATTTATGAAAAGGCTCTTGAAAACAGAGAGCGTAAAACCTATGTTGCACACAATCTTGACGAAATCACGGCAGACCTTGAAAAGAACGGCGACGGCTTTATAAAGGCTATGTGGTGCGGCGACGAAACGTGCGAGGAGAAAGTTAAGGAAATCACAGGAGTAGGCTCTCGTTGTATTCCTCTCGAGCAAGAGCATCTCGACGACAAGTGCGTATGCTGCGGAAAACCGGCTAAATGTATGGTTTACTGGGGCAAGGCATATTAAATAACAGCGCAAAACGGGTGTAATTGCGTTTTTACTTATTCGCAGTCTACCGGGCTCCCTTTTTAAGGGCGGCATAAATTACAAACAACCTGCTCCAAACGGAGCGGTCAAATAAAACATAACAATACAGGAGGCAAATTATGTCAGTATTAGTTACAGGAGGACTCGGTTACATCGGTTCTCACACCTGCGTTGAACTTATGAATGCAGGAATCGACGTTGTAGTTGTAGATAATCTTTACAACTGCAAAAAATCATCATACGACAGAATCAAGGCATTGGTAGGCAGAGATTTTCCGTTTTACGAGTGCGACATTCGTGATTTTGACGGACTTCAAAAAGTTTTCAAGAATGAGGACATTGACAGCGTAATTCACTTTGCAGGACTCAAGGCAGTCGGTGAAAGCTGTGTAAAGCCTCTCGAATATTTCGACAACAACATTACGGGCACTCTCGTACTCCTCGACGCAATGCGTAAGAACGGCTGTAAGAAGATTGTTTTCTCATCATCTGCTACCGTTTACGGAATGAACAATATTTCTCCGCTTACCGAGGATATGCAGGTTGGCGGCGTTACAAATCCTTACGGCAGAACAAAGCTCATCATCGAGCAAATGCTTCAGGACTTATACGCAAGCGATAACGAATGGAGCATCTGTCTGCTTCGTTACTTCAATCCAATCGGTGCACACAAAAGCGGCACAATGGGTGAAGACCCTAACGGTATTCCAAACAACCTTATGCCGTATATCACTCAGGTTGCTATCGGCAAGAGAGAGCAACTCGGCGTATTCGGCAACGACTACGACACACACGACGGCACAGGCGTAAGAGACTACATTCATGTAGTTGACCTTGCACTCGGTCATGTTAAGGCAGTAGAAAAGGTCAGAGCAGAAAAAGGACTCTTTATCTACAACCTGGGCACAGGTGTCGGTTACAGCGTTCTCGATGTTGTAAAAGCATTTGAAAAGGCAAGCGGTAAGAAAATCCCTTACACCATTATGCCGAGAAGAGCGGGCGACATCGCTACTTGTTACAGCGACCCGAGCAAGGCTGCAAAGGAACTTGGCTGGAAAGCCGAAAGAGGAATCGAGGAAATGTGCGAGGACTCTTGGAGATGGCAGAGTCAAAACCCTGACGGCTATCCGGATTAATTTAAGACAGACGATAAAGCATAAAGCACTGTTCAGACTAATCGGACAGTGCTTTAACTTTACATTTTATTGTTACAAATATAAATAATACGGCAAAAGAAAAAGCGGCTCGGAAACACTCCAAGCCGCCATTATATTTTTGCTGATTATTTATTAATCTGCTTTGAATACTTAGCAAGATATACGGTTCTCATAAGGAAGCACTCTGCCTTTGGAACATAGTGCGCACGGTTGAATATATCGCAATCGATAACTGCCGCACAACCCTTATCCATAATAATATCAAGAGCCTGCATATCGCCCTCATTATTACCGGTTACCAAAGCACCGTTACCCTCAACAAGAACAGCGTTTCTGCCGCTAATAGACTTGCCGATTTCCTTAGCGCATTCATCTGTATCGCCGTCAATCCACGGACAATTTTTAACATCAAGACCAACGATTTGTGCAAAGTCATCAATCATAGGCGTCATATTATCGCCTGAAGCCGAAACAGCCACAACATCGGGAGTTGTAAGATGCTGAATCATAGAGCAATTGTCATTCTTATAAATTGCTCTGTGAATCTTCTCAACCTTAGGAGCAATGCCGTTAATACCGAGACCTGTCTCCATATCAACATCAACGCTCTGTCCGCCCACGGTAAGAGTAAAGGTATTGCCGTTTCTTACAGATGAGCCGAGGTCGCAGATATGCTCAGGCATTTTGCCGGACTCGTGCTTTGCAAGGTAGAAGTTTCTTCTGTCCTCATCAGAGTATTTATTTGCCCATGAGTGGCGAAGATAGTTGTCCTTGAGCACCTTTTCGCAACACTTTTCAAGATTTTCCGCAAGTGCAAAAGCGTGGTCGTAATCGTCACCCATAACAAGTGCGCCGTGGTGCATAAGATTAATTGCACGGCAACTCGGGTGCATCATAATGCACATCTCGACCTTCTTGCGAAGAGAATCGGTAGTTGACATAGCATAATCTGCACAAGGAACGGTATCGCCCAAAACATCTCTGTATTCCTTATAAACATTTGTAATATCCATACCGGTAATAGAAACGATTGTAGCCGCTCTCTGATGAGTATGGATAACAAAATTGACAGTAGGATGGTGACGGTAAGCTGCTGCGTGAACTCCCTTTTCGCTGGACGGTTTAATGTCGCCCTCATGTGAGCAGTCCGCAATATTTACAACTACGATTTCGTCCTCGGTCAAATCCTCATATGATCTGCCCGACGGAGTAATAACAAACTGTGTATCGCTGATACGAGCCGAAACATTACCCCATGTGCGGGCAATGAGTCCGGATTCAACAAGCCTTTTTCCTGCTTTTACAACAAGTCTTTTAGCTTCTTCAATTTCGTAAGCCATAGTTTTCCCCTTTTAATTTTCCTAAATTAATATCTGATTTATAAGCGACAAACGGGCGGTTGTTGAGCCGCCCTTTCTATGCCGTTAATTAATAATCAATCTTCTCGCACTTTGAGAGTACCTTATCGAATCTCTTAATGCACTCGTCGATGTCTTCCTCGGTATAAGCGCTTGAGGTGTAGAGACGGGAGCCTGCAAGAGTAACAAGACCCTCTGCCATATAAGCGGCACCCATATACTGCATCTCTGTCTGGCGGATGCCTGTTTCTTTAAGAACCGACGGAATAGTCCAAGGCTTCTTCCAGTTAATTCTGAAGTGCATTGTAGCAACAGTATGAAGCTGGCAGATAGAACCCACATTGTAGCATACGAACGGAAGGTCGTACTTCTTAATGGACTCGTTAATACCCTTAACAAGTCTGTCAGCCATCTGACCTGCAACCTGGCAAGCGTTTCTCTTCTCGATTTCGCAAATTACTGTATAACCTGCACAGCAAGAAATAGGTGTAGCCGCCATTGTGCCGCCGCACATAGCCTTATGAATTTTCTTGCCCTCAGCCTTATCAAGACCGGCGCCGAGATACTTCATAACTTCTCTGTGGCCGCCGATTCCGCCTGCGCCCGGATAGCCGCCTGCGATAATCTTACCAAAGATAGTAATATCGGGATCGATACCGTAGTAACCCTGTGCACCGGAAATACCGATACGGAAGCCTGTAACAACCTCGTCACAAACAAGCAGAGCACCATACTTACGGCAAAGAGCCTGAACGCCCTTAGGGAAGTCCTTATCTACCGGACGGGTTGCCGACTCGGGTCCGCACGGTTCGATGAATACTGCGGCTGTACCGCCACGGAATTTATTGATGATGAGTTTCTTCTCGAGATCCTTAAGGTCATTAGGGAAGAACTCCTGAGTGTGCTTAAATACGAACATAGGAACGCCGTGTGACTGAAGGTTAAGAGTACCCGGTACACGCATACCCCAAGCTAGCTGGTCTGACCAACCGTGGTAAGCACCGCCCATCTTAATAATATTCTTATGACCTGTTGCAAGACGAGCAACACGAACAGCACACATACAAGCCTCTGTACCTGAGCCGAGCATACGGAACATTTCTACCGAGGGAACGCACTCGCTGATCTTCTTTGCGAGTTTATACTCATAAGGGTGGAACAAACCTGTTGAAGGACCGCAATCGTCAAGAAGTTCCTTAACCTTTTCCTTAACTACATCATCGTTAGAGCCGATGATTGTAGGACCGCCTGCCTGAAGGAAGTCGAAATATTCATTTCCGTCGATATCGTAAAGTTTATTGCCCTTAGCCTTTGTCATAACGATTGGGAAAGGATAATTGAACGCAAGATTGTGCTGAACGCCGCCCGGAATTACATTCTTAGCCTCTGTAATCATTTCCTTTGACTTGGCGCACTTCTTCTCGAAATACTCCTCCTCATACTCTTTAAGAGCAGCTCTGTTGATTGAATAAATTGGTTTTTTGATGAGTGCATCAAGCTCTGCCGTAAGAGCAGCAGCGTTAGGATACTCTGTAATAGCGAATCTTGTATCCATTATATATTCCTCCTTAGATTTTATAGTGAGCGACGACTCACTTTATATTTAGTGAGCGAGTGCTCACACTATTTGCAATTTAAGTATATCACATTTTACCGATTTGTCAACTTGAAATCGTTAAAATTTTAGTTATTTTAGTTGCATTATAGGTAAAATAATGGTACTATACCATTAGTGAATTTATACTCACCGAAGGGGATTTTGGCTCATTTGCACAAACGAAAGCGTTATGCTTTGTGCAAGACTACAAAAATCAAAAAATGATATGAATGAGAAACGATACAAGGAGGCTTTTGAGAGAGCCTCGGAAGAAAGAAAAGAGAAAATACTTGAGGTAGGGATTGAGGAATTCGCCTCAAAAGGATACGAAAACGCAAACATAAATGTTATTGCAAAAAATGCGGGCATAAGCATCGGTTTAATGTATAAGTATTTTAACACAAAAGAGGACTTGTTCTTCACCTGCCTGCAAAGAGGAATGTCCATTCTCGATAAAACAATCGATGACATTCTTAAAAGCAATGATAAACTGCTTATCAAAGCGGAGCACCTTATCAGGGCAATCTGCCGCCTGAGCAGCAAAAACGAAAACTATATAAAACTTTACAATGAGATAACCTCTCAGCGTGACTCGGCAAAGGCTGTCGAATTTGCGAGCGAAATCGAAGCAAATACGGCACGAAAGTACATTAAGTGCATAACCGATTCGCTCAAAAGCGGAGATGTCCGACAGGATTTGGACCCGAGACTTTTCGCATTCTTTCTTGATAACCTGCTGACCTCACTTCAGTTCAGCTACACCTGCGACTATTACAAAAGCAGATTTAAGCTCTACACGGGTGTCGATGTAGAAGAGATGGACGAGGACCAAATCGTTCGCCAACTTCTCAAATTCATAGAGTCGGCATTTACATTTGAAAAATAAAACAGATTGTTCTGTCTTTAGGAGGAAAATATGAGCAAATATGTAATTACCTATGATATCGGTACAACGGGCATTAAAACCTGCCTTATCGAAATCGACAAGGAAATGAAAATCCTTGCGTCTGCCACCGAAGGCTACGGTCTTTATGTCGATGAGGAAACCGGCGTAAAGGGCGGAAGCGAGCAAGACGCAGACGAATGGTGGAACGCTATGTGCGTAACAACCAAGGAAGTTTTCAAGAAATGCAAGAAAATTAAAAAAGAGCAGATTGAGGGTATCAGTTTCTGCTCTGCAATGCAGGGTCTTGTACTTGTTGATAAACAGGGCAAATGCATTCGCCGTCCAATGACATATATGGACCAGAGAGCAAGAGAAGAAATCAAAAAGGGCATTGCCCACGGTGTTCAGGTAGCCGGTGCGGAGGTTACAAAACTGCTTAAATATCTTAAGTACACGGGCGCCGTTTCTTCTTCCGTTAAGGACCCGATTTGGAAGTACAAATGGGTTGAGGCTCATGAGCCGGAGAACTTCAAAAGAATTTACAAGTGGCTTGATGTAAAAGAATATATGATTTTGCGTTGCAGCGGCGAGTTTGTTATGACAAACGACTCGGCATTCGGCACACTTCTTTATGACACCCGCAAGGGACACGAAGGATGGTGCAAGCCGATTTGCGATATGGTAGGCGTTAATATCGAGCATATGCCTGTAATCAAAGCCAGCACGGAAAAGGTCGGCGAAGTTACCGCTCAGGCGGCTAAGGAACTCGGCCTGGCAGAGGGTACTGCTGTTTACGGCGGCGGCGGAGACGCTTCTCTTATCGGCGTCGGCGCAGGCGCAACGGAAATCGGCGACACCCATATTTATTCGGGCACATCGGGCTGGGTAGGAACAGTTGTTCCCGAACAGCTTGTTGATGCGGGTGCAATGATGGCGGCAATCGTCGGCGCAAACCCCGAGACATATAACTATTTTGCCGAACTCGAAACCTCCAATAAATGTGTGGGCTGGGTAAAGGATCACCTTGCTCTTGACGAAATCGGCGTATTTCTTAAAAAGTACGGCCACAAAAAAGACGACCTCGAGGAAGAAAGTTTCAACCTTTACGATTATCTCGAGGAAGTTATCGAAAGAGCAAATCCCGGTGCAGACGGCGTTGTGTTTACACCGTGGCTTCACGGCAACCGTTGCCCGTTTGAGGACCCGAACGCCGCAGGTATGTTCTTTAACATTCACCTTGAAACAGGAAAAACAGAACTTATCAGAGCGGTTGTCGAGGGCGTCTGCTTCCATATGAGATGGATGCTTGAAAGACAAGAGCAAAAAGTTGCTAAATATAAAAAATCAAATGCAGTTCGTTTTTGCGGCGGCGGTGCGCTCGGTGCTGCAACCTGCCAGATTCTCTCAGACATTCTTCAGCGTGATGTTGAAGTTGTTGACTCACCGCAGAATATCGGTGCAGTAGGCGCAGCGGCTTGTATCGCAGTCGGCACAGGTATGATTCCGTCGATGACCGATGTTAAAAAGCTCATCCCGGCTAAGATTACATATCATCCGAACAAGGCAAATAAAGCAGTCTACGACCGCAATTTTGAAGTATTCAAGAATTTATATAAGTGCAATAAAAAGAATTTTGAAATTCTAAACGGCTGATATAAAACATAACATAAAATAAATCGGGCAACAGGGTCAAGCAAACGCTCAAGCCTTGTTGCCTGAATATTATTAAGGTGATAAAATGACATTTAACGAATTCAACAATTCATGGTACTCAAAAACAAAAGCAGGCCATCTTTATAGGAAACTTTCAGGTCAAATTGCAACTGCTTTTGATATGGCAAAAGATATGAAAATTTGTGGAAAATCACTTACTAAGTATGTCGGCTCTGTTGACAGAAAAGTTTTGCAGGCGACCGGAAGCGAATCCGCAAGATATTGGGCGCTTGACGAAGTATTTAAGGGAATGAACTTCAGCAAGGACGACAAGTTCATTGATGTAGGATGCGGCAAGGGCAGAATCCTGGCAGAAATGAAAAGAATAAAATTCCCGGGACAGCTTTATGGAATAGAACTTAATCCCGATGTTGCGGCGTACGCTGAAGATTGGGCAAAAAGATACGACAACATTACAATTTATGCAGGAGATGCATTCAAGCAAAATTATGACGAATATACCGTCATTATGCTTTGCAGACCATTCCTCGAAGAAATGTATGTTGAGTTTTTGAATAAGCTCAAGAAAGGCATCACTCACCCGGTCACCGTTATCTTGTATGTTGATAACTATATGGCTAAATATGTTAAAGACGACCCGCAATGGACTATGCATAAGCAAGAAATCCTCTTCAAAAAAGGTCCTCTCGCATATAGCTACTATCCGGTTAGATATTCCGTTTGGACATACGATCCGAAAAAAAAGTAATATAGACAGGAAACAGCCTCATCGTCAAGTTAATTTGACGGTGAGGCTGTTTCTTATTTACCGATTAAATCTTTTCTCTTAATTCTCTTAAATTTTTGTTTTGGTGGTAACACAAATTTTGAGCCTAATTCAAAATCGAAAGCATCCGGAGTAAATGAATTAGAAAACCCTCCGGAATAAAACGTCATTTCACCCACATAAACTTTATTGTCTGTTTCATAAAAATCTATTCTTACAAAAGGAAATCCCTTTGACAAAACAGATGATATTTTTTTCATTTCTTCAAAATGTTTTGGTACAGGCACCGAAATTGTTTCAGATTGTTTATATTTAACAGGCAGTTGGTTCCATTCCATATCATAAAATGCTATTTTTGAACTTTGAGCTTTGCCATCGCTAAAATGTTCAAATGCAGAATAGGCATATGTTGGTACGCCGTCAAAACAAAAGATCTTATAATCGACAGGTTGATTATGTGCATCGCCAATAATCTCTTCAGCAAAGATTTTAGGAGTCACCTTATAATATCCTCTAGGAAATGCATTAACAGCAGTGTTTTTGAAATCTAAAAATGGCAAAACTTCTTTTTTGATTTGCTCAATGTCAACATTTTCTTTATTATCAATAAAAATTATATTATTTCCAAAAGAGCTACAATTAGATTTCAAAACAAAACTATTTGGCAGATTGTCAAAATTTATATCATCAATATCGTCCCACACTGCATATAACTTTGCCGTATAGCCATTTCCCAACTTTTCCTTAACATAATTCTTAAATTTAATCTTACATAGTATATCTGCCAATTCCGGACTATCAAAATAATTCATATACCAAATGATTTTCTCTGAAAATCTCTTTGGATCTTTCATGTTTAGATTTCTTCCTGTTTTAAGTTTATAATGATATTTTAGCAGTTGGACTCGTTGGTGATCTGTAAGACTAAAACGCGGAATATAATTATGCTCAAGAATAGTATTCAATAACCTAATACAACTTAATTTACTGTTCATAACAATCCTTCTTTGTTTTTGATAAAAGAAAAGGGATTGGAGAACACCCCAATCCCAATCCTTAAGTACATTATTCAACGTCTGGAGTTTCAATTACAGATGTTGTAACAACATCAGCTGATTCGAACTTCTGGAGTTCTGCTACTGGCTTTGTGTATTTCATTTAATTTCACCCCCAATCTTTTTTAATATTGCAATATCACTCTCATTAACAGAATGTGATATATTTAGCTTTAAGCCCTACCGTAGGCAACTGCAGATGTACCATACTGCATCATTGTCATATACAAATTCTTGTCTATTTCATTAGCTGTCGGATATGACTGATTTACATAAGATTCAACACTATATGTACATACATTACTTACAGCCTTACCATTAACCTTGATTTGGAAAGAGATTGTTTCACTCATTTGGTTAGCAAGAATATCAGTGAAATAGAAATAATATCTATCTTCAGTGCCAAGCTTACCATTTGCCCTTCTATAGAACTGGAATGCTTCCGGATTATCAGCTTGAGTATAAGTGAATGTTTTGCCACCAACTGTTGCTTCAAGTGTAATGTCTTTAATGTCAACTGCGCCTTCTTTAAGAGCAAATGTCATTCTAGGAACAACTGCGTCCTCAAGCTTAAGACCACCTGCTGCAAAACGTGCAGTCGGATTATCAATGGTTACTGCATCATAATTCTTAACATTGTTAAATGATTGAATATCAGGCGATGCCCAAGCCTTTTGTGCTTCGGTCAAGCCTGCATTAGCAAGATTAGCAGTATCGTAGTTAATCTTCTTTTGTGCTGCCGTTGCATAATTAAGAATATTTACAAGCATCGTTCTAAATGCTTTATTCTTATTTGAAGCGTTATCGCCTGTGACGTTAGCATTGTTAAACTGAGCGTTTACATATGTTAATACTGATCTACCATATGTTGGTCCCCAAACTTCAACGCCTTCATATGTGCTATACGCAACAAGTTCAATATCATCCTTTACATACTGAGGAGGTAAACCGATTGCATACTGGTATGTTACGCCGTCATCCTTAGTAGGAGATTCAAATACCTGTTGTGGTCCAAATTTAGTATTTGCTTTAACAACAATATTATTGAAGCTTGATACATTAGCCTTGGTAATCTTAAAGTTAATAGTAAGTGAATTATCAAGAATAAGCGAATAGCTATTTGCTCTAAGCAATGATGTTCCCGGTACAGTCTTAGTAACTGTATCGCCACAAGAACATGTACCTGTCATAGTACCGTCTTTTCTATCATTCTTTGTTTTATAATAAGCATCGCCATTATACTTCCAAGTATAGCTGTGAACATGACCGGTTTCGGACTTAGTTGCGCCGCAGACTGTACATGTGTAGAGAGTTGAGCCGTCGTCCTGCTTCTCGCCTGCGTTCCACTTATGATTCTCTGCAGTAGCAACTGCGGTATAAGTAGCGTTAGCTGTTGCTGTCAAAGCAGGCTCTGTATCCCAAGCATAAGTATTATGCTGAGTATCGCTGATCTTCTCAGCCTTCGGAAGGTCAGGAACAGTTACTGTTGCGCCCTCTTCATATTCAGCCTCAGAAATTACAGCACCGTTTGCACCTACAAACTTAACAGTGTACTTTGTAGAAGCGATGTTTTCGTTCTTGCCCATGAAGTCTAATGATGTGCTTCCGCTGTATGAAGTAGCAGTATAAGTCTTATACTCCTCTACCTTACCGCCGTTAGCGATAGTTTCGAGATAGTATGCAGAATCAGCATCCTTAGAATCTGCAAGTGAGAAAGTTACTGCACCTGCGCCTACAATCTTAAAGCCGAATGTAGCGAGTACAGCTGTTTTTGTGAATGTGTTTACGCCAACTGTCTTAGGTGCAGTAAGGTTAACAGCGTCTTTGCCGTCCTGTACTGCGAAGTTAGCCCACATGGTCTTTTTATCGGCATCAATGTAGGAAATTTCACCTACTGTAGATGCAGAGTTATAAATAGCGTTTCCGCTCTGGCCGGTGATTGCTTCGTTAGGAGCAAAGCCTTCTTTAGGCGAAGTGACTTTTGTTGCTTCAACAAGAGCTTCATATCCATCGTCATTGGCACCGACAGCAGCAGGAACAATATTATCGGAATACTTAATTCCTACCTGAGTAGCGGCAAGAGAAGAAGTATTCTCAAGCAATACGGATACTGTAAAGAAGTCGCCAACGCCATAAGTATGACCTGATGAAGCTTCGGTAATAGTACCGGTTGCTTTATCGTAATCCAATTTAGCAGTATTCAGACCTGATTCATCAAAGCCTGAATAGTTTTCATCAACATAGGTTTGATGTGTACCTGCTCCGGAAGCAAAATACGTACCAAACTGAAGTTGAACATTAGAGCGGCTCTCACCTGCTGCGAAAACCGTCATAGGTAATGAACATACAACCATTAATACTGCCAAGAGGACTGCTATTGTTTTGCTAAATGATTTTTTCATTTAATAGTTTCCTCCGTATTTTATAAAGTCAGTTGAGTATAATTAACAGTCTTATTAAGGAAAGTCTTAAATATAGCAACATCGGACTCGTCAAAGGTGCCGTCGTGATTAAGATCGGGCTTAGCCTTTGAGAACAAGGCAACATCGGTTGTATTTATTCTGGTATCCTTATTAAAGTCTACCACGCAAACACCTATGTTGTCAAGTGCAATCTGGTCATAATTTGCTTTATCCGAAGAGACTGTAAGTGTAACAGTTCTGTCAATCGTGGATTTTCCACTGAATGTGACAGTATATTCGCCTGCGGTAACATCAGCGAATTTATAGGAACCGTCTGCTCCTGTGGTAGCCGTAGCAACTACTGTATCGCCGTTTTTAAGCGTTGCGGTAATTCCCGAAGCCGGTGCGGTTGATTCCTTACCGGTTAAATCGGTTGCAACAGACAAAACGCCGTTTACATCAAATTCGGTAACCACATAATATGGTGAAACATCGGCTGTCATAGGATAAGTCTTGTACTGAGTGGTAACGCTCGTATCAAGAACATAACACTCCTCATAGCCGTCTAAGAACGATGCTTCTATGAAGCAAAAGTCCGGGTCCTTTGAAAATGCGAACACATCTGCAAAATCGCAAGAGGAAGCGACTGTAACAGAAAGTGAGACCATTACAGTCCCATTTGAATCGATGTCGACACAATCGACAACAGATGGATCGCTACTTTCAGCAACTTGGAAAACAAGAATCTCTCCGTTTTCGACCTTTTGACCGCCTTTTTTCATCTTATCGCTGTTTTTGTCGGCATAAGTCGACTTAATGTAAAGCGATGAGATTTTTGAGGTGTCATAAGATGCTGTTAACTCAACTACAGAAACAGCCTTCATGCCCGAAAGTACAACATCAACGGTGTAGGTGTTGTCGGCTTGAAGTCTGTTGCCGTCAACTGCCTTACCTGTCGTGTCATAAAAGTTACAGGACAACTCGGGTGTTTCTGTGCCGAGGGTTCCTGCCTCGGCATTTGCACTCATAGGAAGTGCAAACATAGAGATTATCAAAATTAAACAAACGAATGGGGTAGTTAAGAACCTTTTAATTGTGTTTTTCATCGAAAAACCCCCAAAGTTCTTTTTATATCGGTTCCCCGCAGGGGGTCCCACGAGGAACCGAGGAGACTAAATCGTAAAGATTCAGCAGAAAATTTAATTAGTAATTAATCTAAAAGATTATATATTATATATACTGTATATAACCGATTAATATTACTTAAAGAGAAGCTTTGTAATTTACGCCTGTCTTAAGTAGTTGCTTGAACTGGTCAGCAGACAAGCCATTAAGTCCCTTCTTAGCGGTGAACGCAGCATCAACAGCATCAATCTTACCGTTACCGTTATAATCAACAGCAACAACACCGACATTTGCGCCTTCGGTTGCCTCTGTGAATGTAAGGGTTCTGGTAACAACATTGGTGCCCTTGAACTCAACCTTAGCGGTTGTGCCGACAGCAACTCTAGCTGTGAATGTACCGTCAGCAGCAGTAGTAGCAACCTTAGAGCCGTTTACATATACACCAACGCCTGCAAGTGCTGTAGAACCGGTTGTACCTGTTCCGTCAACTGCTTCATAAACTGTACCGGATACTGTGTACCAAATTGCATCTTCAGGAAGAGCAAGTGCATTCTCTGCGAGAACAAGCTCTTTCTTTGCAACGTAAGTATTCATATGGTTACCTGTCTTAGCCTCCTGAGCTGTCTTAACAGCCTTTGCAAGACAATAAACAAATTCGTTCCAGGTTTTGTCCGAATACTTAACTTCACCGTTGTTAACAAGTGTACCGTTCTCTACAGCGCCCTTAGCGAGTGTAGGAGTAGCGGAGAATGTAACAGTAGCTTTTCTTGTTGTGTCATCGATAGCGGAAACAGTAATCTGGTTCTTATCAAGACCTGTAAGATGCTTGATTTCTGCTTCAATCTTCTGACCCTCATAAGCACGGTCTGTTACGAATCCCTTATACTTAAGGTACAAACGGTTAGCTTCTTTGATTTCCAATGAGGAAGCTGTTGTTGTGTAAGTGTTGTTGCCGTCTTTATCCTGTCCGGTTACGGTAGCAAGTTTTTCGCCCTTTCTTGCAATCTGTACCATCTTCTCATAAGCTGCTACATCTGCATAGTCTTCGCTGTTCTTGCCCTTACGGTCATTGATAATACCGTCAACAATCTTTTCTTGAAGAAGGCTTGTATCAACATTTTTCTTAGCGTTCTCTACATTGTATCTGAGGTTATCCTCAAGCTTTGCATAGTAGCCACGGAAATCTGTCTTAGTAGCCTTATCGTTTGGTTTTGTGATAGTCTCAATTTGTGCATAGGTGTATGCCCAATCACTTGATGACGGAACTCCTCTGCCGTTTTCTGCAACGTAGGTGTGAGGAGTCTTATTGTAGTAATTCTTTGTTACTACTGTTTCAATAGGATTGCCTTGTGCGTCAGTACCGGTGGTCTTTTCGTCATAGGTATCCTTTTCGTTAGTTACACCGTAGTAAGGATAATCATATGTTGTTGTATCCCATGCATACTTGTAAGCATAGTCGTTAGCATAATAATATGTATCGCCCTGCTTAACAACAGCAGCACCTACGGCATCCTTGCCGTTCTTTACATCATTATCTGTAAGCGCAACATTCGAGTAAACAGGAATTGTGCAAGCTTCGTCGATGTAGTAATAGCCGTTTGTACCCTTATGAGCACCTACAGCATCCGGAACGCTTGTTGCAGGCTTGTAAGCCTTATCGCCTGAAGCAGAAGTTGTCTTCTCCTTCTTAGCTGCAACCATTGTCTTTGATACGAACGAATCGGCGTTCTGTTTTGTTACAGGAGTAGAAATACCTGCAAGAGCAGTCTTAAATGCTGACTGAAGCTCTGCATACGGGTCATTGTCGCCGCTCTTCTTATAGTCTGACTGCTGATAAGGAGCCATTTCGTTCTGATAGTTCTGATATGCCTTTGAAAGAGACTCTGCACCTGAAGTGTTAGCAATGGTCATATGAGTAGTACCGATTTTAGATACTCTTTCTCTACCTTTTACAGTTCCGTAGCCATAGATGAGCATATCATAGTCACCGGCATTAATAGAACCGTTATTGTAGTTAAACAACCATCTCGGAGCAGAATTTGTAGAATCGATATTGCCAAGGAAGTAAATGTTGTCTGTAGGAGTTGCTGCAGTTGCACAACCTTTGGTTACGATATTGTAATCGAAGACTGTGTTTTCGTATGTGCCGTCATCATTCTGAGGCATCTGCAATGCAAGACCGGACTTTACAACATCATCATGGCTGAGAGCCACATGAGTGTATGTGGTAACAGGAGTCTTGAATGACTTAGGCTCGCCATTTTCATCCCAATCTGTTACATAACCCTTACTCTTAAAGATTGCATAAAGTTCTGACTTTGTATAACCCTTATGAGCATTAATGCCGTCAGCGATTTGTACAGCTTCACCGTAGTCTCTTGCCTGACCCTCTACCTGATAGTCATACTTTTCAAGATTCAAGAGATCACCGGTCTTAGAATCGGTAGCAACAATTGCATATGGCTTATTTTTATTGCTGGTATCTAATACTGCGGCAAACATACCTCGTACAGCATCTGCGCCATACATACCGAGCTTGTTAATTTGTGCAGGCTCGCTATTTGAAAGCACTATATTATTGTAATATCTAAATGTTGTATTAAAGGTTGAATTTTGGGCTGTATTAGTATCATTAAGAGAATAAGTTGAATTTGTTGTAGATGAGTCAAGTCCGTTAAACCAGCTTCTGTCTGTTGAAAGAGTGAAGAAGGTCTGAGCTTCCTGATCTGAATAAAGAAGTTTCTTCTTCTTATCGGAACTTGTACCTACATATACATCATATTTTACGGTGATTGTTGCAGTAGCGTCACCGCCTGCCGGTGCGTTACCGGAAACGCCGAGTTTAAGAGACTTCTCGGGAGCGATTACAGCATCTTTAGGAAGACTATCAAACGCAATACTAAGGTTACCTGATGATGTAACGCTCTTAACGTCGATAAAGTATCTGTCATCCTGAACAATTTTACCGCTTGCGTCCTTATAGAATCTGTTAAGACCTACTGCGTTATTCTTAATAGTAACATAAGTATCTGTAATCTTTGAAGCCGAAGATACGCCTGATCTTGAAGCGTCGTTTACTGATACTGTAGCAGCGTTGAATTCATGCTCACCAAGTTGAGGAAGGAAGCCGTCAATGAGAGAGCCTACTGCCTGAACAAGGAACATCATACCCTGCCATGTGCCGTTTCCGACATTTGTCTTTGCGGTGCCTGTGAGTTCTGAGTCGCCGCCGAGGAATGCGTAAAGGTTAGCAAGGAAGATACCGATTACGCCGTTTTCCTGGTTTTGATTGTCCTTACTGTCACCTTTCCACTTAGCAAGAATGTCAGTGCTTACAAGTTTATCAAACGGAGTGGTTGTAGCCATATCCGAAGATGTAGGAAGAACCTTTGAATAATACTGTCCCGAAGCTCTTCTTGCGAAGATGCTGTTTACGAGTGAGCAAAGAACATCATCATAAACGAGAGTGTCAACGCTCTTGTTCATAAGAGGCTCAGCAGAGAAGCATGTAATTGACTGCCAAAGAATTGTGGAGATACCCTGGAGACCTGTGTCACTGTGTGTATCGCCGATGTTAAGAAGTGACTTAACAATTCTGTTATATACAAGTTCTTCGGAATTAAGTGTACCCATCTGTTTGCCGAGTGCATTAGTTGTGATGCCTTTATCATATGTTCCATTGAAGAGAACGCTGAGTGTCGGCCAGAGTGAGTTAGCGATAGCATCGATATTCTTCCAAAGATCATTGTCCTTAGTAACTGCGCACTTACCGCTTCCGTCAGTAGCAACTACACCGAGAAGTGCAGCAACTGCCTTACCGTGAGTCTTAGTTGCGGTTGTGTTCCAATCAGGCTCGTTAAACTCATCTGCGGATGCATAGTAGCAAACTACAGAATTAAGAATGTCGAACAATGTAGTCTTGTCCTTAGCAGGATCAGACTTATAAACATCCCAAACAGCTCCGCTCTTATCACGGCAAGGAACAACAGAGTTCAAAAGATAGCCTACTGCGTCACGAGCCATCGGAAGAATAACATCCGTATAAAGATCGGCATTGCCGTCGCCGTTAACGTCTACGGTTGCCTTAAGGTCACCGGTAGATGATACGAGTTGGTCATAATCCTTTGCAGGAAGTACATTTGAAAGGTACTCTCTGAGAGCGAGGAAAGCAACGCCCTCAGCGTCCTTTGCTCTGTCCCAATCGTCTGTATGAATTGCTCTTGCGTCTGCGATTACTGTAATGCAGGAAACAGCAAGAGGAATCACAGCCTCTTCAAAGTTTGATTCTGTAAGATGGCTTGAGCTCATCTTGTCTGTAATACCTTTATTATGATAGAAGCCGTTCAAAAGGTTTTCATCAGCTGCATTCATACCGTACTCAAAGAGTTTGCAAGCATTTGATACAAGAGTCTGAGCAATAACCTTAACATCGGACGAACCGTTTGTAAGAGTCATCTCAGGACGCTCAAGGCTTGCAGTAACATTATTGTTACCGTCGCCGAGACCGATGTGCTCGGAGTTCGGGAAGAAGTCCTTAACAGCAGCAGCGAGAAGGTCGTTGCCTGCATAAAGAATGTTCTTATATGTTCTGTTTTCTTTGCCGAGATCGTTAAGATAGCTGTCGATGAAGTTTTCAAGGTTTGTTGCGCCGGTCTGCATAATATAAAGGTTAATAGGACCGGTCTGCATGCCGAATACCTTATCTGCGAGAGGGCTGTAACGAAGCTTACCGAAGAGGATGCTCTCCTTGCTGCCCGTAGAGGTATAATAACCGTTGTTCTCGTCTACATCTCTCCAGTTATACTTAGGATTGTCTACTACATTTCTGTCGTAGTCGAATGTAGCCTTAACCTTCTCATACATCTCGGAAGCAGTTGAGCAACCGTATTCCTTATACTTAGCCTCGCAGAATGCGTTGAACTTTTCGGGAGTGTAGTTGTTTTCCCATGTTGTTTTGTCAACCATATTCTTTTCAACGAGCCAATAATAATATACATTATCAAAGTTTCCGCCGTGACCCTCGTACCAATCCATATCGTTATTAACACGCATGGTTGCAAGAGTCGGCTTAAGAGTTGACTTCCAAGCAAGTTTTAATGCCTGATCAAGAAGTTCGTATATTGTGCTGTCATTGCTGATTTGAAGTTTTTCGTCACCGTATCTGAATATGTAAATCCAGCCTTCGCCCTGGTCATACCTGAGGTTCGGGTCATAACCGAGAGCCTCGGATGCCTGTTTGATAGTTTCTTCTGTTTCGCTCTTACCGTTTTTATCGAGCCAAGCTTTGATTCTCTTATAACGGGATTCGGACGAATCGGTTACTGCAAAAGTACCGTCATCCTGTTTTTCAAGAGCGTAAGTCATATTAACGGAAATCTTATTTACGAACTCATTTGAAAGCTTATCGAAAAGCTGAACATCGTAGTTCCAAGTCTTTGCCGTTACGGAAGCGTCGTCCTTATATTTGGGATTACCGAGACTCTTCTCGAATGACTTAATTTCGTCTTCTGTAAACCAGTTTGTGTTATCAAAAATAATTTTAGCAACAAGGTTATAAACAAGATTTGACTGATAGCCACTCCACATACCGAGGAGGTTACCGATGATTCCGTATACATCTACGGCACTGTTTACGATACCGAGATTAAGGCTACCCTTAAGGAAGTTACCGATAACATTCTTGTTTGAATGTCCGCTTGCTGTAAGGTCGTTAGTGTTATAATAGATTGTTTTTGCCAAAGCCATTACAATGTCTTTTGCGTCCATTTCGGAACGGAAAGATCTGTTACACTTAGAGATAACGCCGTTACCCTTATTGGTTGACTTAAGGTTATCTGATGATAACGGGCTGAGGTCGATATTTGCGACATCGCCGCCAACAAGGCCTTTATAGCTGTTAAGCAGGTTATTAATCTGAGTACACAAGTCAAGCAAACCGTCCACGCTGTCGATATAGCCGTTAAGCTGAATCTTTACAACAACGTAGTCCATATTTACACTGAGAGGTGCTATATTAGCCTTCTGGAGAACATCATCAACATAGTCTAAAAGTGCTTCACAAGTCTGATTGTCCGTAGTTTCTGCCCAAGCCATAAAGTTAGCGGCAAGGTTAGAATCGTGTCCGTCATCTGTTGACTTAGCGAAAACAGTGAGAACACCTGTAAATGATGAAGCGAGCATCATTACAGAAAGAACAATTGCAATCACTTTGCGTGCAAAAGTTTTAGATTTTTTCACTTTCTTAAATTTCCTCCATAAATGATTACGATAGTAGTCCGCCGATCATCCGTCTGTCGCCTTCTCTGACCAAGCCGTAATTCTTCACGACAGAAAGAGGGGTATATCGCCCGACAGGATAATATTCGTTACAACGGAATACTTCACGCATTATCATTTAATCATATTATGAATAAATTGTCAAGATTTTATATTAAATATTAACAATATATAAATCAGAATATACATTATATGTAGGACTTTTGTACAAAACATCTCAGAATGCAAAAATGTTTCCTGAATTTTAATTAACTATGAATATTTTTTTAACAAAACCTGTTGATTTTTTTTAACGATTTGGTGTATCATTTAATCAAAGTTAATAATTTGTTCAAAAAATTTTTACAAATAGGTAAATAAATTTCATACATTTTGCGGAATTTTGTATAAAAAATTATGGACATTTTTTAATCAAAATATGGGCATTTTAAGGCAAATTTTTATGTTCAACCACTACATTTTGAATACTGAAAAATGCCATTCGCATATATAATGTAATTTATTATCGTTAAATATATTAAAAAGTTATTGACAATATTAATTAATTTTGATATAAATAATTTGTACTTTGTTCTTTTGTGGGACAAATGCGCCCAAAAATTAAATATGTTCTTAGGCGTAAATTCTTATCCCGCAGCCAGACAGAGTTTCGGCTCTGTTAATCATTAAAGAAAAGGAGAGATGATTATGAAAAGAACGAGCAAAAAATTACTCAGCTTCATTTTAGCTGTAGTAATGGTTGTTACCTCTTGCTCGGTAGGCTTTACAGCTTTCGCTGCCGACGGAAGCAGTCAGTCAACCGGCTACTGGAACAACACAACCGACGCAGAAGATGCGTACAAATCAATTCAGAGTCTCATTGACCAACTTGTTCCGACAATTCTCGGAATCGAAGTTGAAAATGAAGGCTCGAAAAAAACCATCGGCGAGCTTCTCGGTATGTCCGAGGACGATATCAAAAACGCCGACCTCCAGACAGTAGTTTCAAAGGCAAGTCCTAAGCTAATGTCGCTTCTTTCGAGTTCCAAGGTTACGGATGAAACAGTAAAGAATTTCATTCTTAACCACTCAGACAAGACCGGCATTTCAGGCTCGCAGTGGAATGACAAGTACATCAGATACTTCTCATACCTCAACGGCAACGGCGCACAGGACATGAGTTTCTACGATCTCTACAATTTCTGTGAAAACAATAAGGGCAGCAGCGATACGGAACTTGCAAATTATTGCGAGGATACCCTCAAAAAGCTCGATGCTCTTCTCGCAGTTTGTGCAGCAGCAGAGAGAGGCTATGATTCTACTTCTGTCAAAACAACCGCCGCTTATCAATCCTTGCTGAACACAGAGGGCGGCGAAGAATGGGATCCTACATACCCTGTAAGCGATTCTTTCTATAACGGCCCGACAGCAGATTCCATCGGCTCAATCAAAGTCGGCTATGACAAAGACAAAGACGGCAACATCACCTATGTTTACGAAGATGAAGAAAACGGTACCGCCATCAAAGATTTGAACGAAAGCGTTTTCACCGACGGTGTTACAGCCGCAAACAAGTTCTTTGAATCAATCGGTGACAGCACAAGGGTTTCAAATCCGGCTGAGGCTTTGATTTATTACTACGCAAACTTTAAAGGTATTATCTACAACTCTAAAGACTCCGGTGAAGCATCACTTGCGCTTTCATTCGGTAATGCGCTTATCTATCTTAAGCAAGCAGAAGCAGGCGGCAAGCCGATTACCACAAAGATGCTCGGCGGAGATGTTGAGGACATCACTCTTGCTAATTACGACACCGTTCTCGGCAAGAGACTTGCAACATATGCTCCGGACGATGCAGACAGAGAAAGCAAAAAGGCATATTACTATGCAAAGATGATTTACACCTGCCTCTTTGATGCAGCAGGTACGGTTGACCTTTCACTCGACGGCAACCAGATGAACTGGGATGACTTCGGTTCTTCATCATTTGAAGCAATTAATATGGCAAACCTTGCACTTTCTTCCGAATACGGTTCGGTTGAGGCTGCACAAAAGGCTGTAAACGAAATCAAGTTCAACGACGCAGACCTCAAGGAACTCGGCGAAAATGCAAAGGACGGTCAGTTTGAACTTCTTTACGCCTACATTAACAGCGGTTCCTGTACTCTTAACAGTTACAAGATTCAGTATTTGAACTGGCTGTACAATGCAGATACAAACCACAACGAATTCTCACTTCTCAACAACGCACTCTGTGCAGGCGTTAAAACAGCTTGGGATTATGTTCCGCTGTTCAACTCAAACCTTAAGGCTCAGACAGCCGCAAGAAACGGCGGCACACCGGGCAGTCTCCTCAAAACATACAACGAGACCTGCTCAGGTTTACTTACCTCAAAGGTTATCAATTCCGGTAACGCAATCCTCAGTGCAAACTATGCATCAAGACCTATCTTTGACTACAACGAAGTAATCAAGTACGAAACAGCCATCAAACCGGCAGTTTCACAGGTAGCTTACGATTATTCAAAATATCCGATTCCGGAGAAATATGTCATTAATGCAGTAAACACAAAGATTAATGACCTCCTCAAAACCTACTTGATGCCGGACTCAAATAATCCGGCGGCTTTAGGAAACACGGTATCCAAGATTCTCGACGAACTTCTTGAAACCGAGGGCGTTAAACTTTATACCGAAGACGGCAAGGGCGTTCTCAATGACCTTTGGCTCCAGCTTTATAAAGCTCCGGTTGAGACAATCTTCAATCTCATTCCCGTTCTTACGGTTGTTCTTGACGAGGTTGCACTCCCGATTCTTCTTTCCGGCAAAGAGGATGCAAAATACGGTGCATTCGACTTCCTGCCCAAGAACCTCGGCTGGTTCCTCTATGACGACAATAAGACTATCAACAGCAACGATAATCTTAAGATCGGTATGACAACGTTCAGTTTCGACCTTAACACAATTCTTCCTGCTGTTTTGACATTACTTGACAAAAACGGCGGATACGACGAAGCTCACAAGATTGTTCCTACATACGGCGAATGGGCAAGTGACAACAAAATCACGCTCAAAACGGATGAGAAAACTCAAAAACCTGTTGCTTCGGAATTTGATTCATCTGTTCTTATGTTAACAGGCGTTTATGCAGCAGATAAGTGGCTCACCGAGCTTAATCTTTCAGATGTGCTTGACAACATCGACAAGGATTCTGCCGCTGACAAGAAACTTGATCCTAACCTCAAAGCAGGTATCAAGGAATTAATCTTCAGCATTATTCCTCTTGCTCTCGACGCAACTAACGAAACCATCGAAAAGACAAAGAATATTTACAAGTATACTAAGCCCGGCGATGTAGATGCAGACAGTGCAATAATTCAAAGAGGTCTTAACAACATCAGCGTTGCACTTCCTTACCTCTTCGATTCACTCGGCAAGAAGATTTTGGCTAAGGCCGACGCTTCCTCCGACTGGACCGCTCTTTATGACGGCAAGCTCAACTACACAGATGTAGAGAAGACCTTCAAAGACGGCAAGGTAACGCAGGTAGTTAACAACGGCGTTCAGGAACTCAAGAGTTATGCCGTAAACAAGAACCCGGCAGGCGTTCTTACTTGTCTTATCGACACAGTAATCGGCAACTGGCTCAACGGTTCGCTTGACCTTGTAAACGACATTCTCACAACAGATAACGATATTACAAACAACCTTTCACTCGTAACCGGATTGCTTAATGCACTCGGCGGTTTCGGTGAAAAGAGTATTCTTACCGATGTGCTCAACGGCTTCTTCGATTTAACAAGAGAAGATGACGCTTCGTTCACACTCGAAAAGAATACAAAGACCGGCTTTGTCGGATTAACAACAAAAAGTGCATTGTTCCTTATTTCCAACATCAGCTATAAGGACGGCGACACATACAAGGGACTCGTTCCTCTTATCCAAGGATTAATCGTAGGCGGAAACAACGCAAGCACAACTTCAAATCAGAGTGCTTCGGCAGCAGACAACTCAATCTCGCTTCAGTCCGCAGTGGCTTCGTCAAGAGCCGCTAAGGCATCAAGCCAGACAGTTAAAGCAGCCGATGAGCTCGTAGAAAAGCTTGACGAAGTTCTTAATTCTCTCCTTGAAAATACTAAACTCAACGGATTCACTATTGATTCTAACAGCGGTGTTCTTGCAGGTGCTCTTTCGGCAGTATCAAAATACATTGGCAAGGATAACACTAACAAACTTATCAGCTTACTTGACGAATACCTCAAGGTATACGAAACCGAGCCGCAGAGCGGTAAGGTAAACAAAGAGGTTTACTCAAACAGCAATCTCAATAACATCGTTAAAAAGACATATACGCTTCTTGAAAATATCGTTGACTATGTATTCTACGATATGGACAAAGCGCCTTTGGCTAATAAGGATGAAAACAGAGTAATTGCAGGTGCAATCACAGGTATTATCTCACCCGACTCCGTAGCACTTCGTATGGACAGCGGCTACAAGAAGGCTGCAAACGACCTCAAGGGTAAGAAGTCCTGGTCAGAAGTAGGCAATGTAAACTTCGGCGTAAGCACAGGCAACAAAGACCAGTTCTACTCGGCACTCGGTCAATCAATGAGCGGTATCGCCGCAATCCTTTCTGCCGTACTTACTTATTCGTACGCAGATTCAAACAAGAACGGTAACTACTACTCGGAACTCTTCTACCCTGTACTTTCGACAATCGCCGACAAGACAGGTGCATCGGGAGTTTTAACTCCGGCACAATTTGCCGACATGACTCCTGCCGAGCAGCTCATCAAGGGCATCGGTGCTCCGCTTGCAAACATTTTCGAGCAGTTCTATGACGCTCCGGCAACATTCCTGCTTAATGTAGTTGCTTCACTCGGCGACCTTCTTAACGACAGCGAAATTAAGAACATCGTCAACGGTGCTATCAATCCGGTAAACAACCTCCTCAACGGTTTGTTCACGGTAATCTCCGATACTCTCAGTGCTCCGTCACTTGCAAAGTATCTCAAGAGCAAGATTACATTCTATCCCGTTAAGGTTGATATGCCTGACAAGGATATATTCATCAACCTCATCGGTTCAATCAAAGTTGGCAACAAAACACTCGGCGCAATGCTCAACCTTAAGTCAATCGACTGGAAGGCTCTTTCAAATGCCAAGTCGGCAGGCGAGGTACTCGTACTTGTTTATAACTACCTTGCAAAGACAGTTCTTCAGTCCGAGACAGTAATGGGCGCAGTAAACGGTCTTGCTCCGGAAATCGGCGCAATCCTTTCAAAGCTGGATGCAGACCAACTCTTCACGGTACTTAAAAATGTACTCAGCATTTCAAGTCCTACCGAAGTTTACTGGACATTCAAGCAGTACGCAGGTAAGATTACAAACACATTCGTTTATCCTAAGAACATCACCTCTTCCGAGGCACAGAAGGCTGTTAAGAGCTTAGATGAAATCGTAAAGAATATCTTCCCGCTTCTTAACTCACTCGGTGTTACAAACATCAAGTCGCTTGATGCTCTCGTAAACGACAACCTTTACACAAACAAACTCCTTACTTCTATGGCAACAGGCATCTACGGTGCTATCGAGAAAGTAGGTAAGGAAAACGGTATTGAGGACATAACAGGCAAGCTCTTCTCAACAAGCGCTGTTGCTTCACTCCTCACAGACAGTTCATACGGTGAGACATTCTCCTCGGCAGCAAGCACAATCAGAAATGCAGGCAGCTGGAGCAATGTTAAGAATGTAAACTGGGGCTTCAAGGACGGCTCGGCTAATGCTCAAAAGGGCTTCATCAACGGCTTGGCAGCAGTTCTTCGTCCTCTTAACGACCTTCTCACAGTATTCCTTGCAGACGGCAAGGCACTCGGTGACAGCATTGACATTGATGCAATCATTAAGGGACTCAATGTAAACACTTCATTCGATATTGCTTCCGACAGCAACGCAGGCTGCACCGTATATCTCAAGATGGCAGGCGGCGTTCTCACAGCAACAATCGACAGCAAGATGAGCAACGAGAACTCAACTCTCACAGTTGACCTCAACGCAATCATCAACAACTGGAAACTCGGCGCATTCGGCACAAACGGTTACGAAAGTGCAATCGTTCCTCTTCTTGAGGCATTTATGTGCAAGGGCGTTAAGACCTATTCACAGTACATCGCAGACTATAAGAAAGCTAAGGATAATCTCCTTATCGACATTCTTACTCCTCTGTTCGGATTTGTTAACGAAGTGGTTGCAACTCCTGCGGATACACTCACAGCAGTTCTTCCGAATGTTGCTTACTTCATCGACAGCAACGGACTTGCTCAGGTTGTTAACAACCTCCTCGCTCCTATCACCTCTAAGGACGGTCTCGTAGGCGCACTCAGCAAGTCGGGCTATGACATTGACGACGTCGTTACCTCCATCGTAGGTAAGCCGCTCGGCAGAGTAATCACCGACGCACTCGGAATCAATGTTAATCTCACAATGAACATTGCAGACCTCAACTCCTGCAATATTCAGGACATCGTTGTACCGCTCGTAAGAAAACTTCTTGCAGACAACGGTCTCAACCTCAAGATTCCTAATATTTCATTCGCTTCTCTTGCTTCTCTCGGCACAATCACTACTGTAAAGAGTGCCGCTAAGAATGCAGACGGCAGATATGAAACAAGAAGAGTAGTTGCCGACCAAGGCAAGGTACTTGTATCTGTTCTCAGATATGTGGCAGATGTTCTCATCAAGAACGCTACCGCAATCAACAACCTTCTCGGTAACATCGACGCTATTAAGAAGAACAAGACACTCAAGGACATTCTTGCTTGCGTATTTAACTCAATCAAGGCTGCTACTCCGGACGACATCGTAAGAGCATTGTTCTACTTCCTTGCTCAGACCGGTACACTCGGAGTTCCCGAGGACTCATTCTTCGATTACAGCAACTTCAAGACCATAGCAAGCACATTTACCTTTGGTAATATGGATGAGGATTTCTGCAGAAAACTCGCTCCTATGCTTGACGGTCTTATCGGCGGCTTGCTTCCCGACGGTCTCGGCGGTTTGGTAAGCGGCGCAATCTACAAGGACGACATCATTTCTTCTATCGCAACCGGTCTCTACGGTGCGGTTGAGGGCGTAAAGGTCGGTAAAATCGGCTCACTTACAAGCCTTCTCGAAAAAACAGGCATTGACTTTACAACAAAGAATGTTGCAGCACTTCTTACAGATAAGACTTACGGCAAGACCTTTGATGCAGCCGCAAGAACAATCAAGAGTGCAGGCAGCTGGAAGAGCGTAAACAAGTCAAGCCTCAGCTGGGGCGTAACAGACAGAGAGTCATTCCTCAATGCTCTCGCCGCTGTACTTCGTCCTCTCTACGGCGTACTTGATGTAATCCTTAATAACTCAAGACTTAACCTCTTTAATATAGTCAGCGTTCAGGGCTCTGACGGATACACTTCATTCATCGTTCCTCTTCTTGAAGCATTCGGTTGCTACAACATCAAGACACAGTACGATTACAGAATGGATATTTCCAAGAACTATGACGCACTTCTTCTTGACATCCTCAATCCTATTTTGGATAAGGTAGAAGACCTGCTCAACGCTCCTGTTGAGATGCTCGCAGACATCCTTCCGAACCTCTCATTGTTCTTTGCAAATGACGGTTTGCTTCAGATTCTCGACAATCTCCTCACTCCTGTATCCGCAATCCTTGATGCAGTTAAGCCTATCATTAATGTAAACTCACTTCTCAAGGTTCTCGGCGTAAACCTCAACTCTCTCCTTTCAAAGATTGGCGTTAAGACCAATGTAACCGTTAATGTTTACGACCTTAAAGCAACACTTCTTCCGCTCATCGGTGCAGACAACGTTGTATCGCTTCTCAACGGTATACTCGGTACTGTTAAGATCGGCGGCAAGTCTCTCGGAATCGAACTTCCGAACATTGACTGGTTACAACTTGCAAGCCACGGCGAAATTGAAAAGATTCCGTCACAGGCAGCAACCTTCGGCGAAAGAATCGTTGTTAAGGCTGACCAGGATGAAACATTAATCGCAGTTCTCAGATTCCTCATCAACACAATCAACTACAAGGGCAACTACGACGCAATCGTATCTCTCGTAGGCGGACTCCTCGGTGGAGCAAGTGACTCCATCTCGGGTGTTGTTAGTCAGGTTCTCGGAATGCTTCAGGGCGACGCAGACAGCGTTATCGAAAGCCTTGTTGAACTTCTTCAGCAACTTGCAGGCTAAGATTTAATCAACAAAGCCAAATAATTAAAACGAAATCCTACCGGATGAAAATCCGGTAGGATTTTTCTTATACCTAAAAAGTAATATAAAGCAATATATTATATATAATAAAAAATAATATTTACTATTGTATAATGTGCCGATTTTTTGTATAATATTGTTATCTATATACTTTATACTCGGTGGTGAAATAATGCTCGGAAAATATGTGAGAGTCAGGATAGTTAACCCTATCGGCTCAACAGATGAAGCGGGCTACACCTATCCTTTGAATTTCGGCGAAGTATATAACGAAGAAAACCGATTTGCCTTTGTTATGGGCATACATCATCCTGTTAAAAATTTTGACGGCAGAGTTATCGCTGTTTTAAGCGACAGGAAAAATAACCGTTATATATGGGTTGTTGCACCGAAAAGTACCCGCTTCATAATTAACGATATTAAGGAATACATCAATGTGGAAAAAGACTTTCCCACATACAGACTTGACTGTCTCTACGAAAACAGTTGCGGCGCTGTCGTGTTCAGAGACATTAAGGGCGAAGTCAGATACCTCCTTATAAAAAACAAACGCTCGGCGCACTGGGGCTTTCCAAAGGGTCATATCGAACCGGGAGAGACGAAAGAAGAAACCGCATACCGTGAAGTGCTCGAGGAGACGGGACTGCATATTAATATTATCCCGGGATTCAGCTGTGTGTCACGGTATAAAATAAGAGAAAAGGTGGACAAGATGGTTACCATCTTTACCGGCACAACATCCGACACCTCAACAGTCATTCAAAAAGAAGAAATTGAGGACTACATATGGCTGACCTACGAAAAAGCTATGAATCTCTTGAAATTTGAAAACGATAAGAATATTCTGGAGAGTGCATATAAATTCTTGGACAGTAATAATATAATATAATATTATATATACCATATATATACCATTTATATGATAGGAGATTTTTTATGGAAGAAGTATGCAGAACCCTGCAAGAGTTCCTGAGTGCTCACGGAATTCCCGACTGGCTGGTCGTTTTCATCATATCGCTACTGCCGGTACTTGAATGCCGACTCGGTATGTTTACGGCAATCAGCCTGCTTAAAATGAATCCTTTTGTGGGATTTATAATCAGCTTTTTCGGCAACATTCTGCCGATACCGTTCATTCTTTTGCTCATAAACAAAATATTTGAATGGCTCAAAAAGATACCCGGAATAAAAAAACCGATAATATGGCTCGAAGAAAAAACGCTCAAAAAGCGTGATAAGATAGACAAATACGGCATTTGGGGACTGCTGATTTTCGTTGCGATACCATTGCCCGGAACAGGTGCGTGGACAGGCTCACTGCTTGCTTCTCTGCTCAATCTCGACAGAAAAAAGAGTTTTGGTGTAATATCAATCGGTGTTTTCGTCGCAGGACTCATCATCTCCGTTGCTTCAGCCGTGTTTAATGTGGCTATGTACTGATGAATAAGGAACAAAAAATTTTACTGCAATGCCTTAACGGTTTTTATAACAAAAAGGACTGCAATATCGACTGCGACTTTGACGCTGACGCTCTGTATGCCGAAGCTCGCAGCCATAATCTCTCGGCAATTACTTACAGTATGCTGAGAAACAATGCCGTACTGAAGAATAACGCACACGCATACAAAGCATTTGAAAACGATTTTTACGACTGCATTGTGCGCTATGATAAGCAAAAGGCGGTAATAAACGAAATCGACTCCCTGCTGAGCGAAAACGGCATAAAGCATATTTTTTTTAAAGGGAGCGAAATCAGAGAATATTATCCCGTGCCCGAATTCAGAGTTATGGGAGACATAGACCTTCTCATAAAAAAAGAGGACAGACAGATAGTTCTCTCTCTGCTTTGCAACGCAGGATATGAGGCGAAAAATACAAACGGTGCCGTCTATGATTATGTTAAAAACGGCGTACTCATTGAGATGCACACAAAACTTATCAACGGCAAAGTCGGCAGCAAAAGTGCAGAGGGCTATTTTTCCGATGCAATCGACCATGCAGAGTTCAACGGCTATGCAGGTCATTTTGAGGCGAATTACTACTGTGCATACCTAATAACGCATATCGCCCACCATTTTTGGTTCTACGGTGCAGGCATAAAGATGATACTCGACCTTGCCGTGGTAATCAAACGCTTTAGGATAAACACCGATGAAGTAATCAAAATTCTGTCTGAGTTCGGCTTGGACGAATTCGGCAAAAATATTTTCACCGTCTGCTTCAAATGGTTCGGCACAGGTAAAAATTACAACTGCGACACCGACAAAACAGAAAGATTTTTGCTCGACAACGGAGCGTTCGGAAACATAAATCGAGACCCATCGGTTATAGTACGCAGAAAAGCCCTCGAGGAAGGAAAGGAAAACGCATTTGCCGCACGGCTGTCGCTCGCCTTTCCCCCTTATAGCAAGATGAAAGAACTTCCGTACATAAAATTTATGGAGGGGCGGCCGTATCTTCTGCCTCTCGGGTGGATATACAGAATAATATATAACCTAAAAAACAGAAAAGAATATACAAAAAGCGCAAACAAAAATCTCTCCGACAGAGAAACTCTTAAATGCGCACAGGATGAAATAAATTATTTTGAGGAGATAGGATTAATATGATTTTTCTCATTTTAGTCATTACGATAATTGTAATAGCACTGGTGCTGTTCGTCACCTGGTTTTTGTCTACAAAGGCAGACGGAAACTGTCCGCTGTGTGCAATGAAAGCGTTTCCGCCGTCAAAAATGACAATCGATTCGTCAAAGGACAAGGACTATGTCGGCGGCGAAAAACTCCCGATTATGGGCTGGTCAAGCTGGAACACATTCCGCAACCATATAGACGAGGACTTGATTTTAGACACAGCTAAGGCTATGGTTGACACGGGACTTGCAGGGGCAGGCTACAAGTACATTAATATCGACGACTGCTGGCACAGTTCCATGAGAGACGAAAACGGTATGCTCAGAGGCGATATGGAAAGTTTTCCGAGCGGAATCAGAGCACTGTGCAACGATGTAAACACCCTGGGATTAAAACTCGGAATTTACTCCTCAAACGGTACGCTCACCTGCGAAGATTTGCCTGCATCGCTCGGCAACGAGGAATTGGATGCAAAAACCTTTGCATCATGGGGCATAGAATTTTTCAAATACGACTACTGCCACAACGAAAAAATCAGCGGAAAAACTCCGATTATCGAGTACATTTCCATCAGCAGCAAGGGCGAAAGAGAGTCACTCAGGCTAACGCCCGACAAGGCAAAGTTCACAGGCAGAGCAAAGACAGTCAAGGTAAAAGATTTACCCACAGGAAAAGGTATTGCCTTTTTGAATCACGGCGCAGGCAAGGCATCATATGTGGTTAATCTCGCTCAAGACGGCGAATATGTATTTACCGTTCATTATAAAAAAATGGCGTCAAAGAAAAAGCCGTATATGCAACTTGATGTAAACGGCAAAATTTACGAAATCTTCTTTCCGCCGTCAGTCGCATTTACTCCTGACGCAAGGGTTCAACTGACGGTTAAAATGAACGCAGGCGAAAACAACATTACTCTTCAAAATCCGGTTGTCACCCGTGCGGACTCTGCATACATTCAATACAGAAGAATGGGCAAGGCTCTCGAAAACGCAACGGCGTCATGGGCTATGTTTGAAAACACGGAGGAAAAGCCGATTACGTATTCTATCTGCGAATGGGGCACAAATCATCCGTGGAAATGGGGAGCAAAGGCGGGCAATATGTGGCGCACCACCCACGATATTATGGCAAAATGGTGGAGCATTGTTCATATTTACAAGCGCACGCTGCCGCTTTATGAATACGCTTCTCCGTCTCACATTAACGACCCCGATATGCTCGAGGTAGGAAACGGAAAACTTACTCCCGAAGAAAACAAATCGCACTTCACCCTTTGGTGTATGATGGCGGCTCCGCTCGTGCTCGGAAACGATATTCGCACTCTCTTAAATGAGGATAAAAAATCTCAGATTATTTTGAGCATTCTTAAAAATAAAGAACTTATCGCAATCGACCAAGACCCACTCGTTAAGCCGGCAAAGAAAATCGGCAGACAGGGCAGCGTTGACATTATCGCAAGACCCCTTTCTGGCGGCGACGTTGCAATCTGTTTCTTTAATAAGAGCAATAAGAACAAAGAAATTGAGTACGAATTAAACGACCTCAAAGAGGACACATACCTCAATATGAGTCGTACGAACAGCGCAGAAGTTCACGACCTTTGGACAGATGAAATCTTCCACAGAGACACGATTAAAGCCTCGATAAAGCCACACGGCGTAAAGGTTTACAGAATATCATTAAATTCGTATGAGATTTAACAAAAATAAAAACACAAAAAACAGACGAACAAAGCACTCGAACAGAGTTCGTCCCTGCAAATAAAAAATTATTACAGTGCTAAAAAACAACTCCTTTTGGCTTATCTAAAGTCAAAAGGAGTTTAATTTATTCGTATAATATTAATATGTTTTAATCATCTCAAAATCCATTGATTTAAGTGTGGCGAGCAAGTCGGCATTATTTTTAATCGGTTTCTCGGTGATTATACCTCCTCGTGCAAGTTGAGACGGGACATGAAAATCGGAACCGGAGACCATAAGTTTATCATTCTCCCTTGCCCATTGCTCCGCTTTTTCGTTGGATTTTTTAGGCGTTTTGCCGTTATAAATCTCAACACCGTCTATGTAATCGGGATTACAGCGTGTTATGCCCGGGCGAAACGGATGTGCCTGATAAACCAAATAACCCTGACTGTGCATAAGTTCACTCATCTGCTTTTCCCACAAGAGGAGCAAATTGCCCTGCTGTCTGAGCCAGTTTTCATCAACGCCGTATATCAGATAATCATTAGCCGTAGCGTAATGCCTGATCTCCATACCGAACATAACGGAAAAGTGCTCGTCCTCATATTTTTTCATATCGAGATATGCACCGATATAGCAATCAATAAACTTTTTCGGGTTAAAATATCCGTGGAAGAAATCAAAGGTGAGCGGGCTGTAATGGTCGGTAACGACTATACCCGAGTAGCCTTTTTCTTTATACATTCTTGCTATGTCCTTTGGCTGTGTTCTGCCGCACTGACGAGAGCCGTATTTGGTGTGAGTATGAAGTTCATATTTATATTTCATCAATAATCCGTCTTTCTGAACATATTATTTATCCTCTCGCAAAGTTCGGGATAACCGTCAAGTCTCGGGTCGCTCTCGAGCATTTTCAGCGCACACTCACGGCACTGCCGAAGTGTCTCGGTATCCTCGAGCATATCTGCGATTTTGAGGTCGGGCAGACCGTGCTGACGCTTGCCGAAGAAATCGCCGGGACCCCTGCTTTTAAGGTCATAGTCGGCAATGTCAAAACCGTTTGAAGTATGTTTCATAACCTGAAGCCGCTCTCGGGAGGAGTCGCTCTTATTATCCGAAACAAGAATGCAATAACTCTTATTCTTTCCTCTGCCTACTCTGCCCCTTAACTGATGAAGTTGAGACAGACCGAAGCGGTCGGCATTTTCTATAAGCATAACGGTGGCGTTAGGCACATCAACACCTACCTCAACCACCGTAGTGGAAACCAAAATCTGCGTTTCGCCGTCGGCAAAAGACTGCATAACCTTATCCTTTTCGGCAGGTTTCATCTTTCCGTGGAGCAAGCCGACACTGTATCCGACAAATTCGTTTTTTGCAAGATTATCGGCATATTCCTTTGCGGAAATAAGGTCGCTCTCGCCCTCATCAACAAGCGAACAAACTATATACGCCTGCTCCCCTCTGTCAACTGCGTCTCGAATAAATTTATAAATTCTCTTATGATAAGCCGAAGTGACAACATCCGTGCGTATCTCCTGCCGTCCGGGCGGAAGTTCATCGAGCAGACTTATATCCAAATCGCCGTAAATAATCAGTCCGAGCGTTCTCGGAATAGGGGTGGCAGACATTACCATCAAATGCGGATTATCGCCCTTCATGGCAAGGTTCGCCCTTTGCTGAACGCCGAAACGGTGCTGTTCATCAGTACACACAAGACCTAAATTTTCAAATTCGACATCATTTTGAATAAGAGCATGAGTGCCGACGATTAAATCAATCTCGCCGTTGCAGAGCGCTCTTTTTATCTCCTTTTTTTCACTCGCCTTAACCGAACCCGTAAGCAATGCAACCCTGACATCGGTGGATGCAAACAGTTTCTTAAAACTTTCAAAATGCTGGGTGGCAAGTATTTCGGTAGGTGCCATCAAAGCCGCCTGTGCTCCGTTTTTAATCACGGTATAGATAACCGCACCGGCAACTGCCGTTTTGCCCGAGCCGACATCGCCCTGAATAAGTCTGTTCATCATTCTGTCCGACTGCATATCCTCTATGCAATCGGCAACGGCTCTTTGCTGGGCGCCTGTCGGAGTAAACGGCAAAAGCGAATAAAATTCATTCGTAAAATCTTTTTTTATCTTACACGAATTGCCCTTTACATCTTTCTCCTTGAGTTTCAAAAGTCCGAGTTGAAGGGTCAAAAGTTCGTCGAAAATAAGCCTGTGTCGGGCAGGTTCGACGTTTTTTTTATCGGTCGGAAAATGTATCTGCCTCGTCGCAAAATCAAGCGAAACGAGGTCGTATTTTTTTAGTATATCGTCGCTCAGGGTCTCGGGAATTTTGCCGACAAGAGCAAGAGCGTTCCTCACGGAATTTGAAATCGCCTTAACCGACAGTTTCTCCGTAGTGGGATAAACAGGGTGCACCTCTGCCTTATCGGCACGCTCAATCTGCGGTGAACTCATTGAGGCGAAGGTAAAGGTTTTTTCCACCTTTCCGTACAAAATATAATCGTCAAAAGTTCTCAGTGCTTTTGCAAGATATTTATTATTAAAAATCGTAACTCTTATAACGGTTTCGCCGTCCGAGAAATTACACTTATAAAGCGTAAGCCCCTTACGAATCATCGACTCCTTAACGGGAGTAATCATGGTCACTTTAATAAAAACAGGGGTATCGGGCGGTGCATCCTTAACGGATACGGTATTGCTGTAATCGAGATATTTTCTGGGATAATGGCGAATAAGGTCATCAACGGTGAAAATGCCCAACTTATTGTAAAGTCGGGCTGTTTTTTCTCCTACACCTTTAAGATATCGAATATCATATTCACCGTAATTCATTTATTCCACCGAAATAATATAGTAGTAAACAGGCTGTCCGCCGTCCACAACGCTGACCTCGACTTCATCGCCGAGTTTATCAATTAGCATTTGCTCTATTTTATTTGCGTTTTCCTCGGTTTCGTCCTTGCCGTAAATTACAGTAATAAGGCTGTTTTCCTCAGGATTGAAAAGTTCTGCGGCAGAATTAAAGGCGATTTCCTCTTTATCCTCACCGATGAACTTAATCGCACCGTTACACAGTCCCATCATCTGTCCTTTTTTAATCGGCTTGCCGTCTACCTCGCTGTCTCTTGCCGCAAAAGTAACGCTTGCGGTTTTTGTCAAACCGGCTTGTGCCGTCATCGCCTCAACATTTTCCTCAACGCTCACCGTTTCGTCAAATGCGAGCATTGCGGAAATTCCCTGCGGAATCGTCTTTGTTTCGAGAACGGCAACCTTTCTGTCCTTAATCTCGTCCCTTGCCATTTGAGCCGCCATAATAATGTTCTTATTATTAGGCAAAACATAAACCACCTTTGCCGGAACGGAAAGAACGGCATTAACTATATCGTCTGTTGACGGATTCATTGTCTGACCGCCGCTCACAACGGAATCTGCACCCAAATCCTTAAAAAGTTCGGTAAGACCGTCACCTGCGCAAACAGAAACAAAACCGTAATCATTAATCGGCTCGGCAACCGCCGAAACCTGCTTCTCCTCCGAGTGCTCCTCAATCGGCTCACGCAGATTTTCCAGCGTAATATCATAAAGTTGACCGTATTTAAGAGCATTTGTAATGACATTACCGGGAGCGTCGGTACAAAGTTGAGCCTCGATTTTTCCGCCGTCCTCGGACACCGTTACATTCTCTCCGATTGCCTCGAGATATGCACGAAGTTTAATAGGGTCACTTTCCTTTGCCTTTGAATTTTTATAAACCGTAAATTTAACGCTGTAAGAAAGAGTGGGTTCTTGTGCATTTTCCTCAGCCTTTAAGTCCTTATCGTCGGCAATGGCTTCCTCGCCTACGGGGCGAATGATAGCATTGTAGCCGAATACGCTCTCCATACCCTGCAAAACGAGCAAAAAGCCCTGACCGCCTGCATCAACAACGCCTGCCTGCTTGAGCACAGGTAAAAGTTCGGGAGTGGAGGCAAGAGCCGTCTTTGCCGCCTCGAGAGCCGCAACACAGACCTCCATAGGGTCGTCATTTATCTCTGCCATATTTTCGGCAGCCTCTGCGGCACATCTCACAACAGTGAGAATGGTACCCTCGGTAGGCTTCATAACAGCCTTATATGCGGCGTCCGTACCGGCTCTGAATGCTCGGGCAACATCCTTGCCCCCTGCCTCTTCAAGACCCTTAAACGCCTTGCTGAAGCCTCTGAAAATAAGAGACAAAATAACGCCCGAATTTCCCCTGGCTCCACGAAGCAGAGCACCTGCCGTCTTTTTTGCAACATCGCAGAGTGCGACATCATCGGGCAAATCCTTTACCTCGTCTGCCGCAGAAGCGATAGTCATAGACATATTTGTACCCGTATCGCCGTCGGGAACAGGGAAAATATTAAGTGCGTCTACCGCCTGTCTGCTGTTTGCAATATTGTTTGCTCCGGAAATGACTCCGTCACGAAACATCTGTCCTGTAATCATTAAGTCATCCTCCGAATCAGTTAATACTGTCTATTCCCTCAATATGCACATTTACTTCCGACACTTTGAGGTCTGTTGCGCTCTCTATGGTATAGCGCACTTTATTTACTATGCTGTTTGCTATGGCGCTGATATTTACACCGTAGGAGACAGCAATGTTAAGGTCGATAACCAGAGCACCGTTTACGCTCTTTACCGTTATGCCCTGACTTGAATTATCCATATCAGAGGCACGCTCAACCTTGTTCTTAATAACGGATTTAATACTCTGCATAGCGTTTGAGCTGACCATTCGGGTTACGCCGAAGCAACTTTGAGCCGCATTGCCTACAAGTTTTGCAAAATAATTATTCGTTATTTCGATATATCCGTTTTGATTTTCATACTTTATCATATAATACCTCCGATTAAATCAGTTATAATACCAATCCTCAATATTTGTAAAGAAATCGCCGTAGCAGCCCTGTATGTCGCCGTGAATCGCCTTAGAATAACAAATTATTCCGTCACGGTAAACAAGCGGTGCAAACGGCATATCATTTGAAAATTCAAGGGTAAAGCCGCCTATTTCCCTCTCGCCGTTGAGATACTCGCCGTAAGCCGAAGCACACGAACTGTTTTGGTCTATACCGTAAGCGGTTGCACCCGAGGAGTCAAAAAACGAACTAAGACGCATATCGCCGGGTATTTTAGTCTCACCGAGATAAATATCATACGAACCGTTTTTCAACGCCGCAAGATATTCGCTCTCGTCGAGTTGTTTTACATTAACCTTAAATCCGACCGCCTCAAGTTGCTGCTTAATCAGTTGTGCGGCAGAAATTCTGAGTTTATTGCTGTTTACCAAAAGGGTCAGCGACGGAGATGAAATCCCGCTTTTTGCTATCGCCTGCTTTGCACCTGCCGTATCTGCTGCGGAGAAAAACATTTTTGTTTCTCTGCCGAGATTGCTCGACGGGTGAAAAATCGAAGTAGCCGATTTTGCACAACCCTGATATGCACTCTTTACTATCGTATCTCTGTCAATCGCAAGCGACACCGCTTTTCTTATATTCACATTTGAAGCAACCGACGAAGAACTGTTCATTCCGACATAGACCAGATTATTTTGGCTGACTCTCTTTTTATTGCACTTTAGCGACGATATATCGTCTGCTCCCGGGGAACGATAGGCATAACTGATATTGCCTATATTCAGTGCATTGTTTATGGAGTCGGTCGCCGGAATGTTTACAAGTTGAATTCGGGTAAAGCGAGGATTAAAGTCCTCTCTGTAATTCTTGTTAAGTTCGGCATAAACATTACCGTCGCCCTCTGTAAATTTATATCTTCCGCTTCCGAGCGCATACTTTTCACCGTCAACCGTCTTTGCTATCGGAAAAGTCAAGAGCTTGTGTGCGTATTCGTTTTTATAACTTAAATTAAAGCTGACAACCGTATCGCTCACCGCCTCGGCATTAGTAATCGGAGACAGAGCCGCACTCCAAAGCGAAGATTTTTTTGCATTATTAAACGCATCGACAACGCTCGACGCATCAAGCGCATCACCGTTTGAAAATTCAAGTCCGCTGACGAGCGTTACATACAGCACGTTAGGCTTCTCATATGAATACGAGCCTGCAAGTTCCGGCTGAATATCAAGACTTTCGTCCGAACGAAACAGCGGCTCATAAACCAAATCGTCAGCCACCATATTATTAAGCGTATCGGCCTCGTAAGGATTAAGCGAGTCCGACTGCGTGTAACTTATCTTAAAGCTCGTGGTGTCGGCTATAACCTGCGTCGTCTGCTGAGTCACGGGCTCGGGATTGACCGTTTCTTTTTTCTTGCCGCAACCGACAAGAACGCTAAAAGCAATCACCGCCACAAGAAGTATTGACAAAATCTTCTTTGTCATTTTCTAAACCTTTCTATATGAACAGTTTTACCTGTTTTATCATCTGTCTCAAAGAATATTCCTTCAAGCGTGCATTCGCCGTCGGGGTTTGAAAATCTGACAGGCAAATTTGTTTTCAATTTATATATCACCTTTTCCGGCTCAACGCCGAGCACCGAAAAATACGGACCCGTCATTCCGAGGTCTGTAATATATCCCGTTCCCTGCGGCAAAATCTGCTCGTCCGAAGTTTGCACGTGAGTGTGGGTTCCGAAAACGGCAGACACCCTGCCGTCAAGATAAAAGCCCAGAGCCTTTTTTTCACCCGTAGCTTCTGCGTGAAAATCTATGATTATGTTTTTTATGCCTTCTTCATTCAACCGCTCAATCTCTCTGTCTGCGGCGATGAACGGATTTTCTATCGGCTCGAGAAACGCAGTGCCCTGCAAATTAATCACAGCCGCCCTAAACGCACCCCTCTCGATAATCGCAGTGCCCCTGCCCGGAGCCGAAGAGTGGTAATTATACGGTCTTATGATAAATTCGTTTTCATCAAGATAATCGGCGATTTCAGGACGCCTGAGCGAATGATTGCCCAGAGTAATAATATCTGTGCCGCTCGTAAAAATATGCTGTGCGCTCTTTGGCGTAACGCCGTTTCCCACCGCACTGTTTTCTCCGTTTACGATGACAAAATCCGCACCGTATTCTCTTTTGAGTTTCGGCAGATTATCCCTTAAATAATCGCACCCCTGCGAGGACACGACATCCCCTATCGCTAAAAATTTCAAACTTTCACCGTTTCTGCTATACATAATCTAATATAATTTATTTTATTATATATTATACTATAACAAAATACAAGTAAAGTTTATCGTTTCATTATTAATACAAAATTAAAAAAGACCGGACGGCTGATAAAAGCCCAAAACCACGCCGATAAAAATAAATCGACCGAAATAAAGGCTCGGGAATTTCACACTCCCAAGCCATTGCCGTTTTACTTATCTGTTTATGCTTATGTATCCTCTTTCGTTTTTACAAATTCCGGCGTTATCTAAAATCGCCGCCACCATAAAAATGGGGTCATAAGACGAAGCACCTGCTTTCTTACCGTAGCACTCCGTTGCGACATAATGCGCAAGTGTACCATATGCACAATTTTCGTAACCGACTTTCGCATTTTTATTACGAGAGCCGCCCTTTTTAACTCTGCCGCCATTGTCCACAATATATTTTACTATCTTATCGAACCATTCCAATTTCAAATGATATGATTTTCCAAGTCCAGTAATGCTATATAAATACTCTCCGTCATTCGACAAATTCACCTTATGTTTTGTTCCTTTTAACAAAGTAACAGTAATTTCACCGCCGTTATAATTATACAATGTTCTCAACACATCACTTATACCGTTTCCCATATTAGCCTCCTAAATTACTTTATCATCTGCTCATACTTATCATAAACCGAAAACAATTTTTGGGTAGCCATACCCTTTGTTTTCAAATATTCGATATGGAGTTTTGTCGCTTTCAAGGCTTTATAAAGTCCGCCGTAACCGTATTCCGCATAAATCAGGCTCAAGCACAAGTCGAGCGAATCCGAACTGAGTATTCTGTTATATCCCTCGCCCTTGAGCATTTTTGTAATAGAATGGATATTCATTTTCGCAGTATTGAAATTCATTCCCGTCTGTTTTGAAACTTCCTGTGCCAAATCGTCCATATTCAAGTTTTCGTTATTACAAAGCAACTTTGCTTTTTCATAGCATAGTTCCGTCATTTCCGGCGTAACTTTAACATTTCGTCTTGATGCGGCTTGCACTCCGACATTGCCGAAATCGGCAGTGGCTTTTAACTGTGCAATCTCTTCTTCCAATTTTTGAACCCTTGACATTAATTCCAATATTACAGTTTCATACTGCATAAAAGCACCTCTTTCTATTTTTCTTTCGAGTTTATATTAACATTTATTCTATTTATTGTCAATATAAATTTTGAATAAATCACAATAAGTTACGAATAAATCAAAAATAAATGTTAATAAATTAAAAAAAGGAGACTCTGTTTCGAGCCTCCCTAAATACAAAACCTATTTAATTTACGAATATTCAGTCCTTACCCATATGCCTTTTGAAAGCGTTTAGAGTTTCGTCGGAGATAATATGCTCCATCTTGCAGGCATCCTGCTGAGCAATCTCGGGATCGACGCCGAGTTTTACGAGCGCTTCGGTCAAAACAGTATGGCGCTCATATATCTTTTTTGCCAAATCCATACCGCTGTCGGTCAACTCAAGAAAGCCGTTTCCGTCAACGGTTAAGTATCCCTGCTGTTTCAAAATACTGACGCCACGGCTTACGCTCGGCTTTGAAAAGCCCATTTCCTCCGCAACATCGATGGAACGGACATTCTGCTGCTTTTGACTCAAAACATAAATTGTTTCAAGGTACATTTCTCCTGATTCGTGCATATTAACTCCTAATAAAATAAATACTGTTTATTACTTAATTTTCTTAATTGCGTCGAATGCGTCTGTAATTTCTTTTTCCGGCTTAGGTGTGAGAAGAGACACAACCACATTTACTACAAGACCCGTAAGAAAAGCCGGCAAAAGTTCATACACGCCGAGTATCGGCGCAAGACCCGAAATGACAAACTTCCAGATGAACACCATCGCTCCGCCTGCGAAAACGCCTGCAATTGCACCGTATTTATTACTTCTTCTCCAGAAAAGAGAGAGCAACATAACAGGTCCGAACGCTGCGCCGAAGCCTGCCCAGGCAAATGATACAATCTTAAACACGCTGCTGTTTTGATCCCACGCAACAACGATGCCGATAAGCGCAATAACGATAAGCGTTACACGGGCAACTATCATCTTTGCGGTTTCGCTCAAATTTAACTTGAACAATCCGCCGAGAATGTTCTCACTGACAGAAGACGAAGCCGCAAGAAGCTGGCTGTCCGAAGTTGACATCGTGCTGGCAAGAATACCTGCAAGAATAACGCCTGCAACGAGAGCGGGAACAATGCCGTGCTCGGCAAGGAATTTTGCAACAAGGATAATAATGGTTTCTTTATCGGCAGGAGTGCCGTCTGCGGCAACGGATGAGATAATGCCGCCGTTCATAAGAGCGTTGCCCACGATACCGATAATTACCGCAATCGCCATAGAAATCACAACCCAAACAGTTGCGACACGACGAGAAGTTTTAATCTTATTCGGATTTTCGATAGCCATAAATCTGAGAAGAATGTGAGGCATTCCGAAATATCCGAGACCCCAAGCCAGGGTAGAAACTATGGTCAAAGCGCTGTACGGAGCACTCGTTCCCGTTTCGGTGACCGCTGTTCTTGAATACGAGGTAAACATACTCAAATATCCGTCAAGAGCCTTTGCATTATTTACAACAGCGTCGATACCGCCTGCCTTGCTGATACCGAAGATAACAACAATTATCAGGGCAACAGTCATAATTATTGACTGGATAAAGTCGGTAAACGATGCCGCATTAAAGCCGCCGAGCGAAGTATATCCGACAATTATAACAGCCGAAACAACCATAGCAATATGGTAATCAACACCAAAAAGAGTGCCGAACAATTTACCGCAGGCACTAAATCCCGAAGCGGTATACGGAACAAAGAAAATTATAATAATAAGGGCAGTAAGTGCCATAAGAATTCTCTTATCGTCCTTATATCTTATCGAAAAATAATCGGGAATTGTAATTGCACCGATATGTGCCGAATAATTTCTCAACTTCTTTGCAACGATAAGCCAATTAAGATAAGTACCTACCGCAAGACCGATAACCGTCCAACCCACATCCGCAGTGCCTGTAAGCAAAGCGAGTCCCGGCAGACCCATAAGCAGATAACTGCTCATATCCGAAGCCTCCGCACTCATAGCGGTAACCAGCGGGCCGAGTTTTCTTCCTCCCAAATAGAAATCACTGACATTTTTTGTCTTTTTTGAATAAGCAACACCGATGAGCACCATAGCGAACAGATAGACAACAATGGAAGCCATCATACAAATTTGTGCCGTAGTCATTCCTTCTCCTCCGTTTTCTCTTATATTGTAAAAATAAATACAATATATAATAACACAAAATAAGCAATAATGCAAATTTATACCGACGGAGAATCAGAAATATACAAAGTTATTACTTGCTCCTGTAATCGGGTATCTTATCCGTTGTAGCGACATTAACGATTTTAACATTATGTTCGCTGAATAAATCGGCGATTTTCTTCTCCTGCGACTCACCCAAGTTCATAATCGGCATATCATAAAATTCCTTGCCGTTATACAAAACATAGCAAACCGAATCGCTGTCATTGCGAAGTTGACCTATCTCGTCAACAAAATATTCAGCCTTATAAACCGTCAAATCGTCATATTCTGAGCTGTATCCGCTCGGCTCGGGAATGATAAGCCGACTGTCCGTAAAAGCGACAGAACCGTAATGTGCCGCATATAAAAAAGTAAAAGCGACAAGAAGTGTAACAACAGCCGGCACATAACTCGGTTTCTTAAAACCTGCTCCCGAGTCATCAATACTAAACCTGTTAATGATAATTCTGCCGACTGTCAAATTTAGGCAAGCGTAAATTAAAGAAATCGAAACGGCAACGGCAAAAACAAAATCAGGCACCGGACCTCTGCTCATCAAACCGTCGGGATAAACTTTGACGGCATTACCGCCGAAAATAATGTACCGAAACAAAAAATATAACCCAATGCCCAAAATTATGCTAACGCAAGCCAAAGTGATATGTACTTTTCTTTTAACTCTCTCAATTTTGCCGTTATACAAAACTTCAACTCCTTACGCCTTGTGTTTTATTGCTTAATACATACATTTTACATTTTTATTAAAATAATATCAAGACATAATATACTGTCTGAAAAACAAACGGGTAAAACCATATTTTTATAAAGCTGTAAAAATCCATCTTTTTTCCAAAAAATAGAAGCGCTCGAGTGGTATTAATCGGAATTAAATGTGCAAAATATAACAGTAAAAAATATAGGATTAGGAGAATGAAAATGAAAGCAACAGGTATCGTTAGGCGAATCGATGACCTTGGCAGAATCGTAATACCAAAGGAAATCCGCCGCTCTTTCAGAATCAAAGAGGGTGACCCGCTTGAAATATACACCGACAGCGAGGGAGAAGTCATATTCAAAAAATACTCACCGATAGGAGAACTGTCGGGCATGGCAGGAGAATACGCCGAAGTGCTTCACAAGGGGGCAGGGTTGCCCGTAGTAATTACGGACAACGACCACGTAATAGCGGCGTCGGGAATTAACAAGCGAGAAGTGCTCGAACGCAGAGTTACGAAGAGTCTCGAAGAACTTATGACGAACAGACAAATCCACATAAAGACCGACAAAGTGCCGTCTATGTCCGCAATCGAGGGGTACGACAGACAGGCGCAGGTGGTATATCCCATCATATATGCAGGCGATGTCAGCGGTGCGGTAGCACTTTTTGACGGCGACAGCGGCGAACTTCCGAGCGAAGCGGACATTAAACTTGTTCAGGTTGCCGCCTCGTTTTTGGGGAAACAAATGGAATAGCCATTGTGCAATATGCACAAATTTTGCCAAATAACTTTGGTTACACTATACAAAACCTAGAATATCACCAAAAGGTCTTGATTTTTCTTCTTAGCAGTATATAATGTGTGCAAGAGAGAGGAAAAAGGCAAAATTGTTGCCGGGTGAGAGGCATATTCATGAAAAAGTTTGAAAAGGAAGCATACGGATATATTAAAGATATGTTTGTTCAACATAATATGGTTAAGCGTGTTGTGTTGACCGTCCTTTCCATAGTAGTCATGGGATTGGGAATTGCATTGTTTTCCGTTTCGGGCTTTGGTGTTGACCCCTTTACATCAATGAATATGAACATCTCTTCGACATTGGGAATAGGCTACGGAACCTATCAGCTGATTGTCAACGCTGTAATCATAGTTTTTGTGGTTATAGTTGCTCACCGTGGACTCATCGGTGTAGGCACATTGATTAATATGGTTGGCGTCGGTTACTCGTGCGAATTATTTGAAAAGATTATTGAGCCGAGCGTTAAAGCGAGCGGCGACGGTCTTGCACTTCGCATTGCTTTACTTGCGGCAGGCATTGTGGTTTTGTGCTTTTCCTGCTCTCTGTTCTTCGTTTGCAACATCGGTGTAGGTCCTTACGACAGCATCGGTTTTATGATAAACAGAGCGACAAACATTCCGTATAAATGGGCAAGAGTATTTACAGATGTGCTCGTAATACTTATCGGACTGATTGTCAGCGGCGGATTGACCGCACTGTTAAAAGGTGATTTGTCCGGTGTAAAAAACATCGGCATCGGAACTGTTATCACAGCATTTATGATGGGACCGCTGGTAAACTTCTTCAGCGAAAAGGTAACATCAAAAATTCTTAATGTTGACTACGGAAGGCTCAGCAAAGATGTGGCTTTCTTTATGATCAGCGGAGCTATGGTAAAGAACAAAGTACCAAAAGACCACAACCCGGCAGATTTAGACATCAAGTCTGATGCTTTCACCGTAATCAACAAATTATAAAACATGGTTGCAACCAAGGTTGCCGGAATAACTTCCCCAACCTTTTAATATATAGCCTTTTAGATTTTATATAAATTTACTCCTTTGTATCCCGAGTAGCGACGGGATACGCAAAACAGCACCTCAAGATGAGGTGCTGTTTTACTTTAGACTGCCCGATAAAGTCCCTTAACCACGCAGACAATTAAATAATTATTTATCTGTTGTTTTTGTGTAAACGAAATAAGAAACTCTTCGGACAGCCTATAATAAGCATAATTCCACGCATAAAAAAGCGAGCTCGGAATACCGAGCCCGCTTTAATATCAATGTCAGATATATTTTTGTAAATTCGCCTTATCAAAAATTTTACCGACAACAAAGAATATAATCGCAGAACCCACAGCCTGAACAATGGAAAACGGAACGGAGGTGAGTGCCGACGGGAACGAATACATAATTCCCTCTGCGAGAAGATAACCGAAAATCGTAATAAGACCGGAAACAATGACCATAGGCGAAGTGTACTTATTAACAACTTTAACGGTATTATTCTTCTTTTTATATTCAGCCGCCATAATTATAAACGGCACGGCATTGAGAGCCTTTATGATTGCGGTGGCTATCGCCCACTGAGGCGAGCCTGCCAAAATATCCGCAAGTGCGCCGCCGATTGCCGAAGCCAAAAGTGCCCAGGGACCGAGAATACAGCCGCTGATATAAATCATACTGTCGCCGAAATGAAGATAACCTGCATTAATTCCCGTAGGTATCTTAATAAATGCCGTGCATACCGTAACCATAGCCGCCATAAGTCCGGTAAGACAAATCTTTTTTACATTGGTTTTCGTTTTTGTTTTCATTTTGTTTTCTCCTTATAAAATCAAATATAATCAAATTATATAGGTTTATTATACAACCGCATTAACCATTAAAAAAGATGTAAAAGCAAACACTTTTTAGGGTACAGGATTAAAGCATAAAAGCGAAATAATATTAAATTTTACTGTGTACTGAGTCTTTCGTATTCGTCAATAGCCTTAGACAAAGCAATATAGCAATACTTGAGCGAACTATTCATAATGTCTTTTGCGGCATTTATATGCCTTGATACGGTGGGTTGAGAAAGTTTAAGGAGTTCGGCAATTTCCTTTTGATTTTTATTATTTATGTACTTATATCTCAGACAAATATTTTGCTTTGGCGTAAGCTCGTTATCCATTATCAGCGGCACAACGGTCTGAAGTGCCTTTTGCTTTGCCTTTTCTCTGTCGTAGCCGTCAAGCTGAGAGTAATTCGAGTTAAAATAATTTTCCGTAAAATCAATCATACAGGTCCTCCTCATCATAATAACCAAAAAGCATTGATGCAGTTCTTTTGCATTCACAAGCCATATCGTAGTATATTCTAATTTTTCTTCTCAGCAGAACAAGGTCGTTTCCACGGTAAACATTCAGCAGAGGTTTCATTGCGTCAAGTCTTGCGGAAAGTATCTTATACTGCTGCTCATATTCATGAGCCAATTCATTAATCGTCATCGTATGCCCTTCTTTCTGTATATTGATTAACTTGAGTGGTTCGCTAATCTAATATCCATATTAGTAGAACATATGTATTATGTCAATATTTTTCGACTAATTAGTCCCAAAAATATATCGACAAAATGCGACAAATATGCGACAAAAAGATTGTTTTGTATAGAAAAAGGTCAATAAAAGTCGGTTTTTGTATAAAATGCAAAAAAAGTCTAAACTTTTAACTTGACAACTTGGTAACAATTTACTATAATGTGTGTACGCTCAAAACGGAGCCGCAACCGTTTTGAGTTCCTGTCCTCCTATAGTTTGTTATAGACAGAGAGGGAAAGAGACGAGTGTTACGCCCGTCTCTTTTTCTTTTTGCGTTTATGATGGAATAAAACACACTGAGATTATATTGTATTCGTTTTCAAGAAGGGGCAATTAAATTCTATCTGCTCCCCTTATCAAGGGGAGCGGTGAAACTTCGTAAAGTGTTGAAATACTAATCATAAGTACGAACCCTGTTCGCTCCTACTTGCTATAATTATTATAATATGCTATAATTAAACATTATATTGGGGGATAGGAGCAAAATATGAAAGAATTTGAACACGAATTAAAAGGCGAGGCTATGATTCTCGTAAATTCCGCATACACCGCCATTGCGGCAAGAAGCGGCTCACTCGAGGTTCTCGGAACTCCGTATATGATTGCACTTATGGAAAAGGCTACCTGCTCGGCATGTGAGAGCCTGCTTGACGAGGGAGAGACAACGGTGGGCACAGCCATCAACATCACCCACGACAAGGCGAGCGGACTGGGCGAACTGATAAAAGCAAGTGCAACACTCAAAGCGGTTGACGGAAGAAAACTCACCTTTGATGTAATCGCAACGGACAGCAAAGAGGACATTATCGGAAAAGGAACAATAACCAGATTTGTCGTAAACGGCGAACGATTTATGAGTAAGGTGGAATCCAAATAATGACTAAAGCAGTAATTTTCGACTTTGACGGCACCCTTTGCGACACAGGCATCGGAGTAAAAAAAAGTGCAAAATTTGCACTCGACGCATTTGACATAGAGAGTCCCGACTGGGAAGAACTCGACTTTTTTATAGGACCTCCGCTGCTGGTTACATTTCAGGAGAAATTTAACCAAAGCGCCGCAGACGCCGAAAAACTGGTAAAAAAATACAGAGAGCGATATACAAATATCGGACTGTATGAAAGCGAGTTTTATCCGGGTATACCGTCGCTTCTTCAAAGGCTGAAAAATGACGGAATGAAACTTGGAATAGCCTCCTCAAAGCCGATTAATTATGTTGAAGAATTACTTATCAAAGCAGGGCTTATTGACCTTTTTGATTACATAAGTGCGGTAAGTTTTACTGCGGACTGCGAAACAAAGCAGAGCATAATCGACAGGTGCCTTAAAGAACTCAATGTTCAAAGCGACGAGGCGATTATGGTGGGCGACCGTTTTTACGATATAGACGGAGCGAGAGAGACGGGCGTTACGAGCGTCGGCGTCTTGTGGGGCTTCGGTTCTAAATTTGAATTTATAGAAAGCGGAGCAAAATACATAATCGACAAGGTGGAAGATGTTGAGGCGGTTGCGCTCGGACTCTACGAACGATGCGAAAATGTGCAGGGCATATTCAGCGGAAATGTCATCAGTGTGCACCAAGACGATGTTATTCTCTCAAATGACAAACCGGCAACGAGAGAATGCGTTGATCACCCGGGCGGAGTCGGAATAATTTGCTTAAACGAGAACGACGAAGTTTTGCTCGTTCGCCAATTCAGATACCCATATAAAGAAATGATTTACGAAATCCCGGCAGGCAAACTGGAAAAGGACGAAGACCCATACGATGCGGCACTGCGTGAACTTCACGAGGAATGCGGAGCAGTATGCGAAAAGTTGACGCCGCTGGGCGAAATATATCCCACTCCGGGATACACAAACGAAATAATAAGGCTGTATGCGGCGGAAAACCCGACCTTTACAGAGCAAAAGCTGGATGATGACGAATTTTTGCAGGTAAGCACAATGAAATTTTCAACCCTCTTTGCAAAGGTAATGTCGGGCGAAATCAAAGACGCAAAGACGATAATAGCCGTTATGAAGTTAAAGGAACTGAGAAACAAATAATGAGTGCATATCTTGACAACAGCGCAACAACAAAGCCGACAAAAGAAGTTGCCGACAAAATATATGAGATGCTCACGGTAAAATTCGGCAACCCGTCCTCGTTTCACAAAGAGGGTCTCGAGGCGAATTACGAAGTGAGAAACGCAAGGGAAAAGATAGCAAAAACTCTCTCGTGCGATGCCGACGAAATTATATTTACCTCCGGCGGAACAGAGGCAAACAACCTTGCGATTTTCGGTGCGGCTGCGGCAGGCAAACGAAAGGGCAATCGAATAGTCACCACGGCAATAGAACACGAAAGCATAATCGAAGCGGTAAACGAACTCGAAAAGCAGGGATTTGAGGTAATAAAGCTGACCCCGAACGAGTACGGCAATATCACAGAGGAGCAAATTTTTGAGGCGGTAAATTCCGACACAATATTAGTCTCAATGATGTATATCAACAACGAAGTCGGCTCTATACTCCCCGTCAAGGCGATAAAAAAGGCGGTAAAAAGAGCGAACGCTCCTGCACTGATACACATAGACTGTGTGCAGGCTTACGGAAAGATTGAAATTAAACCGTCAAAAATCGGCGCAGACATGGTGACAATCACGGCGCACAAAATCCACGGTCCAAAGGGAGCAGGCGCATTATACATAAAAAAAGGCACGAGAATAGTCCCAAGAACTTACGGCGGTGAGCAGGAAAGAAAAATTCGCCCCGGCACCGAGGCGGCTCCGTTAATCGCAGGTTTCGGCGTTGCGGCGGCTCAAATTCCCGACTTAAAAGAATTAAGCGAAAAAATGCACGAACTCAACGCTTACGCAAGAAAGACGCTCGAGGCGATAGACGGAGTAAAGATAAACAATCCCGACACCTCGTCCGACTACATACTGAATGTATACATACCCACCTTTATGACCAGCCAGACAATAGTTCAGCACCTGTCGGGAAAATACGGCATATATGTAAGTAACGGCTCGGCGTGTGCAAAAGGAAAGAAAAGCCATGTGCTGACTGCGATGAAACTCGGCGACAAGGTTATAGAAAAATCAATCCGCATAAGTTTCGGCAGGACAAACACGAAGGAAGATGTCAACGAACTGGCGCAAGCGATAAAGGAAACTGTAAGGGACTATCCCATCTAAACGGAGAAGAAATTAGATGAAAGAAATTATACTGATAAAAAACGGAGAACTTGTGCTCAAAGGACTCAACAGAAACACCTTTGAGGACATACTCATTAAAAATATGAAAAAGGCTCTTAAAGAAATCGGCGAATTCCAATTTACAAAGAGCCAATCCACCATTATGGTTGAACCGCTCGACGACGATATTGACCTCGACGACGCAGTTGATGTGCTCAAAAAAGTTTTCGGTATTGCGGCACTTTCGAGAGCGGTAGTTGCAGAAAAAAATTTTGACGATATAAAGAAAAAGACTCTCGAATACCTTGATGAAAGACTCGACGAGGTAAGCACCTTTAAGGTAAACGCAAAGAGAAGCGACAAAAAATTCGAGATGAAATCACCGGAAATATGCAGAGAAATGGGCGCTTGCATTCTCTCGGCTCACCATCACCTAAAGGTTGATGTGCACAATCCCGAACTGACCGTAACGGTAGAGGTAAGAGACCGCTTTGCATTCATCCACGGCGACAGCATTAAGGGCGCAGGCGGTATGCCTGTAAGCACCAGCGGCAGAGGCGCAATTCTCATCAGCGGCGGAATAGACTCACCCGTTGCGGCATATATGATGGCAAAAAGAGGCATTGAACTCGTTGCCGTTCACTTTGCTTCGCCGCCGTTTACAACTGAACTTGCAGAGCAAAAGGTTATGGATTTGCTCCGTAAGGTTGCGGCATACAGCGGACCTATCACAACTTACGTTGTGCACTTTACCGAACTTCAGGAGGCAATAAGAGACAAGTGCCCCGAAGTTTATTTTACAATCATAATGAGAAGATATATGATGAAAATAGCGGAAAAACTCGCAGTTCACCAAAAATGTTCGGCACTTATCACGGGTGAGAGCGTGGGTCAGGTGGCAAGCCAGACGATATATGCGCTCGGCTGCACAGACCAAGCAACCGCACTTCCTGTTTTCAGACCGTGCATCGGTATGGACAAGGACGAAATCATAAAAATATCCCGAGAGATAGACACCTTTGAAACCTCGATTTTGCCATATGAGGACTGCTGTACGGTATTCACCCCGAAACATCCGAAAACAAGACCGCAGATAGAAGACATACTAAAAGCAGAAGAAGCGCTTGACAGCGAAGCATTAATAGAAAGAGCGGTTAACAGCGCAAGAAAGACTGTAATACACTGATGAGCGAAAAAGAAAACAATCTGGAAAAAATTCTCAAGGATTTGGAACTCGACGAAGTTTTGACCTCGGTAAAAAGTGACGGCGACAGAAGCACCGAAAACTTTTACGAAAGACCGTTGGAGCCGCCGAAAAGGAGAAATTCTCTCTCCGAGGAGCAAAACAAAACAACCGAGAAAATAACAGACAAGCCGGAGAAATCCAAAAAAAAGAATAATAATAAAAAGAAAAAGCCCTCCGACGCAAAGGATAAAAAGACGAAGGGCAAAAAGAAAAAGCGTAAAAAAGCAGACTTAAAAAACTTTTTTGCTTTTCTTAAATCGAAAATCAAAGCTGTACCTCCTAAGACAAAAAGGATAATATTAATTATTCTTGCCGTTATTTTGGCGGCGGTTATAGCCACAATCGCTGTATCGCAAGCAAAAACGGCTTACCTAAAACCGTATGAAACAAAGTACGGCATCACATTTCCTAAAGGAATAGCCGAGGATATGTGCGACGCCTACGGCAGCGACCAATCAACGGTCGGCTCAATTTCTGTCGGCGATGGGGATAGAATCATTTTATCCGAAACGCTTAATGCGTTACAGCCGCACACGGATTACGGCACGAAGTTAGACAGCGAGCAACAGTTTAAGGCGGTCAGCGTAACGCAGGACAGTACGAACATTGAAAGCGAATATTTCACTGCCGACGCTTATATCAACTCATCGCAAAAGGTGAGCGTAAGCGACCTTTACGGCAAGGAGAACACATATCAGGTTGTCGCCGCTTTTTATGTAAACACTAATTCGCTCGACGATAACGGCTACGTTTTTCCGTATAATCTCTGCGGCGATTTGACAGAGGAAAGTTTTGACGAATACGAGGATAAAATTTATTCCCGTGCGCTGTATCATACGGAATACGACCTGAACTATAACGATTCGTTTTTGACTGTGAGCACGCAAAGCAAAGTATACGATTACTGCAATTTTGTAATACTGTGCAAAAAGACGGACCCCGATTTTGAAAAAATCACAAGCACAACACCGAACGAGCGCATACATTATCCGCAGAAATGGTACGATGACAACGACGAGCACAACCCATATTGGCTCGCATCAAAATGGCACCCCACGGTTTACACCGACAAAAAGCATACTAAAACAAAACAATTAATCTTATAATGTGCAAGAAAGCACCGAGGACTAAGTGTTCTCGGTGCTTTCTTTATTTTACAATATCTATTAATATACGCCTTGCTCAATCATAGCCTGTGCTACCTTTTCAAATCCTGCAATATTTGCACCGGCAACAAGGTTATAACCAAGTCCATACCTCTCGGCAGCTTCTACGGAATGCTTATGTATATTAATCATAGCCTGATGAAGTTTTGCGTCAACCTCTTCGGCAGTCCAAGAAAGTCTCTGGCTGTTCTGGCTCATCTCGAGTCCCGAAACACAAACGCCGCCTGCGTTTACTGCCTTTGACGGAGCGACTGTCATATTCGGCTGTGCCATAACAAGATTAAGAGCCTCCTCGGTGGACGGCATATTTGCCACCTCGATATAATACTTTACGCCGTTTGCGATAATCTGCTTTGCCTCTTTTTCACCAATCTCATTTTGAGTAGCGCACGGCATAACTATATCTACTTTTTCGCCCCACGGTTTCTCGCCCTTAATAAACGGAACGCCGAATTTGTCGGCATAGTCTTGGCATCTGTCTCTGCCCGACGCTCTCATCTCGAGAAGATAATTGATTTTTTCGTCGGTGATAATGCCGTCCTTATCATAAACATAGCCGTCGGGTCCGGAAATCGTAACGGGAATTGCGCCGAGTTCGGCAAGTTTTTTGCAAGTACCCCAAGCAACATTACCAAAGCCCGATACAGCAACTCTCTTGCCCTCAATGGTATCATGCTCGTGCTTCAAAACCTCTTCTAAATAATATACGGCACCGTAACCCGTAGCTTCGGGGCGAATGAGCGAACCGCCGTAAGAAATGCCCTTGCCTGTAATTACACCGTTTTCAAAAGCATCGGCGATTCTCTTATATTGACCGAAAAGGAAACCGATCTCTCGTCCGCCAACACCTATATCTCCTGCCGGAACATCGACATTAGGACCGATATGGCGGTAAAGTTCTGTCATAAATGCCTGGCAAAAACGCATAATCTCGCCCTTGCTTCTGCCTCTCGGGTCAAAATCAGAGCCGCCTTTTGCCCCGCCCATAGGAAGCCCCGTAAGTGAATTCTTAAAAGTCTGCTCAAATCCGAGGAAGTACATAATGGAAGAATTTACGCTCGGATGAAAACGAAGTCCGCCCTTGTAAGGGCCGATAGCCGAGTTAAACTGAACACGGTAACCTCTGTTCACCCGAGTCTTGCCTGCGTCATCAACCCATGCGATACGAAATGTAATAAGTCTGTCAGGCTCTGCCATACGCTCAAGAATATTATCCTCGACATATTCGGGGTGCCTGTCAATTACAGCCTCAAGCGACCTGTAAACCTCTTTAACGCACTGAATATACTCAGGCTTCGAGCAATCTCTGCGTTCAACCGTAGCAATAGCTTCTTCAATGTATTTATTCATAAAATCATCTTACCCCTTCTTATTAAGTTAAGTGAGTAACGGCTCACTTGTCTTTCAATCTAAATATAACACTCTCTACAAAAATTTCAACAAGGTTTTATAAATTTTGTAAAAAATAACGAAAAATTATTTTTTTAATAATCGGGAGTGTGCCTAAAATCGGGTTTTTTGCGGCTTTGTTATGACATATGGGACAAGCGTTTTTTGTGCAATTTCACAAAAAGAAAAAAGCCGTCACGGAAAGAACCGCACACGGCTTTATAATCAAAGGTCAGTCAGACAAACAAAATCATCCGATTACTTCTTCATCTCGGCACGAGCCTCTTTTATACGCTCTACAAAAATTTTACCGGTCTCGGTAATTTTATCGTATTCGCCGGTCTTTGCACCCTTAATAAGAGATGAACCTGCTCCGACGGCAACCGCTCCTGCCTTAATCCAATCCTTTACATTATCAACATCAACGCCGCCCGACGGCATCATAACGGCATTCGGAATAGGGCCGTGAATATCCTTAATAAAAGACGGAGTGGCAATATCGCCCGGGAATACCTTGAGCACATCTGCGCCGCATTCCATAGCGTGAACAGCCTCGGTAGGAGTATAAATACCGGGCATAGACGGAATACCGTAACGGTTACAGCACTTAACGGTTTCGGGGTCGAAATAAGGAGACACAATGTACTCTGCGCCTGCAAGAATGGCTATTCTTGCGGTAGCAGCATCCATAACAGTGCCTGCACCGATAATAATTTCGCCCGAGGAATATTTTTCTCTCATAGCCTCGATAAGTTTATCTGCATGCGGAACGGTAAAGGTAAGTTCGATAGCGGCAACTCCGCCTGCGATACAAGCGTCCGTGATTTTTTCTGCCTGCTCAATCGAAGTGGCACGAACTACGGCTACAATACCGACCTCTTGAATTTTTGCTAGTGTTTCTATTTTATTTGACATAATTATTCTCCTTAATGATTAATAGACAGTTTTTTATATTAGTCTCCCTTATCAAGGGGGAGGCGTAAAATGTGCTATCTCTGTACTCTTGCGCCTGCGCCGTGAACCTTTGCCTCTACCTCTTTGAGCGAAGCCATAGAAGTATCGCCCGGTGTAGTCATGGCAAGAGCACCGTGAACAACGCCGTAATTAACAGCCTTTTGTGCGTCCTCAAAAGTCATAAGACCGTAGATAAGACCCGAAGCAAAACTGTCGCCGCCGCCGACTCTGTCAAGAATTTCAAGTCCGGGGTATTCGAGAGAATTATAAATCTTTCCGTCAGCCCAGCAAATCGCTTTCCAATCGTTTACCGTAGCGGTTTTAACGGTACGAAGCGTTGTTGCGATAACCTTAAAATTAGGATAAGCCTTTGTTACGGTTTCTATCATCTTATAGTAACCGTCCATATTAAGTTCCTTGAGGTCAGCGTCGTTGCCCTCAACCTCAAAGCCGAGAGAGGCAGTAAAGTCCTCCTCGTTTCCTATCATAACATCAACATACTTTGCGATTTCCTTATTAACCTCTTGAGCCTTGGCTTGTCCGCCGATTCCTTTCCAAAGAGAGGGACGGTAATTAAGGTCATACGAAACGACCGTGCCGTACTGCTTTGCCTTTTTAACAGCCTCGATAACAACCTGAGCGGCAGATTCGCTGAGTGCGGCATAAATTCCGCCCGTGTGAAGCCATCTTACGCCGAGAGTGCCAAAGATATAATCCCAATCAATATCGCCGGGTTTAAGTTGTGAAGCAGCTGTATTTCCTCTGTCGGAGGCACCTACCGCACCACGGATGCCGAAGCCTCTTTCGGTAAAATTAATACCGTTTCTTACCGTTCTGCCGATACCGTCAAACGGCATCCACTTAATAAGCGAAGTATCAACTCCGCCCTGAAGAATCAAATCCTCCATAAGGTAACCGATTTCATTTTCCGCAAAAGCAGTGACAACACTCGTTTTCATACCGAAGCATCTGCGAAGTCCTCTGGCAACATTATATTCGCCGCCGCCCTCCCAGGCTCTAAACGAACGGGCTGTCTTAATTCTGCCCTCGCCCGGGTCAAGTCTGAGCATAATTTCACCGAGAGAAATCTCGTCAAACATACATTCCTCTTTAGGTCTCAAATTCAAATTCATATATATTCCTCCAAAGCGTTTGTGTTTAATTAAAAACCGAAATATTTAATTGCGTTATTATACGAAATGCCCTTTATTATCTCCTCGAGCACCTCGTCATCGTCGGCATACCAGCCGTCCTCAACCCATCTGCCGATAAGGCGACACATAATTCTTCTGAAATATTCGTGTCTGCCATAGGAAGTAAACGAGCGTGAGTCCGTCTCCATTCCCACAAATTTTCCGAGAACACCGAGATTTGCAAGTGATTTCATCTGCGATGTCATACCGTCCATTGTATCAAGGAACCACCATGCAGGACCGAACTGAATTTTGCTCTGTGCCTCGCTCGACTGAAAATTACCGAGCATAGTGGCAAGTACGGTGTTGTCCTTATCGTTAAGGTTAAACAATATCGTTTTGGGCAATTCGTTTTTCACATCAAGAGCGTCAAGAAAGCGTGAAAGTTTCTTTGCAATCTCGCTGTCGCCCACACTGTCAAATCCCGTATCCGCTCCGATTGCCTTAAACATACGAGTAGAGTTGTTACGAATTGCGCCGATATGAATTTCCATTACCCAACCGAGTTCGTGATATTTTGCCCCGAGAGCCAAAAGCACCGCCATGCGATAACCGTCGCCCTCCGTTTCCGAAATGCCCTCGCCTCTCATCGCCTTTTTGAACACGGCGTCGATTTCGTCATCGCTCGAAACGGTAAACGGAACATACTCAAACGCCTGGTCAGAAACCTTACAGCCCGCCTCGTTAAAATAATCGCACCTTTTAAGAAGTGCTGCGATAACATCTTTATAGGAATTAATCTCAACATCGGCAGCCTCGCCGAGAGTCTTAATATAATCCGCAAAACCGTCAAGTTGAATGTTCAATGCCTTATCGGGTCGGAAACTCGGAAGAACCTTGCAGTCAAAATCCGAAACTTGCTTTAATTTTTTATGATATTCAAGGTTGTCGGCAGGATCGTCCGTTGTGCAAACTACCTTTACATTACTGCGTTTAATGAGGCTCTGCGGTCTGAAATCGCCGTTTTTGATTGCCTCGTTTGCCCTGTCGTAAATATCTTTAGCAGTCCTTGCATTCAGCGGAGTGTCTATACCGAAGTATCTTTGCAGTTCGATATGTGCCCAATGATACAGCGGATTGCCTATGCAATACTGGAGAGTTTCGCCGAATTTCAAAAACTTCTCCTCGTCGCTTGCATCGCCCGTGCAATATTTTTCTTCTACTCCTGCGCTTCGCATGGCTCTCCACTTATAGTGGTCGCCCGAAAGCCAAAGCCGAGATATGTTCTCCGGCTGTTTGTTTTCATAAATCTCCTTTGGGCTGAGGTGACAGTGATAGTCGCAAATAGGCATATCCTCAGCAAAATCGTGGAACAAATGCCTTGCACTGTCGGTGTCCAAAAGAAAGTCCCCGTCCATAAAATTATTCATATTTTACCCCAAATTATCGGCTGAAATCAGCCTTTATTAAAAAATATTATATACCTTATAATACCCTATTTCAACACTAAACATAAAAATAAAGCGGATTTATTCACACAAATGTTAAGATTTATTAAGTTTATGATAATTGACATTAATTTCTCCATGATGTAAAATAAAAATATATCAGAAGAAAGGGGATAACATTATGACTTGTCCTAATTGCGGAAAAGAACTCAAAGAAGGCGAGGTTTGTACCTGCACTCAAAACAACGAGGTACAAGACGAAAAACCTGTCGAAGAAATAAACGAAGAATACACACAAAATGCCGAAGCATCGACAGAAATTCAGCCGGAAAGCGAAGAAACTCCTGCTCCGACAGAGGAAACACCGGTTGCCGAAACGGCACAAGCACCAAACGAATCGGAGCAACCCATATATCAATCACCCGAACAAAACGAATCACAGCAAAGTGCATACTACAATCCGTATGACAACGCTGCATATTATCAGCAAAACGATGCACAATATACACAGCAGGCACCGTACTATGTTCCGACTACTCAGGCACCTGTTGCAAGCACGGATTACCCCGAAGATTATAAGCCGAAGAAAAAATACGTTGCGGTTATTTTGGCTGTCGCTCTGGGTCCTTTCGGAATTCACAACTTCTACCTCGGAAACAACGGCAAGGGCGTAGCGCAAATCCTGCTCACCATTCTCGGCTCGCTTTTATTCGGTTTAGGCCTTGTTGCGTGTGAGATTTGGGTTCTTGTCGAAACCGTACAGCTTCTCACCGATAAGGAGGAAGCCGACGCAAACGGCTATAAAATTATGACACTCGCAGAGGAAATTGCAAGAGAGCAGAAAAAAGCAGAGTAATTCTCATGCCTCCCTTAACAAGGGTGCCGATTAAATTTAAGGAAGATTATTATGGCAAAAATCAGGCTTAACAGCAACGAAAAAGTGGTTGACGCTATTATGAAAGGTCTAAAAAGGCGTGGCGGATACTGTCCGTGCCGTCTTGAGGACAAGGAAGAGTACCGCTGTATGTGCAAGGAATTTCAGGCACAGATAGCCGACCCCGACTACGAGGGCTACTGCCACTGCAAACTGTACTACAAAGAAAAATAAGTAAAATAGTCAACAATAAAAAAGACACATTGAGTTTTCAAGTTCAATGTGTCTTTATTCTATACTTTTCTATGTATTTGTTTTTACTTTGACTGCTCTTTGTTCTTGAGTTTTGCGGCTTCCTCTTCCTCAAGCTGACGGTAGGCAACCTTACCAACGAGAGTTTTCGGAAGAGAGTCACGGAACTCAATTTCCTTAGGAACGCCGTAACGGGAAATATTTTTTCTGCAATGCTCGATAATTTCCTCTTTAATCTTATCGCTCGGCTCAACACCCTGACGAAGAACGACAAATGCCTTTACTACATGCATCTTGTACGGGTCGGGAACGCCGATGGCACAAGACAAAAGAACATCGGGGTGAGCATCGATAGCGTTTTCTACCTGAGACGGATAAACATTAATACCCGAAACGATAATAAGCCTCTTCATTCTCTGTTTATAATAAACGAATCCGTCCTCATCCATAGTGCCGAGGTCGCCTGTATGAAGCCACAAATTACCGTCGGCGTGGTGTCTGAGGGTAGAGGCGGTTTCTTCTGCGTTATTGAGATAACCTTTCATTACGGTCGGACCGCAGATACAAATTTCTCCCTCTTCGCCGTAAGGAAGTTCGGTATCGTTACGTGGGTCTACGATTGAATAGTAAATATCGGAAAGCGGAATTCCTATACTTCCCGGGCGGTAAGTGTCAAACGGTGTAAGGCACGACGCCGTTACACATTCGGTAGTGCCGTAACCCTCTCGCACCTGAATGGTTGCGTTATGTTCCTTAAGGAACGTATCAACTTTCTTCTTGAGTTCAACAGAAAGAGAATCACCGCCGCAGAACATACCACGCAAAAACGACAAATCAAAATCAAAACCCTCACTTCTGAGGAGTGCCTCATAAAGAGTAGGCACGCCTACTATAACATTGGGCTTATACTTCTTTACATCTCTTGCGTAAGTCTTAATGGTAAACTGCGGAATAACGATACAGGTTGCGCCTGCCTGAAGTGCAGTGTGTATACCTACGCCCAAGCCGAAGCCGTGGAACAAAGGCATTACGGAGAACATACGCATTCCCTCCATACTGAAGCCTGCATTTGCGGCAACCTGAGCGCCGAGTGCGTTCATATTAAGGTTTGTAAGTTCGATACCCTTAGAAGTACCGGTTGTGCCGCCGGAGAAAAGAATAACTGCGGTATCGTCCTTTTTGGGCATAGCGTTGGTAAGAGCCGGTGCTTTTTTGCCTGCCGAGATAAAGTCGCCCCAATCAATAACATTCTCATTATCCTTTGGAAGCGGAGCCGGCTTGTTCTTAACGGTGAGCGGATAAAGCATATTAAGCGGAAACGGAAGTTCGTCCTTTATGTGAGCAACAATAACCTTAACCGGGTGATTCACTCTTTTTAATGCCTCAAGCACCTTTTCGTAGAACAAATCCACTACCAAAACAGCCTTTGAATTTGTCGTATTGATATAAAATGCAATCTCGCCCTCTGCCGAAAGCGGATGAATCATAGCCGGAATTGCGCCGATACGATTAAGCGCATAAAAAGAATCTATACCCTGCGGAGTATTCGGCATACAAACGGTTACGCAGTCGCCGACCTCAATGCCTGCACTTCTGTAAGCCTTACCTATAATTTCGATTTTGTTAAAAAATGTCTTATATGTCGTCTTTTTGCCCTGAAACTCATAGGCAACGCTGTTCATCTTTTTTAACTTTATAACATTGTCTTTGATTGCCTCATACATTGAGCCGTCGGGATAATCGAGATGTGCCGGAATATCTCCGAAATATTTGAGCCACGGTGCTTTCGGTGTTTGTGCCATAGCTATTCTCCTTATATACTTAATTGCAAATTAGATTACGCATATTATACTATATTATATTTTATATTTCCAATCTTTTTGATATTATTTATTATTTATTTACAAAGAGAAATACAGTATTTGTTATTTCTCTTGAAAGCAAAAGCAATAATTGATATAATTAAAGGATAACGAAAATCGAATTACGGCGTATAATATAAAAATATTTAACCGAGGGGAAGCATTATGACAAAGCTTTTAATAAGCATAATAAACAAAAAAGGCGCAAAGCGTGAAAGCTACGGCGTTATGAGCGGCATAGTCGGAATAATATGCAATCTTGTTTTGTCCGTATTCAAATTTATCGTGGGCAATCTTTCGGGCTCGATTTCCGTCACCGCCGATGCATTGAACAATTTATCCGATATGGCGTCGAATTCCGTAACGATAGCGGGCACAAAACTCGCAAGCAAGCCCGTAGACAAGGAACATCCGTTCGGCCACGGCAGACTGGAATACATATCCGCTCTTGCAGTATCGGGACTTATTCTGGTTATGGGATTTGAACTCGCTAAAAGTTCGATAGAAAAAATCATACACCCCGAAACGCTTGACTTCAGTATAGTATACATTATAGTTTTGGGCACTTCGATTTTAGTCAAACTGTGGATGGCATATTTTAACAACAAACTGTATAAAATCAGCGACAACATAAATCTGAAAACGGTAAAGCAGGACAGCCTGAACGACTGCCTTGCAACCCTTGCGACAATAATTGCACTAAGCGTTACACACATTTGGGGCATTAAATGGTTCGACGGTGCAATCGGTCTGGCGGTATCGGTAATAATTTTGCTCTCCGGCATAGATATCGCAAAAGATATAGTAGGCAGACTTCTCGGCAGACCGCCGAAAAAAGAACTCGTTGACGAAATAGAAAACGAGATTACAAAACCCGACATCATAATCGGCGTTCATGATTTAATCGTACACGATTACGGTCCGGGCAGAATAATAGCCTCCGCTCACGCCGAAGTTCCTGCCGACGCAAATATAGTCAAAATCCACGATGTGATAGACAATGTCGAGCAGACCATAGCAGATAAATACAATATTATGATTTCGTTGCACACCGACCCGATAGAAATAAACGATGAGGAGGTAAACAAATACAGAGCGCTCGCAGAAGAGATCATTCACTCCTACAACAGCAAATTCACCTTTCACGATTTCAGAGTGGTAAAAGGCGAAACACACACAAATCTTGTTTTCGATTTAATCATTCCGTTCGACAAGGAGGACAAAGCGAAAATAAACGCCGACCTCGTCTCCCTCTTTGCCCAAAGGGACAAAAAACTCGTCGCAGTAATAAAAATCGAGCATTCATATATATAGAGCATAAAAAGTAAAAAGCACGGCTTGGGATTTTCCGAGTCGTGCTTTTGCAGTATTATGAAATATTAAATTCGGCGTGGTTCAGACCTTTATTGACAGTCTGATTATAGTTTTTCCAGTTTTGCAAAGTTTGCCATCAACTTCTTTGTACCTGCTTTGTCAAAGGCGATTTCCATAAGCGTATCGTTACCCATAGGCTGAGCGGAAATTACAACGCCCGTGCCGAAAGTTTTATGGCGAACGGTGTCGCCCACCGCATACGATGCGTGCGAAGTTGCGGCGGAATTAACCTGACCGAAAGCATGAGCGACAGAGGACGCTCTGGTTGCCTCGCCTCTTGGGATAGGCGTTGAGCGGCTGTACTTATGCGGTTTTGCCGGGGTGCCGAAATGACTGCCGTAATCGCTAGTCGAAGTCGAAAACGACGAACGGAGTTTGACGGTTCTGTCCTCGGTTACCTCGTCGGGAATTTCTCCGACAAAGCGGCTTTGCATATTTCTGCTTGTTGTGCCGTAGAGCATACGCTGACGAGCATTAATAAGATACAGTTTTTCCCTCGCTCTGGTAATACCCACATACGCAAGGCGACGCTCCTCCTCCATATCCTCCTCGGAATAAAGGCTCTGCGCTCCGGGGAAAATTCCCTCCTCAAGACCCGGTATGAAAACAACAGGGAATTCCAGTCCCTTTGCGGCGTGGAGTGTCATCAAAACAACGCTGTCCTCGTCCGCATTATACGAATCAATATCGGACACAAGAGCAACGTCCTCAAGAAATGACTGAAGCGTAAAGTTCTCGTCCTCCTCCTCGTACTTAACAAACATGGAGGAAAGTTCCTGAACATTTGCCTTTCTGTCGTCCGCCTTAGTCGGGTCGTCCTCCTCAAGATAGGTAAAATATCCCGTTTTTTCGAGTATCTCCTGAAGCAAATCGTTGACGCTCATTCCGTCCTCGAGTTTCTCTCTGAAGTCGTTAATCATATCGCAAAACGCTTTTAATTTTGCAGTGCTTCGCTTTGTTTTTGCAAACTCGTCCGCCTGCTCACAAACCTCAAAGGCGGTCATCTTATTGGCGGCGGCAATCTCGAGAATATAACCGAAAACGGTATCGCCTATACCTCTTTTCGGCGTATTTATAATTCGCTGAAGTCTGACATTGTCGGCAGTGTTGTTGATAACGGCAAAGTAAGAAACAATATCCTTAATCTCCTTTCGGTCAAAGAAGCGGTTGCCGCCTATGATACGATAGGAAATACCCGACTTAGCAAGCATAATTTCTATGTTTCGGCTCTGCGCATTCATACGGTAGAGCACGGCATGGTCCTTATAACTTCTGCCGTTTTTAACATTTTCGTTAATCTCGTCAATTATAAAGCGAGCCTCGTCCATCTCGTCATTTGCTGTGTAGAGAACGACCTTTTCGCCCTGCTTGCCCGTATAGGAGCGAAGCCTTTTATCGGCAAGGCGTGTCTGATTATTTGCGATAACGGAGTTTGCGGCGTCAAGAATATTTTGGTGAGAGCGATAGTTTTCGGCAAGTTGAAGTTGAATAACCTTTACGCCCTCTTTTTCGTACCTCTCCTTAAAACGCAAAATATTTTCTATCGTAGCACCTCTAAAGCGGTAAATGCTCTGGTCATCGTCGCCGACAACGCAAATGTTATGATAGCCGCCTGCAAGAAGATATGTAAGCACATACTGTGCATACGAAGTGTCCTGGTACTCGTCAACGATAATGTACTTAAACTGCATCTGATAATTTTCAAGCACATCTTCATTTTCCTTAAACAACTTAACCGTATTAAAAATCATATCGTCAAAATCCATGGCGTCGCTTCTTTTAAGTTCCGCCTGATATTCACGGTAGCACTCGGCTATCTTTGATTTTCTGAAATCGTTTTGGTAAGTCTGCTTATATTCCGCAGGAGAAATAAGGCTGTCCTTAGCGTGGCTGATTTCGTTCAAAATCGAGCGGTGGTTAAGAAATTTATCGTCTATGCCGAGACTCTTTTGCACACGCTTCATAACTCGCTTTTGGTCATCCGTATCATAAATGGTAAAATGCTGAGTGTAGCCAAGACGATCTGCATAGCGGCGGAGCATACGTGAACACATACTGTGAAAAGTATAAGCCCAAATGTCATTAGCCTCAACGCCGATGGTGTTCTCCAGCCTTTCACGAAGTTCGCCTGCCGCTTTATTTGTAAAGGTTATGGCAAGCACCTGCCAAGCACGGGCATAGCCGTCCTTTATAATATGCTCTATTCTCTTAACAACAGTGGCGGTCTTGCCCGTGCCTGCGCCCGCAACGACAAGCACCGGTCCGTCAATGGTATCTATGACCTGCTGCTGCTCTTTATTTGGTTTAACTGCGTCCTTATTCATATTAGTTCCTCTGTCAAAAATAGGAGCGGTAACGCTCGGTCGCCGCTCCCATAATATTTATTTTCATCCAAAATTTATCCCAAAAGTGTAAGCAAAATACCTGCCGCAACAGCCGAACCGATAACGCCCGAAACATTCGGACCCATAGCGTGCATCAAAAGGAAGTTTGACGGATTCTCTGCCTGTCCGACCTTTTGAGAAACACGGGCAGCCATAGGAACTGCCGATACGCCTGCCGAACCGATAAGCGGATTAATCTTACCCTTTGTAACAACGTAAAGAATTTTACCAAACAATACACCGCCTGCCGTACCAAATGAGAATGCAATCAAGCCGAGAAGCACAATCTTCAGAGTATTAAGATTAAGGAACGACTGTGCCGAGGTGGTTGCACCTACGGAAATACCGAGCAAAATGGTGATAATGTTCATAAGTTCGTTTTGTGCCGCTTTTGCGATACGCTCCGTCTGTCCGCTTTCTTTAAGCAAATTACCAAGCATAAGCATACCTACGAGTACACCTGCGTCGGGAAGAAGAAGCGACACGATAACGGTTACCATAATCGGGAAAAGTATTTTCTCAAGCTTTGATACGGGACGAAGATTGCCCATAACAACGCTTCTCTCTTTTTTCGTAGTGAGAAGTTTCATAATAGGCGGCTGAATAACCGGTACAAGAGCCATATAACTGTACGCCGCCACCGCTATGGTACCCAGCATTTCGGGTGCCAATTTTGAGGTTACGAAAATAGCCGTAGGTCCGTCTGCACCGCCGATGATGGCGATAGAACCTGCCTGAGCGGGAGTAAACTTCAAAACAATTGCGATAACATACGCAACGAAAATACCGAGCTGAGCCGCAGCACCGAGGATAAACGAAATCGGATTAGCAATAAGGGACGAGAAATCAGTCATAGAGCCGATACCGAGGAAGATAAGCGGAGGATAAATACCCGCTTTAACTCCGAAATAAAGGAAGTCCATCAGTCCCGGGGTCAACACATTTCCTGCGCTGTCCGTCATTCTGCCTGCTACCAAATCAATAAATCCCTGCAAATCGTGATACTGCACCGCAAGATTGGCTCCGGGCAAATTAGCCAGAAGCATACCGAATGCGATAGGAATCATAAGAAGGGGCTCAAAGCCCTGCTTTATACCGAGCCAGAGGAAAACAAAGGCAACGATAATCATTACCAAATTTTTCCATCCGCCGTCTGCCGTAAAGAAGTAAGCATATCCCGAATTGGAAAGAATACTTACGATTACAGCCCAAACACCACTTAAAATTTCACTCATTTACTTTGCTATCCTCCTAAAACGGTCTGGTATTTTCAATCACTGCCGCCTGAGCCCACGGATTACGAACTCCGATAGGACTCTGCTTTTTAGGCGTGATAGAGCGAATAACCGCACCTTCGCCCTCCAAGGCATACACAGCCGCACTGATTGCCGCAACGACCTCGCCGCTGATGCCCTGCTGGGCAGGCTTTGCCACAGGTGCCGCCTTTGCCGCCGGAGCCGTACTTACCTGCTGCATTTCTTTTTGCTGTGCTTCGACAGCCTTTTTCTTTGATTTATTTTGTGATTTTGAAACGATATTTCCGAACAGCTTAAACACAACGATGAGAACCGCAAGTGTGACTAAGACTATGCCAAGACCCGCTATTACGACCGTAGCCGTAAATGTCGGGGTTCTGTCGGGAGTTATCGATGTTGCCAATGCAAAAAGTTCCATATACCAAAACTCCTCCATTATAATTTAGACGGTTACTATTATAATGCAAACATTTCATTTTTTCAACATATATTTATATTATTTTCACGATTTTAAGTATTATAATTTTTCTATTGATTTAAGACTGTAAATTGGTTATAATAAAAATGTAACGAAATACCGAACGGAGGTAAAAATATGAGCAAGGAAGCGCTTATCATAGCCATTTTGGTTGCACTCATCATACTGTGGGTTACCGAAACCCTCGGAATGTCAAAGACCTCCAGGCTTTTGGCAGGTGCCATCGACCTCGGTCTTGCCGTACTCAGGTAGCAAAACAGAATATCAATTATCATTAAAACGACTTAGAAGTGACACACTTCTAAGCCGTTTCATTTTTTATGCTCATTTTATGCTAATTTTCTTAAATTCTTTCGCTTTTCGTATATATATTACGGCGAGAGGAATGTCGGCAAGAAACCAAGCGGCGGGTGCGGCATAACAAACGGCATTAAATCCTATAAGCGGAGTGAACAAAAAAGCAACCGCTATCCTGCCGAAAAGTTCGCCTGCTCCGGCAATGGCATTGGAATAGGTAAAGCCCATGCCCTGAAGCGAATTTCTCAGTACAAAAAGAACCGCAACCATACTGTAACACTGTGCCGTAGCCTTAATATACTGCCTTGCGGCATGCATCATCTCTGAGTTTACTTCACTCGAAAACAAGCTCACGACAGGCTCGCCGATAAGATAAAGAGTAACGCTCATAACAACGGAAATGCATATATCAAGCACCAAAATTTCTTTTACGCTCTTTAGAATTCTGTCATATTTTTTCGCACCGTAATTCTGACCGACAAAGGTTTGGTTTGCAACTCCCAGGCCGCTCATCGGTATATTGGTCAAATTTTCGACCCTGCCCGCAGCGGTAAATCCTGCCATAACATTTGCGCCGAACGAATTGACGGCACTTTGCAAACACATTGAACCGATTGAAGTTATGGTAAATTGGAGTGAGACGGGAATGCCGAGTTTAATTTGCTGCCACGCCGTCTTTTTATCAAAAGCAAGGTCGCTCCTTTTAATGTTTATATCTCGGTTAAAACGCAAAACATATATTCCGGTAAGCACCGCCGCAGTAAGTTCCGATATAAGAGTCGCCCAAGCGGCGCCCTTAACGCCCCAATCAAAATATTTTACAAACAAAACATCGAGTATAAAATTAACAACTACGCTCACAAGAAAAAAATAAAGCGGTTTTTTACTCTCTCCGACGGCACGGGATACGGCGGTAAAATTATTGCTGAGCATCTGAAACGGAACGCCAAGATACAACACATTCACATACGAAGCGGATAAATCAATAATTTCGTCGGGTGTACCGATAAGCCTGAGAAGCGGACGACTGACAATATGAGCCGCAACGACAATCACAACTCCGACCAAAACGGCAACGGTTATACTCGAACCTGCGCATTTATTAAGCCTTTTTCTGTCACCTGCTCCAAACGCCTGAGCAACAGGTATGGTAAATCCGCTCGTAAGTCCGAGCGCCGCACCGATAATAAAAGAGTTAATCGCACCGACATTTCCCACTGCGGCGAGTGCGTCGGTGGAAACATATCTTCCTACAATAATATTATCAACCAGCGAATAGTTATACTGCAAAAGCGAGCTGAGCATTATAGGAAGCGAAAAAAGCAAAATACTTTTCATCGCATTTCCGCTGAGCATATCGGATTTTGATTTCATATGCTTTCCTCCCGACAAATCAATCAACTGTATTATAAGCCGAGGAAAATATTTGTCAATATTGTTTCGCAAAAACAAAGCCTCCGCCGACGAACAAACCGCAGCGGAGACTTATATTTTTTATTATATGATATGTTTTACCGTTAATCCTGCTTTGCTCCGTTGATGAACATTTCAACAGCCTTTACGGTAGCGGCATAGCAGTTTGCAAGACCCTCTTCATTCATATTATCATATGTATCACGGCGTGTATGATAATAATCCTCCAGCTTATGATTAAGGCCTGTTACGCCACATGAACGGAAACCTGCCTGTGCAAATGCTGCGGAGTCTGTTGCACCGCCGAGCGGAGGAACCCAACCCTTTTTGCACGGAACATCGACAGCCTCTGCCGCTTCCATAAACAAATCGCAGTAATCCTTATCTACCTTTACGGTACCGTTAAGATCACGGTAATTTACCATAAGATACTTCGGGTCGTGAATTGTGTCATAAGAAATGAACATAGTCGGGCAATCCTGAAATTCGCCTGCGTGAGCCTCGCACCAAGCCTTAGAGCCTCTGAGTCCTGCCTCCTCACTGCCTGTAAGAACACAGCCGATTTCGGTATCCTCAAGGTCGATTCCCTCGTCCTTAAGAGCTTTCATAACTGCAATACCCATATAGCAACCGGAAAGGTTATCGTTTGCACCGTCAACAACTCTGCGATAATTAACCATCCAGTAAAGACCTACGAGCGGAATAAGGAAAACAAGACCGATAAGAGAAGCCTTAGTAATCGGCTCACCCATTCCGACTGTTCCGAAAACGCCGTATTTGACACATTTGATAATACAAAGAATGAGATAATAAACGGCACCCAGACCGCAAAGAACAGCGTGACCCTCAAAGCCTACACCGCCGAACTTATAATTCATAGGCCATTCCCAAGCGGCGTCGGGGTGACCGTTAAAGAGAATTCTGCGCTTAGGCTTACCGCTTGCACACTTTTTGATTGCGGTTACGTTATGACCTGTTTTCTCAGGGAAACATTTGTCAATCAGCTTAATATAAAAACCGAACTGACAAAGCACGATAAACAGACCCAAAACAATAAGAACAATACCGATAACCGGTGCAAAGAACGAGCACAAAATGCCGACAAGGACAAAGGTAATCGTAAAGAAAATCCAACCGAAGAACGAACCCGGGTTCTCCTTAAAACTTTCCACCTCTGCGCTTTCACAGCCGCAGTCCTTTTTAAGAACCTCCGCCATATACTCACAAGCCTGCTTTTCACCCTTTGAGCCGGGGTCTCTTTTTTCAAAGTCCTTGCAGATATGAGTGATTTCGTCAATCATATACTGTGCGGCTTCGTCTTTTTTTGCAATAATTTTACTTAAATCCATACTGTACTCCTTTGAACATAAATTAACGTTACTTTTATTTTAGCACAAGGCACTATCGGTTTCAACAAAAATCACAACATTGTAACATAAATGCAAGATTTAATTCCCATTGACAAAGTGGGTATTAAAAAGTATAATACTTTACAGTTATATATTATAATAAACAGCGGAGATATATCATATGAAAATAAGCGAAATATTAAAGGAAAACAGGGTAAATGTTTCGTTCGAGGTTTTTCCTCCGAAGCAGTGGGATAAAATAGAGACGACCAAAAATGTGGTCAGAGAAATGAGCAAGGAAAAGCCGGCATTTATGTCGGTCACCTACGGTGCGGCAGGTACCACAAGCGGATTTACAACCGAAATCGCAACCGAGATAAAAAACAACGGAGTCACTCCGCTTTCTCATCTCACCTGTCTAACCTCGACAAAAGACAAGATTCACGCCGTAGTAAACGAACTTCAAGAACACGGAATAAACAACATACTTGCACTCAGGGGCGACATTCCCGAGGGCTTTGAATTTTCAAACAATCAGTATTTTACGCACGCATATCAACTCATCAACGAGATAAAGGAGATAAATCCCGACATTTGCGTCGGTGCGGCGTGCTATCCCGAAATCCACCCCGAGAGCAAAAACAGAGTAGAGGACATAGCGCACCTAAAAGAAAAGGTTGACTGCGGTGCTCAATTTTTGACTTCTCAGATGTTTTTCGACAATGAGAAATTCTTAAACTTTGTGGAAATGTGCAGAATAAAGGGAATCGAAGTGCCGATTATCGCAGGCATTATGCCGATAACAAACGCAAACCAAATCAAGCGTTCAATAGAACTTTCAAACTCGAGCGTGCCAAAGAAGTTCTTTAGGATAATGGAGCGTTTCGGCGATGACCCGAACAAAATGAAGCAGGCAGGTATAATCTATGCCACCGAGCAAATTATAGATTTAATGGCTAACGGCATAAATGACATTCATATCTACACCATGAACAAGCCGGATGTTGCCTCACAAATAATGAACGGACTGTCACATATTATAAATGAGTAAAGCAGATATACTTCGCTACATGCGAACCTCATCAAAAACGGACAACGAGCAAATTCTTGCTCTCGCAGACAAGGCAATAGAAATCATTAAAGAGACCGCCGTACCTAAAACGCTCTGTCGGGTATTCGACTGCGAGGTGGGCGAGGATACGGTTACGATAGACGGAGTGACCTTTAACAGCAAGCGACTGGCGCAAAATATGAACGGCTGCAATAAAGCGGCGGTTTTCGGTGCAACTCTGGGCATTGCCGTTGACAAAAGAATCCAGATTGCCTCGGCTACGGATGTTGCGCTTGCAATGGCTTTGCAGGCGGCGGCGGCAGACAAGATAGAAGAAGTCTGCGACAATCTGGAAGATACAATCAAAGCGCAGTACGGCGTAACACTCAGGCAAAGATATTCGCCCGGCTACTTTGATTTGGACATAACGGAGCAAAAGAAGTTTTTTTCACTGTTGCAGCTTGAAAAGCGCATAGGACTTACTCTTACGGACACCTGCGAAATGGTGCCGACAAAGAGCGTAACGGCATTTATAGGAATGGAAGGATAAAATGATAACTTACTTTGACGGCGGAATGGGCACAATGCTGAACCTAAAAGCGGGAGAACTGCCCGAACTGCTGAACATAAACGACCCCGAAAGAGTTTACGCCATACACAAGGCATATGCCGATGCAGGATGTAATATCATATCGGCTAACACCTTCGGCGCAAACCGATTCAAATACGACAACGTAGACGAAATAGTAAAATCGGCGGTTAAAAATGCAAAGAGAACGGGCAAAAAAGTAGCCCTCGACATAGGACCCACGGGCAAACTCTTAAAACCGATGGGCGATTTGGACTTTGAAGAATGCGTTGACATTTTCGCCGATGTGGTAAAAGCCGGCAGGGACGAGGCAGATTTGGTTCTGCTGGAAACTTTCGGCGACCTTTACGAAATAAAGGCGGCTATGCTTGCGGTAAAAGAAAACTGCGATTTGCCGCTAGTTGTATCAATGATTTTTGACGAGAAAGCAAGACTTCTCACAGGTGCAGACGTGCGTACTGCCTGCGCCGTGGTGGAGGGACTGGGTGCCAACGCAATAGGATTTAACTGCGGACTCGGACCCAAGCAGATGATTCCGCTCGTAGAAGAACTCGAAAAACACGCCTCAATTCCGATTTTGGTAATGCCAAACGCAGGACTGCCCGAAAGCGTAAACGGCGAAACGATATTTAATGTTGACCCCGATGAGTTCGCATCATATATGACGCAGATAGCAAAAATGGGCGTATCGTACCTCGGCGGCTGCTGCGGAACAACACCGGCGCATCTGAAAGCCATGATTGAAGCCACAAAGGACATAGAGGACAAGGTGCCCGAATTCAAAAACGAAACAATAGTTGCCTCCTACTCAAAGAGTGTTGACCTCTCAGAGGGTGCAGTCATCGGCGAGCGAATCAACCCGACCGGCAAAAAACTGATGAAAGAGGCACTTCGCAACAAGGATATGGATTATGTGCTTCGTCAGGGAATCACACAGTCCGAAGCGGGAGCACACATTCTCGATGTAAATATGGGATTGCCCGAAATAGACGAAAAAGAAATGCTCTGCTCGGGCGTATACGAACTGCAATCCGTTCTGCCCGTACCGCTCCAACTCGACTCGGGAGACGCCGAGGCTATGGAAGCGGCACTCAGATTATATAACGGAAAAGCTATGATTAACTCCGTAAACGGCAAGGAAAAGTCAATGAAAGAGGTATTCCCTCTGGCTAAAAAATACGGCGGTGTTGTCGTTTGTCTTTGCCTTGACGAGGACGGTATTCCCTCAACGGCTCAAGGCAGAATTGCCATAGCAAAAAAGATAATTAAAAGAGCCGCAGAATACGGAATAGACAAGAAAAATCTTGCGGTGGACGCTCTCGTTATGACAATTTCCACCGACACAAACAACGCCATAGAAACCCTGAATGCCGTTGACTACATACGCAACACGCTCGGCGTAAACACCGTTCTCGGCGTATCAAACATCAGTTTCGGTCTGCCGAACAGAGAAGCTGTAAACACGGCATTCTATACTCTTGCCATGAGCAGAGGGCTCTCGGCAGGTATCATAAACCCGAACTCCCGCCCGATGATGAACGCTTTTTTCAGTTACAAGGCGCTCGCAGGCAAAGATGAAAGTTGCCAAGAATATATCAAATCGGCTGTTGACACAGAGATTGTGCAAAAAACAGAGAACCTCGACTTAAAAACCGCAATCATAAAGGGTATGAAAGAGGAAAGCGCACGCTGTGCAAAAGAACTTTTGGAAAACACAGAGTCGCTCGTAATAATCAACGATTATATCATTCCGGCACTTGACGTTGTGGGCGACGGTTTCGAGAAAAACACTATCTTTTTGCCCCAACTTCTTATGAGCGCAGACAGTGCAAAGGCAGCGTTTGATGAGATAAAGGCTCATTTTGTTATGAGCGGCGCAGAGCAGGTAAAAGGCGAAAAAATCATCATCGCAACCGTTGAGGGAGATATTCACGATATAGGAAAAAATATCGTAAAAGTACTGCTGCAAAACTATGGCTTTGATGTAATGGATTTAGGCAAAGATGTAAAATGCGAAAAAGTGCTCGAGGAAGCACAGAAGAACAATGTCAAATTAGTCGGCTTATCCGCTCTTATGACCACCACCGTGCCCAATATGGAAAAGACGATTAAACTTCTCCACGATAACACAGACGCCAAAGTATTTGTGGGCGGCGCCGTGCTCACCCGAGATTACGCAGAAATGATAAATGCGGATTTCTATGCAAAGGACGCTATGGAAAGCGTCAGAATCGCACAGGAATTTTTTGAGGAATAAGGTGTAAAACTATTATGATGATTTCAACAAAAGGCAGATATGCTCTGAGCATAATGCTGGACCTTGCAACGCACAACGCAGGCGACTACATTTCACTCAAGGATATTGCAGAGCGTCAGGAAATCAGTATGAAATATCTTGAGGCTATTATATCAAAACTGTCAAAAGGCGGACTCGTAGACAGCGCAAGAGGCAAAAGCGGCGGCTACAAGTTAAACCGCAAACCCGAAGATTATTCTATCGGTGAGATTTTAAGTCTGACCGAGACGACGCTCGCTCCGGTGGCATGCGTAGACTGCAACTGTGACACAGACCAGCACTGCAAGAATGAGCAGGCGTGCCTCGCAAGACCTATGTGGAATGAATTAAATGAGATAATAATGAATTTTCTTAATTCAAAAACCTTGGCGGATTTGTTGTAATAACAATCTAACGCCTCTCTTGAAACAGGGGGCTGATAAGTACAAAAGGAAAGACTGCGAATTGCTCCGCAGTCTTTCCTTTTTGAATATTGTAAGGAGAGTTTGGTAAACTCTGTATCAGGCTAATGCTTTACCGAGGTTCTTGCATTTTTCAATCACCTCATCATCGGGAGCATCATTGCAAATAACGCTGTCGCAAACCAAATTTGCTCCAACCGAGCGACAATCGTCCTCCCACGTTTCCATCCATTCGCCGTTGCCCCAGCCGTAAGAGCCGAAAAGCGCTATGCTTTTGCCCGAAAGGCTTGCTTTACACTCATCAAACATCGGCTCAAACTCGGTGTCCTCAAGTTGCTCACAACCCATAGACGGACAGCCGAAAGCGAACGACTCATAATCATTTATTTTATCGGGATTAAACTCTGAAGCCGTAAAAATTTTTGCTTCTGCTCCCGCCTCTTTCATTCCGTCAAGAACGGCAAGTGCCATTGCCTCTGTATTTCCCGTGCCGCTCCAATAAACAACTGCTGTTTTTTTCATAATATTTCCTTTCTACACTGCGACCGCAAGGCGTTCGATACTTCTGCCGCCCTGCCACAATTTGTTATAAACTTTTCTGCAATGCTCGTATTTTGAAAAAGTTTTCATTGCCTCGCATTCGTTGCAATAAACTTTCCAACAGCCCGAGCAAAGACTGTTTTGTCCTGCGTTTTTAATAAAACCTGTCACATCACCAAGCGGATAGCCGAGAAAAATTCCTATCTCATGAGGAAAACCGTCACCGCAGTTAAGCCGCATTTTAAGCCGTGAAACGCAATAGACGGCATCAACGCAGGCATAACCGTATTCGGATAAAAATTCACCGACTCCGCTCTTGTTCAAATCACGCTGTAAAAGAGTCAGACGAACCACATAAACAAGTGCCGATTTTTCACATCTTTTAAGAATCAAAAGTTCAATTCCCTTGGATGACAAAATCTCATTCATTCGATTAACGGAGACCAGAAAATCGTCAAAACTCTCAAAAGAAACATTAATCAAATTTGCTGTTTTTATACTCGCCAAAGTAGGTGAACAATGATTAATCAGGTATTCCTCAATCATACATAAGCCTCACACTAACACTTATATATTATCCTTAAACGGCGAATTTATAACCGCCGGGCATCGGTTAGCAACGACTAACCATATTATCTTAAATTAAGCGACCGAATTACCTTACAGAGTCGCTTTCTTTTGGTTAGCATATGCTAACTGTAATTATAATAACATACTTATTCCCATTTGTCAACAAAAAAATCGGCACTGTTTATAAAAAAGTGCCGATATATTTTTATATGAATCTTAGCTGAGGAGCATTCTGTCGTTATCAAGATTTTGTCCTACCGACGATTTGAACTTTTCAAGCAAATCGTTTACGGTAAGTCCGTCTCTCTCCTCATTTGCCGCATCGAAAATAACTCTGCCGCTGTCCATCATAATGGTTCGGTTGCCGAGTTCAAGCGCCGACTGCATATTATGAGTAATCATAAGGCAGGTAATCTTATTTTCGTCAACAATTTTTGTGGTGAGATTAAGCACCTTTTCGGCAGTACCGGGGTCAAGTGCCGCAGTGTGCTCGTCAAGGAGCAAAATCTTCGGCGGATTAACAGTTGCCATCATAAGGGTAAGCGCCTGACGCTGACCGCCCGAAAGCAGACCGACCTGCTGATTCATTCTGTCCTCGAGTCCCATATCGAGAAGTGACAGTTTTTCTCTGAACAGTTTTTTGTCCTTTTTTGACAAAACGCTTAACCAGCCGCCTCTGCCTGCCGCAAGCGCAAGATTTTCTTCTATGGTCATACCGGGAGCGCTGCCCTTCATCGGGTCCTGAAAAAGTCTGCCGATGAGCCTTGCTCTCTTATGCTCAGGCATGGAAGTTATGTCCTTGCCGTCGAGAGTGATTGTGCCCTCATCGGTCAAATATGTTCCTGCGATAGCGTTAAACATAGTGGATTTACCTGCGCCGTTTGCTCCGATAACAGTGATAAAATCCTTATCGTTTACATTCAGCGAGAGGTTATTAAGAGCAATTTTCTCATCGGGAGTACCTTTTGAGAACACCAATTTAATATTAGACAATTTGAGCATTACTTTTTACCTCCGCTTTTAATTTTTGCTTTACGGATATATTCGGGCATCTTTGCCTTTAGATACGGTCCTGCAATAGCAATAATTACTATTACAGAGGACACGAGTTTAAGCATAAACGGCGGCATATGAAGTCCGATTGCGATTTGGTACACAAGGCGGAAAATAATTGCGCCGAGTACCGCACCGATAATTCTGAGCGGAATTTTTCCTCTTTTAACAAAAACACCGCCGATTAAAAGCGAGGCAAGTGCAACCGTTACCATACCGGTGCCGATATTGATTTCCGACTGTTTTTGAGACTGAGCGAGCAAACAACCCGAAAGAGCGGTAAACGAGTTTGCTATGCAAAGTCCGATAATCGTGGTGATAACGGGATTAATCGAAGAAGATTTAACCATATCGGGGTTATTTCCCGTTGCACGAATAGAAAGCCCCAGTTTCGTTTTAAGCAGGAAAGTAAGGAACAATCCCACCAAAACGACCGCAACAAATGCGATAATAAGGGTCTGTTTGCCCTCAAGAGCGGTGCCGTCGAGTTTTGCCTTTAGAAGCGAGAAGACGGTGTCGGAATTGTTAAGATTAAGGAGCGACGATTTTTTCATAACCGCTATATTAATCGAATAAAGTCCGGTATTTACAACGATTCCGGCAAGAAGACTGTCTATGCCGAGAACGGTTTGAAGTATCGCAACAACAAAACCCGAAACAATTCCGGCGAGCATAGCCGCAGGAATGGAAAGAATCGGGTGACCGTTTAATGCGACGATTGCGCCAACGGCCGCACCGAATGTAAAACAGCCATCGGTGGAAAGGTCGCAGACATTAAGCATTGTGTAACTGAGGAACAGCGCAAGAACGGTGAGCGAGGTAATGAGTCCCAGTTCGAGCACCGTCTGTAATTGTCCCAAATCAAAAATTGCCATAAATATTCTCCTTACTCTAACGCTCCCTTTTCAAGGAGAGCGATGAAAATCTCGCCTGTCGGCTCGTAAGTTTCGGGCGAACTCAATTCGCCCCTGCAACAATATAAAAAGACTAAAAAGCGTTGCCGCCTTAACAAAAAGGCGACAACTTAATCATATATGAAGTATTTTAGAAACTTTCTGCTGTTGTGATTGTCTTAATTTCTGTGCAATAAGACTTTGATTTGCTCTCAACTTCATTGAAATCGAGACCGAGTTCTGTACAGGTTTCGGTATTGATGGTTGCTGTACCGTTATCAAAGAACTTAACCGGATATGTGGCAACATCCTTGCCGTTTACGAGAATATCCGCAATCATATCTGCTGTCTGCTGACCGAGTGCCGCATAATCAACGCCGTAACCGAGGAACGCACCGTTGAGTGCGAATGAATCGGCACCTGTGTAGTGAGGGATTCCTGCCTTTGCAAGGTCTTCGTAAATCGAAAGTTCTGCTGTCATAATTGTGTTATCGGTCGGAGTGAATACAGCGTCTGCTCCGTCCTTAATAATAGTTGCAACTGCCTGCTGAACCTCTGTTACGTTTGTGCCTGTATATTCCTTATAAGAAATGCCTTTAGCGTCGAGATACTTCTTTGCATTTTCAATAGGAGTCTTTGAGGAGTCCTGACCCATATCATGAAGGAGAGCGACATTTTTTGTGTCAGCCTTATTTGCAAGGATTAAATCCATAATTGCATCTGTGTTAAGGTAATCCGAAGTGCCTGTTACATTTGCACCGGGAGCATCCTTGTCTGCTACAAGGCCTGCGCCTACCGGGTCGGAAACCGCCGCAAATACAACCGGAATTTTACTATCCTCTGTTGCTGCCTGCATAGCTACTGCAACCGGTGTTGCTACGCCGACCATAAGGTCAACGGGAGTTGAAATATAATTTGAAATAATCTGGTTCATAACGCTTGCGTCTGCATTACAGTTCTGAACGGTTACATCGAATTTAACATTGTTTTCAGTAGCGGCCTTATCAAGTTGAGACTGAATGTTCTCTACAATTTGATTAAGCGAAGCATCATCAACATAGTTGCAAATGCCGATTTTATATGTCTTTACGTCTGCCGATGTGTCACTGTTCTTTACATTCTTTGCACAAGCTGCAAAAGAAAATATGATTGCTATTGCCGAAATAACTGCAATAATTTTTTTAATGTTTTTCATGATAAATTGTCCTTTCAAAATTAAATAGTGATTGATGTTTTTGCTTAATAAAGTTTTATTTTCAATCAACTACGCCATCGTTTTGAATTAAATATCATTGCCGCAAATCTCCTTTTGGTAATTCGGTAAAATAAAAAACCCCTGTCCTGACATTTCTGCCGGGACAAGAGCGATAATTCAATCTCCTGCGGTGCCACCCTGCTTGATGCAATATCTGCATCCACTCTGCACGCACTGTCATGCGCAGACTCTTTTTAACGAAGCGTCGTCTCCGTCTCACCTACTGTAACTTCGGTTCGCCCTCAAAAGCCCATTCGGTTTTTCCCTTACCTGTCGCATTCTCACCGTCGGCGACTCTCTGAAAAGCGGTAAAAAACTTACTTACTCTTTCTCATCGGTTTTAACTTGAGTTCATCATATCATTACATTTTTACTTTGTCAATAGTTTTTTCAATATTTCTTCAAAAATTTTTTATCGCTTTTAAGTGCTAAAGTGTTCGTCTCTCCTGATAAGGGAGGCTTGAAATACACTTGCTCCCTTAATAAATCCGGCGATAAAGTGCAAAGAAAAAAGCCACTCGTGTGAGTGGCTTTTGTTTACAATCAATCCGATGTGTAAGGTAAGAGTGCAAGGTGTCTTGCTCTCTTGATAGCTGTTGTAAGCATTCTCTGGTGCTTAGCACATGTGCCTGTTACACGGCGAGGAAGGATCTTTGAACGCTCAGAAATGAACTTCTTGAGCTTTGTAGTGTCCTTATAATCAATGCTTTCAGCCTTATCTACACAAAACTGACAAACTTTTCTGCGGCTCTTTCTCGGGCCCTTTGCATTATATGCCATTTTGGTTTCCTCCTTAAATAATTAGTTAGAACGGTAAATCGTCGTCATCATCAACGATTTCCTCAAAGTCGCTGTTATCTGCGCTGGCATAGCTGGGAGCAGGTTCGTTATATCCGCCTGTCGATGCAACGTTGCCGCTTTCGCTCTTTGAACCGCAAAAAGATACATTATTTGCAAGTACCTCTGTCTGCTTTCTGTTATTACCGTTCTTGTCTGTATAATTGCTGGTCTGAATAGTTCCTTCTACCGCAATCATACTTCCCTTATGGAAATAGCGTGAAATAAATTCCGCTGTCTGTCTCCATGCAACACAGTCAATGAAGTCTGCCTGACGCTCTGCGCCTGCACGCTGATATGACCTATCGCATGCAACTTGGAAGCGAAGTACCGACACATCACTCGGTGTTTTACGAAGCTCGGGCTCATAGGTAAGTCTGCCCATGAGTGCAACCATATTAATCATAGCGCTGCCTCCTTAATTATTCGCCTTTTGCGACGATGAGAGAACGAAGCACGCCGTCTGTAATATTAATTACACGGTCAAGCTCAGCAGGGAATGATTCCTCAGATGAGAAATTGATAAGAGTATAGAAGCCTTCGGTTTCGTAGTTAATCGGATAAGCAAGCTTTTTCTTGCCCCATTCCTCTACTTCGCCGAGAGTGCCATTCTTAGCAATAAGGTCTGTAAACTTCTTCTGAAGAGAAGCAACAGCCTCCTCACCCTTAGAAAGAGAGTAAACCATTACGATTTCATAGTCTTTTAATGCCATTCTTCAGCACCTCCTTTTGGACTTTGGCGCAATATCTCCTTGCGCAAGGATATTTCACTTGTAATAAGACATTTTACAAGCCTTGTTATTATAACAGCGATGCGACAATCTGTCAAGCATTTTTACTTAAAAGAATTGCTCGCCTCGTCATATTCAAAGCCGACAGCTTTAAGTTTTGATTCAATTTCCTCTCTGCTTTCGCCCAAATCATCGCAAAGAGCGTCTAAAGAGGAATAGCAGTCACGCAGTTTTGTATTAACCACGCTGAGCAAAATAATCGGGTCGTTTGGAAGCATAGTGTGTCCTTTCCTTCACCTTGACAAAAACAAAAAGGTGATATATAATATAAACAGATAAGGAGCTTGCCGATAGACGGTCAGCCCCCTATAAAAAAGTTTTTTGAAATAATCGCCGAACTTGTAGTGGGGTGCGGCGGTTATTTCTTTTTAAGAGCCAATATGTAACCGGTTGCAAATACTAATACGAGTATTATATATGCAAATTGCTCCATGGGCAACACCCCCAACTGAGGGTATAATTAACCGCCTACCATGCCAAACAGTTTCCGATTAAAAACAGTCCGGAGAAGACGAGTTCACGCACCTAGCAATATTTTTTGCCTTGACATACGCAAGTATGCCGACGGCAAAGAAATATCGCTAATCACATAAACTCGTCTTTTCTGGATGCTTGGCAGTTTATACGCTCAAATTTTTATTTAGACAAGGCATATTTTTAATTGCATACTTTCGTATTCAATTAAAAATTAACGCAGTATAAACGGAAATTTGAGTGTATAAACCTATTTCTAATCGGGAATTGTTTGGCTATGGTAGTTTTCCTTATCCGAAACAATTATACATTAATAGTACATTAGTGTCAAGAAAAGCATCGTCCGACTTCGAACGATGCTTTGTTTTTTATTCCGACAAAAGAATCTTATCGTCGTCGAGTTCCTCACCGGAGGTGAGTTTGAACTTAGCGAGCAGGTCTGCGGTTGTGAGCGCTTTCTTTTCGTCGCCCTCCACATCATAAATAATCTTTCCGTCGTTCATCATAATAAGTCTGTTGCCGATTGCAATAGCGTCTTTCATATTATGAGTAATCATAATCGTTGTAAGGTTATTTTCAGCAACAATTTTTTCTGTAAGGTCAAGTACTTTTTTCGCCGTCTTTGGGTCGAGTGCGGCAGTGTGCTCGTCAAGAAGCAATAGTTTCGGCTTGCACATAGTTGCCATAAGCAAGGTTATCGCCTGTCTCTGGCCGCCCGAAAGAAGTCCGACCTTAGAGGTAAGTCTGTCCTCAAGTCCCAAATCAAGAGATTTCAAAAGTTCCTGATAATGCTCTTTTTCCTTGTGCTTTACGCCGGGGCCGAGTCCCCTGTGTGCGCCTCTGCGTGAGGCAAGCGCAAGATTTTCGATAATCTGCATATTTGCGGCAGTGCCGTTCATCGGGTCCTGGAAAACTCTGCCGATATACTTTGCTCTTTTATGCTCGGGAAGTTTGGTAACATCAATGCCGTCAATTACGATGCTTCCGCAATCAACGGGATAAACGCCCGCAATCATATTAAGCATAGTGGATTTACCTGCTCCGTTACCTCCGATAACGGTAACGAAATCGCCCTCGTTAAGTTCAAGGTCGATACCGTTAAGCGCTTTCTTTTCGTTAATTGTGCCGGGGTTAAAGGTTTTATGAACATTCTTAATTTGCAACATATCACTTTACCTCCTTTACGGCTTTTACATGAGTTTCGGCATAGCGTGCACGAAGATACGGAATACCGAGGAAAATCGCAACAACAGCGGCAGTCAAAAGTTTAAGGTCATCGGTATTAAGACCGAGGCTGATTACAAACTGCATTACGATATAATAAATGATTCCGCCGATTGCAACGGAAAGAAGTTTAAGAGCAAAATTCTTAAATATTTTGCCGAAAATTACCTCACCGATAATTACTGCGGCAAGACCGATTACGATTGCACCTCTGCCCATATTAATATCGGCATAGCCCTGATACTGTGAAAGGAGTGCGCCCGAAAGAGCAACCAGTCCGTTAGAAAGAACAAGGGCAATAATCTTTGACACATTGATATTAATACCGTTTGCACGAGCCATATTCATATTAGTACCCGTGGCACGGATAGCGTGTCCGATTTCCGTACCGAAAAACCAATAGAGTATTCCGATAATGGCAACTACGAATATCGCAACGACAATCAGTGCACTGCTGAGTTTTGTCATAGATGCGATAAGGTGATAATTGTATGCGGAAAGCGGCTGATTTGCCTTGCCCAATATTCTGAGATTAATCGAATACAATGCAAGTTGGGTCAATATACCTGCAAGAATGGGAGGAATACCTAAAACCGTATTCAACACGCCGGTCACAAGTCCTGCAAGACAACCTGCCAAAAATGCAAGTAACAATGCAACATAAACATTACAGCCTGCCATCATGGTCATAACGAGAGTTGCGCCACCCGTTGCCAGCGTTCCGTCAACGGTAAGATCGGCAAAATCAAGAACTCTGAAAGTGATATACACACCGATAGCCATTATGCCCCATATAAGTCCCTGCCCGATTGCACCGGGCAATGCGTTTATAAATCCGCTCATAAATTTACCTCATTTCATATATAAAATCACTTATTTCGTCAGATAAAATCAATCTGCCGAAAAGTGACCAAAAGAGCAACGAGTTTTCGCTCATTGCTCTTAATTGATTTCAAAAATTATACAGACAGTCCGTCAAGCAAAGTTATATTACTCAGCCTTTGCCTCATATGCCTGATAGCCGTCAGGAATATTTGCAGAGAACTTAGCAGCCTGATCTGCATTGTAATAGTATGTGAGTTCATCAGTCTGTGCAATGTTCATTGTTGCAGGGTCCTTGCCGTTTACGAGAATGTCGTAAGCCATTTCGCCTGCCTTTTGACCGATTGAGTAGTAACTGATTGAAAGAGTTGATACGGCTTTGGTATTATTGAAGATACCTTCCTCACCTGCGATAATAGGAACATTAGCCTCTGTGCAAGCGGAGTCAATAACCGCACCGTTAGATGCTGCCGTATTATCCGTAGGAATATAAATTACATCGGATTCGGAAGCAGCCTTCTTTGCAACTGCGGAAATATCGTTTGAGTCGGAGAATGCATAAAATTCGCAGTCAACGCCCTTTTCTGCAAGTGCGGACTTAATGCCGTCAACCTGATACTTTGAGTTAGCCTCTGCCGAGCAGTAGATAGCGCCGACTTTCTTTGTGTTCGGGAAAAGGTCGAGAATCTGCTGTGCCTGCTTGTCAAGCGGAGCAAGGTCGCATGTACCTGTAACATTAATGCCTGTTGTGCCGGTCGGGTCCATCTGAATATCAAGAGCCGTGCCGTAATCGGTAACAGATGTACCTACAACCGGAATCTTTGATGCGGCGGTAGCTGTTGCACATGCCTGAAGCGGTGCGGTAGCATTAGCCAAAATCAAATCATAATTTGAAGAAACAAACTTATTTGCGATAGTTGTGCAGTTTGTTGAATCGCCCGATGCGTTCTGGTAATCAAACTCAAATGTTACGCCGTTAGCCTCGCCGAGTTCGGTTAACTTATCCTCAAAGCCCTTTGTTGCGGCGTCAAGTGCGTCATGTGTAACAAGTTGGCAAATGCCGACCTTAAAGGATTTCTTGTCTGCCTTTGCACCGTCGTTTGATGCACTGCAACCTGCAAACGCACCGCCGACCATTACTACACTGAGTGCAACGGCGGCAATCTTTTTAACTAATTTATTCATAGTTCCTGTCCTCCTGAAATTAACATTTCTGTTTAGATTGTTTTCAGTTTAGCACATAAAAGTGCTAAAGTCAACAAGGCGAACAGTCTTTACAATAGAAAGTTTTAAGCAATTTTGTAATAAGCATAAAAAATATTTATGCTGTGTTTTAATCGGCTTAAAACAGAAAAATGCCAAATTATTTTATGTTTATGCTGTATATATCGGAGAGGTGACGGCTAAGATTTTATTCACTCCGTCAACCGTGCCCCAAAGTTCCGCACGGTACCAATGATTTTTCTTCAGGTTAAGATAAATATGTCTTTCCTTTGCATCGGCGATTAAAGCCTCCTCGCCGCCGTTTGTGATAACCTTAATAATCTTATATTCTACTTCCTCTTTGCCTGCATTCTTTTCTCGTGAATGAAGGTCGGTAAAGAAGCTGAAAACGGCATTGCCCTTTTTCATGGTTTCGCCGATAGAGTATGTATTGCCCTTTTGGTGCACTCTGAAGAAAAATTTTGCTCCGGTCGAAGCAACGGTTTTTCCCATACGAACACCACGAAGCACGCTCTGCTCGTTCACCTCGCCGTCTATATCCACATAGGTACAGCCGTAGTGAGCGTCTGTGTCGGGCTCGTCATCGGTATCACGGGCATAGGTGCACGCAATGTGATACCCTTTATCCAGCAGCGAATTCCACAACGCAAACGCTTTATCGTTATAGGTATTATAAAACGAAAAAGCACCTTGCCAAATCCGGAGAAAATCAACATTTCTCCAGTTTCTTACAGCCTGCTCCCCGTCACCGTCGCAGAGAAAAATGCCTGCAACTCCGCCGTACGCCTTAATCGCCGAAACCGTTTCATCGGCATTTGCCGTACCGTCAAGCGTTGCGTGAGCGCCGAGTGCCGTAACTCCGCAACCGTCAAAACGAAAATTCTCGGTGCGAACAGTCGGCAGAATGTCACTGTTTCCCTCTGCTCCGACGAGCGCAACCGCAGCCAAATGGTCATCTGCGGCGGCTTTCAATACGTCGGTGACATCATTATTTTCTCGCACAAGACAGCAAAGTTCGCATGGTAAATAACTCATAATCTCAAATCCATTCGTTATTATAATGTATATAATAAAATTATAGCATTATAATATCCGCCGTTCTATTTCCAAACTAAACAAAAAAATTATCCGTTTATTGGCTAAAATCAATAAACACCCGATAGCAAGAACGCTCTTTAAGAAGCAGTGCAAAAAAAGAGGCGAACACAGTTCGCCCCTACGATAAATTTTATCAATTCAAATATAAACCTTTATTATCTGTCATTACAGGTCAGACGAATGCCCAACTCCTTAATAACCTTTTCGTCCACCTCGGAGAGCATTACGGAGCAATGCATTTCGCTGTGCTTAAGATTATCGAGTTGTTTAAGGGCAAATTCTGCGTTTTTGTCCGTAACGGCGGAAATTGAAAGCGCAATCAAAATTTCATTAATATGAAGCTGAGGATTGTTTGCGCCGAGATGCTGGGTTTTCAAATCCTCAATAGGTTTAATAACCTCGGGGTCAATAAGCGTAATGTCCTCGATTCCTGCCAACGCCTTAAGTGCATTAAGCATAGACGCACTCGCACAGCCCATAAGAACGGAAGTCTTACCGGTAATGAGTCTGCCATCCGCAAGTTCAATCGCTGCGGCAGGAGCATCGGTCTCATGCGCCAAATTCTCGGCGGCGGCAACGCATTTTCTGTCTGCCGATGTTATACCTGCGTTATTGAGCAAAAGTTCGAGCTTGTAAATTTCGTTATCGTTCTTTGCTCCATGCTTCTTGTTACGCTTTGCGGTAAAGTAACGACGAATAATCTCGTCCTTTGATGCATTTGAGACAGCCTCATCGTCAAATATACAATTTCCTGCCATATTTACGCCCATATCAGTAGGCGATTTATAAGGGCACTTGCCGTAAATTTTATCAAAAGTCGCTTTAAGAACAGGGAAGATTTCCACATCACGATTGTAATTAACCGTAGTTTCACCATAAGCCTCAAGATGCCACGGGTCTATCATATTGACATCGTTAAGGTCGGCAGTTGCCGCCTCGTATGCAATATTAACGGGATGATTAAGCGGAATGCTCCAAATCGGGAATGTCTCAAACTTAGCGTAACCTGCCTTAATTCCTCTCTTGTTCTCGTGATAAAGTTGGGAAAGGCAGGTGGCCATCTTTCCGCTGCCCGGACCCGGAGCGGTAATTATAACAAGTTCTCTCTCTGTCTCGATGTAATCATTCTTGCCGTAACCTTCGTCGGACACAATCTTAGAAATGTTATTTGGGTAGCCGTCGATTAAATAATGATGATAAGCCTTAATATTTGCATTTTTTAATTTTTCCTCAAAAGCCTTTACCTTAGGCGTAGCGGTATATTTTGTAAGGCAAACACTGCCGACAAAGAGTCCCCTTTCCTCAAACGCCTTAATAAGTCTGAACACATCAACATCATATGTAATTCCGAGGTCGCCTCTGATTTTGTTTTTTTCTATATCCTCTGCACTTATTACAACGACAATTTCAGCCTTGTCCTTTAGTTGAAGAAGCATTTGAAGTTTGCTGTCGGGTAAAAATCCGGGCAAAACTCTGCTTGCGTGATAATCGTCAAACAACTTTCCGCCGAATTCCAAATACAATTTTCCGCCAAATTCTGCTATACGCTCCTTAATTCTTTCGGACTGCATAGACAAATATTTATCGTTGTCAAAGCCGATTTTATACATTCTTATCCCTCTTTCCGTAATAAAAAGAAAAGACGGATGCACAAAACATCCGTCTGTACTTATCTATTATAAAGTATGGAGAGGAACTTTTCAATAGATAAATATAAGATAAGTATAAAAAATTTATTATCGGGTTTTCGGTTTACTTTTTGTTCTTTCCTTTTAGGAACGGTCTGAGCGGCTTATAAATCAATGCCGATACGGCAACGCTGATTAAGCCTTTGATAAATGTAAACGGCACATTATAAATCAAAATCGCCATCTCGATGCTGTTTACCTTAAAGAGTGCCTGATAAACCCCAAGCACCGCCTCTTTCGGCATAAAATTATAATAAAACGGATAAACAACAAAGAGGTTTGACGGATAACTGACAACAGCCATAATCAGCGCACCTATTATACCGCCTAAGATAGCGCTTTTCTTCGTCTTTTTCTTTTTATAAATCAATCCTGCCGTAAGGGTGAAAACAGAGCCGAGAATGAAGTTCGACAGCTCGCCGACATATCCGCTTTTGCTGACTGCAAGGTGGATTAAATTCTTAACAAGCTCGATAAACACACCCGCTATCGGACCGTAAGCAAAAGCACCGAGAAGCGCAGGCAAATCCGAAAAGTCAAGCGCAATAAAGCTCACCGGTGACGGAATCTCCAAATACTGCAAGGCGGTTGCCGCAGCGGCAAGCATTCCGCATCCGACAATCAAATGCGTTTTGTAAGAGGTTGGTTTCTTTTTTTCTGACATAATAATTCCCTTTCTGCCGTGGGGACGGCAAAGAGAAAACCCTAACGCAAAAAGCATTAGGGCGAACAGTCATAGTTTGCGATAAATCGCAAATTACAAATATGATTTCTCTTATCCGGACTTTAACCGTCGGTCTCGGAATTTCACCGAGTCAGCCGCCTTTCGGCAGGTCGTGGACTGTACCACCGGTGAGGAATTTCACCTCGCCCCGAAATATTTTGTAAAATCAATATACACCAAATTATATTTGTTGTCAAGTATATATATTGACAAAATAAACAGATGAATGTATAATGAAAATGAACAAAGGGCTTATCGGATAGACGGTTAGTCCGATGTCATATGTGATTAAATAACCACTCTACACTTTAGCGGGCTGTAGGGCGGTTATTTTTTTATGCTTAATATGTCACTCCAAATTATCAGTCAAAAGCATTATTGCCGTTAATGCGGCGACAGGTGCGGTTTGGGTACGCAGAATTCGTTTTCCGAGGGTTGCACGAACGCCGCCCGATTTTTCAATCAATTCAACCTCATCCGCTTCAAATCCGCCCTCGGGACCGATATATACCGAAACGCTTTTTACATCAGAATTAATTATATCACGAAGCGGTGCGCCGCCGCCCTCGTAAAAAACAATTTTAATCTCGCTGTCATCCTCTGCTACCGCCTGAACAAGCGTTTTCATCTCTGCGATTTCGGGCACAATTCCTCTGCCGCTTTGCTGTGCCGCCTCAAGTGCAATCTTATTATAACGCACATTTTTCTTTGCTCCCGATTTTTCATCTGGACGGGAAACGCATCTTTTCGTCAGAGTCGGAACAATTCTCGTTACTCCGAGTTCAACGCATTTTTGGATAATATCCTCGAATTTACTGCCTTTTGGCACGCCCTGATAAATCGTAACACGGCAGTCGGGTTCCTGCTCGCTTGCCTGCTTATAGCAAATTTTCAGCCGAACGGCGTCCTTTGTAATCTCCTCGATAATACTGCCGTAATCGTTGCCCTCTCCGTCGCAGAGCATAAGCATATCGCCGACTCTCATTCTAAGCGATTTTGCGATATGGCGTGACTGCTCTGAGTCAAGAATAACCTCCTCGCCCGATATTTCATCTAAAAACAATCTTTGCATTTTTAATCCTCACAAATTATTTCTTGCCCAATGAAAAAGATACTGCTGGGCTATACCCTCTATTCCCTTAAAACAGTCGGGTAAGCCGTTTGGATAATAATCCATAACCCTCTTCATCCAGACGTCAATAGGACAGCACTCATAAAACTGCATACCGAAAAGCAAAACGCAGTTTGCCACCTTCTCGCCGACCCCGTAAATTTTCAGCAATTCTTTTTTCGCCTCATTCATCGGCAGTGATTTAATATAGTCCAAATCGATTTCGCCGCTTTGCACATCTCTTGCAAGGCGGTATAAATATTTTGCACGATAGCCGAGCCCGAGTGCCTCAAAATCTTCTGTGCCGAGTTTTGACAAAGTTTCGACAGACGGAAATGAATACCAACCGTCACACAGTTTCTCGCCGTATGTTTTGCAAAGTCGGGAAATAATCAGCTTTATTCTCTTTATGTTATTCTGCTGGCTGATGACGAAAGACACGAGTGCCTCCCAACTGTCCTGATTAAGTATTCTTATACCGTAATATTCGTCAATGGCAGAGGAAAGCAGGCTGTCGTTTTTCAGTCGCTCGCAGATTTTATCGTAATCCTTATCAAGGTCGAAGTAGCCTCGCCACACTTCATTGAAAACTTTTTCGCTTGTATTATAAAAAATAAGGTCATCACCCGATTTTTCTATATGCAGAAAGTGATTCATTGCAACGCCCTTGTACGAGCCGTCATCCTGTCTTTGCCACCTAAATGCCTGTCCGCAGTCGAGAGTCAGGTCAAGGTCGAGGCATTTAATGCCCCTTACAATTATATTATTGTCCGCTGTCTCAAAATTCATTTTTTATGGCTCCGAATTTCACTGTTTGTAATAAATCGATTATAGCATTTTTTTGTCAAGACTGAAAGTAAAATATAGCAAATTATACAAAAAAATTTAATTTTGTAATTTGTTGAAAACTATGTGTAAAATGTTGAAACATCGGCATATTTTAAGTTTTCAACATAGAAAACATAGTAAATATAGCCATTTGGGGCAAAGTTTTGCACATTTTCCACCGAGTTTTCCACATTTATCAATTCGATAGAGATATTACATTTGGTTATAATAAGTCTGTGTCAAGCGTTAATTTTATATAATTTTCAACAAAAATTATCACATCGTAAATGAATAAATTTCCTGCTTTTATCTAACACTATTTGTATAATTAAAAAGCAAAATTTTAACATTCGGAAGGAAAATGACAATGCTAAAAGGAGTCAACAAACAAATTTTAGAGGTGACAAACACGGAGTCTCCGTATTTTGAAAAAATAATATTCTTCGTTCGTTCGTCATCACCCGTCAGGGACAGCGAAAAACTGAAAGAAGAAGCGGAAAAAATCAGCCGGAATACCGCACTGAAGCCGCCGAAAAGCAAAATAACAAAAGAAAAAATATTCTCCTTTATTGCCATGTCAGGCTTGGGCGCACTGGCGGGATGCGCTCTTTGCTTTATAATAAACGATTTTATTTTATAACGAGGTGTAAGTTATGCTTAAAAGAATAGGCAAAAATATGACCGTAATTTTGGTTGCGCTCGGCGTAATATGCGCCATGTGCTTTGCAGGGTACGAAATTTATAACAATTTTATAAAAGAGGAAAGCGTCTACGCCGTCGCCCGACAAGGCTCGACTGGAAACGAGGTAAAGAGCATTCAGAAAAAACTCAAAGAACTGGGATACTACAAGGGTGAAATAGACGGAATATACGGTTCAAAAACAAAGTCCGCAGTCATCTCTTTTCAAAAAAGCTGCGGCTTGACTGCCGACGGCATATGCGGAAAAACCACCCTGCTTTATTTGGGGCTCGGAAACTCGTCGTCAGGCAATGGTTCGGGCTCGTATTCGGATGCGGATATTGAACTGCTCGCCAAAGTAATATCGGCAGAGGCAAGAGGCGAAAGTTACGAAGGACAGGTGGCAGTAGGTGCGGTAATACTCAACAGAGTGGCGCATCCGAGTTTTCCCGATTCGCTCTCGGGAGTGGTGTACCAAAAGGGAGCGTTTTCCTGCGTAAACGATTCAAACTGGTATCAGGCAGTGGCAGAGTCGTCAAAGCGTGCGGCAAGGGACGCACTCAACGGATGGGACCCGTCGGGCGGCGCAATCTACTATTTTAACCCCGCAAAAACAAATGACTCTTTTATGCACTCAAGAACGGTAATAAAAACCATAGGCTCGCATAAATTCTGTATCTGAAAAAAATTTCAAAAAGGTATTGATTTATGACAAAACGAGGTTTATAATAATTAAGTACAGACGGTTGTACGACTCCATTTGAGCGGTACAGCTGTCTTTTCTGTTTTTTATCATTTTATTTTTGACTTAATAATTATCGGGGAGGACAAATTATGAGTAAACAAAAATACATATTCATCACCGGCGGCGTTGTCTCCGGTCTGGGAAAAGGAATTACTGCGGCATCCTTGGGCAGACTGCTCAAATCAAGAGGCTTAAAGGTAACGGCACAAAAGCTCGACCCCTATCTCAATGTTGACCCGGGCACAATGAATCCCGTTCAGCACGGCGAAGTTTTTGTTACCGACGACGGAGCGGAAACCGACCTTGACCTCGGACACTACGAAAGATTTATAGACGAGAGCCTGTCGCAAAACTCTAACCTCACCTCGGGCAGAGTTTACTGGAAGGTAATTTCCGATGAGCGTAAGGGCGTTTACGGCGGCCAGACGATACAAATCATTCCTCATGTAACAAATGAAATAAAAAGATATATTTCACGAAACGCCGAAACAGGTGCTGATGTATGCCTTGTTGAAATCGGAGGCACAATCGGCGATATAGAAAGCCAGCCCTTCCTTGAGGCAATCCGTCAGTTTGCGGTAGAATACGGCAGAGAAAACTGCGTATTTATCCATGTTACACTCGTACCGTATCTTGCGGCATCGGACGAACTTAAAAGCAAGCCGACACAGCATTCGGTTAAAGAAATGCTCGCCTTGGGCATTCAGCCGGACATTATCGTATGCAGAACAGAGCACCCGCTGACCGACGATATTAAGAACAAAATCGCACTCTTCTGCAATGTAAGCAAGGAATGTGTAATCGAAAACAATAACTGCGACATTCTCTACGCCGTACCGATGATGCTCAAAGAGCAGAAAATGGACGAAGTAGTTATGAAAAAACTCGGCATTGACGCACCTAATCAGGATTTGAGCGACTGGGAGGAAATGCTCTATGCGCTCAGAAACCCAAAACAAACGGTTAAAATCGCACTGGTAGGAAAATACGTTGAACTCCACGACAGTTACATCAGCGTAAACGAGGCATTAAAGCACGGCGGAATTTCCACTATGAGCGCCGTAGACATTCATTGGATAGACAGCGAAAGCCTTGAAGCAGACGATGCAAACCTCGACGAAATTCTCGGCGATATGGACGGCATACTTGTTCCGGGCGGCTTCGGCAGCAGAGGAATAGAGGGCAAGATTCTCGCCGCTAACTATGCAAGAACTCACGGTATTCCGTACCTCGGAATTTGCCTGGGTATGCAAATTGCAATTATCGAATTTGCAAGAAATGTACTCAACATGCAGGGTGCGAACTCGGCAGAGATAAATCCCGAAACTCCGTTTCCGCTCATCGACATTCTTCCCGAAAAGAAAAATATATCCAACCTCGGCGGAACGCTCAGACTCGGACAGTATCCCTGTATTCTTAATGAAAAATCAAAATCATATCAGCTTTACGGAGAAAAAGAAATTTTTGAGCGTCACCGTCACAGATACGAGGTCAACAACGATTACAGAGACAGCCTTTTGCAGGGCGGTATGATATTTGCCGGAACAAGCCCCGACAATCATATAGTGGAAATGATTGAACTGCCCGACCACCCATGGTTTGTTGCATGTCAGTTCCATCCGGAATTTAAGTCAAGACCTAACAAACCGCATCCGCTGTTCAGAGGTTTTGTAACCGCCGCCGCAGAAAGAATGAAGAATAAAAAATAATAAGGTATATAATAAAAAAGTCTTGAGCCCAAATAACGGGTTCAAGACTTTTTACTTTGCTTAATTATTTCTTTGAATTAACAAAGGCGATGAGTTCGTCCTTTTCGATATAGCCGACAGACTGATTAATCAACTCGCCGTTTTCAAAAAGTAGCAAATTAGGTATCGTCATAATGTTGAAATCGAGCGCAATCTCTCGTGCGACATCACAGTTAACCGAGCAGAATTTTACATCGTCAATCTCGTCGCTTACCTCCTCGACAATAGGAGAGAGCATCATACACGGGCCGCACCATTCCGCCCAAAAATCCACAAGTACCCTGCCGTCGTAAGCAAGCACCTCATCATCAAAATTTTCTCTCGTAAGTTCTGTTACCATATCTGTCACTCCTTATCTTTTAAGCATAGCACCGAGTGTATCGAGCAATTCCTTATCCTCAGGAGCCACTCTGAAATTAGTGCGGATTTTCTCGCCGTTTACATCGGTAACCGAAAGTTCAAGTACTGCACCCGGCTCAATTTTATTTCCTGCGTCCTTGAAAAACATAGAAAGTTTTGGGTGGCGGGAATTAAAACCGTCCGCCATTTCCTTAAACTTAAACAAAGCGGTAGGATTTATATTCATATTATATCCTCTTTTCTCTTACATCAATCATAATGTAAAACAAATTGCAAAATTTGTCAAGAGAGAAACAAATACTCGCCCTGAAAAGTCTTGCCGAAAATGCAACTACGGTTGGGGCACACTGCAAATTATTTACTAAAAAATGCAAAAATTGCCGCAAACTCAATGTTTACGGCAATCTGATTTTATTCGTATATTTCTCGCTTTAACGCTCCGATATACGGTATGTTACGGTACTGCTGGTCATAATCAAGACCGTAGCCCACAACAAATTCATCGGGAACATCACAGCCGACATAATCGGGAGTCAAATCGACAACCCTTCGTTCCGGCTTATCAAGAAGAGTTACTATTGAAATGCTGTTTGCGCCTCTGGCGGAGAGCATTTTTCTGACATAGCTGAGGGTTCTGCCCGAGTCAAGAATATCCTCAACGAGCAAAACATCATAGCCTGTAAGGTCAATGTCAATATCCTTAACTATTTTTACGCTTCCTGTTGAAGTTGTGCCCGAGCCATAAGAAGAAACTGCAAGAAAATCAAGTTTAAGCGGCAGGTCGATATAGCGTGTAAGGTCTGCCATAAAATAGAGCGAGCCTTTAAGAATTCCCACAACAAGAAGATTCTTTCCCTCAAAATCTTTAGTTATCTGAGCACCGAGCCGCTCGTTAATTTTTTGTAATTCGTCCTTGGTAACAAGTACCTCTTTAATATCGTTATCAAGATTTGCCATAATATTAAACTATCTTTCCTCTCTGAAGTATGAAAGACCGAGAGCCGCCGGGCCTTGGTTTTCTTTTTTCTTACGAACGCTGACCATAACAAGAACAATAATGGTAACTATATAAGGAATCATCTTATACAATTCCTGCGTACGAAGCGCACCCGGAACATAAAGATACACAATATAAAGTCCGCCGAATGCGATAGAGCCGAGAATACTGAGGTTCGGTCTCCAAATCGCAAAGATAACGAGTGCGATTGCAAGCCAGCCTCTGTCGCCGAAACCGTCGTTTGACCACACGCCGTTTGCGTAATCCATTACATAATAGAGTCCTCCGAGACCTGCGATAATCGAACCGATACCGGTTGCAAGGTACTTTGTTTTTTCTACATTAATACCTGCGGCATCTGCGGTTGCGGGATTTTCGCCGACTGCTCTGAGGTGAAGTCCCGCTCTTGTCTTATTAAGGAACCACGAAGCAAAAATTGCAATAATGATTGCGGCATATGCAAGAAAGCCGTAACTTAAAAACAATTTTCCGAACAAGCCGAGTTTATCCGCAAAGGGAAGCGAAGTTCTGAAAAAGTTTGATGTAGTGGTGAGAGCAACAGACGGAACGTCGGCACCGGTAATTTTAATAAGCGAGCCGCCGAAGAAGTTACCGAAACCTGTACCGAAGGTTGTAAGTGCAAGACCTGTAACATTCTGATTTGCTCTGAGCGTTACGGTAAGGAAACTGTAAATACAGCCTGCAATGAGCGAACCCAAAATACAAGTCAAAAGCGGAATGATAACAGCCAAAAAGCCGTTTGCGTCAGACTTATCGGCTAAGGAATTCTCATAGAAAAACGCACCGATAACACCGCTCATACCGCCGATATACATAATACCGGGGATACCGAGGTTAAGGTTACCCGATTTTTCGGTAATAATTTCACCGGTCGAGCCGAAAAGGAGCGGTATGCACTGCAGAATTGCTCTGTGCAAAAAATCGATTAATGTACCCATACTACTTTACCTCCTTATTTTCACGCTTGCGAAACTTCAGTTGATAATTAATAAAGAATTCGCTGCCGATGATAAAGAATAAAATAATACCCGTGATGATTTCACTGAAACTTTGATTAAGACCGAAAATCATAGAAATCTGGTCTGCGCCTGCATCAAGGAAAACGAGCAGCAAAGAAGTGAATATCATATAAATAGGGTTAAATTTACCGAGCCACGATACCATAATGGCAGTAAAGCCTCTGCCGTCGGCAGTCGAGGTAGAAATAGTGTGGTCGGTGCCGCCAACAAGAAGCAGACCTGCGATACCGCAAACCGCACCCGAAAGAGCCATTGTACGAAGAATGACCTTATTTACATTAATTCCGATATATCGTGCGGTATTTTCGCTCTCACCGACTACGGCAATCTCATAACCGTGCTTTGAATACTTGAGATAAATATACATTGCAACGGTGATAATCGCTACTATAATAATATTAAGCAAATAGTTTTGACCGCCGATTGTCGGGAACCAACCTGCCTCGGTTGCACGGTTTATAATACCTATCTTTCCTGCGCCCTTGGGATTTTCCCAATACATACAGAAATATGAAACAAGCTGAATACCCACATAATTCATCATAAGAGTAAAGAGCGTTTCGTTTGTGTTAAACTTTGCCTTAAATATGGCAGGAATAAGCGCCCAAATTGCACCTGCCAAAACGGAAGCAACAACCATAATGAGAATTAAAAGACCGTTTGGCACTTTATCGCCGAGCAAAATCATACAAGCAGTTGTTGCAAGTCCGCCTATAAGCACCTGACCTTCGCCGCCGATATTCCAAAATCGCATCTTAAACGCAGGAGTCAGCGCAAGCGATACGCAAAGAAGCATAGCAAGACTTTGCATAAGTTTCCAAAACTTTCTGGTGCTGCCGAACGCACCCTCAAACATGGTAACATAAACGCTGATGGGATTTTCGCCCGTGAGCACCATGGTAAGAATTCCGCAAAAGATAAGTGCGAAAAGTATTGAGCCTATACGGATAAGAAACGAATTAAGTTTCGGCATCGAGTCCCTCTTTACGATATGAAAAAGAGGCTCATGGACAGTATTATTATTCTTTGCCATTATTCTCTTCCTCTCTTTCTACCGTTTTAGTCATAAGAAGTCCGATTTCTTCCTTTGTGGTATTTCGTCCGTCAACCGTGCCGGTAATACATCCGGAATTGATAACCATAATCCTGTCACAAAGTTCAATAAGAACATCCAAATCCTCACCGACGAAAATAACCGCCGTGCCGTGCTCCTTTTGCTGTGACAGAAGATTATAAATAGTATAAGACGAATTAATATCAAGTCCTCTGACCGGATAAGCCACCATAAGCACCTTAGGCTGAAGTGAAATTTCTCTGCCGACAAGAACTTTTTGAACATTACCGCCGGAAAGTCGTCTTACCGGAGTGTTTGCACTCGGAGTAACAACCTCGAGGTCGGAGATAATGTCGTCTGCAAGATGCTTGGGCTCTTTTCTGCTGAGGAAAGCACCCTTGCCGCCCTTGTACGAGCGAAGCATCATATTATCGACAATATCCATATTGCCGACGAGTCCCATACCGAGTCTGTCCTCGGGAACAAACGAAAGCGCAATGCCGAGTTTGCGAATCTCACGGGGAGTTTTTCCGACAAGTTGCTGTGGGCCGAGATCGTCCGGTTTGTAGAGAATGCTTGATTTTTTTGTAGTAGTCTGAAGTCCTGCGATAGACTCAAGAAGTTCCTTTTGGCCGCAGCCGCTGATTCCCGCAATACCGAGAATTTCGCCGCCGTAAGCCTTAAAGGATACATTGTCGAGTGCCTTTGTTCCGTCCTTTTTAATAACGGTAAGGTTTTCTACATCGAGTCTTTCCTTAGGATTCTTGGGCTCCTCACGGGTAATGTTAAGGTCAACCTTTGAGCCCATCATAGCCTCTGTAAGCATCTGCTCGTCAGCCTCGGAGGTCTTAATTGTGCTGACATGCTTACCCTTACGAAGAATGGCAACCCTGTCGGAGATTTCCAAAACCTCGTGAAGCTTATGTGTAATTATGATAATTGATTTACCGTCCTTACGCATATTGCGAAGAACATCAAATAATTTTTCTGTTTCCTGCGGTGTAAGTACAGCGGTAGGCTCGTCCAAAATAAGAATATCCGCCCCTCTGTAAAGCACCTTAATAATTTCGACCGTCTGCTTTTCGGATACAGACATATTGTAGATTTTTTTATCGAGGTCCATGGTAAAGCCGTACTTGTCGATAATGGCTTGAACCTCTTTCTTTGCTTCTTTGATATTATATTTTTTCTTATCCTCAATGCCGAGAATAATATTTTCCGTAGCGGTGAAAACATCAACAAGTTTGAAATGCTGATGAATCATTCCGATTTTATACTTAAAAGCGTCTTTAGGAGATTTAATAACAACCTCTTCGCCGTTTACAAAAATCTGTCCTTTATCGGGGAAATAAATACCCGATACCATATTCATAAGCGTGGTTTTGCCCGAACCGTTTTCCCCCAAGATAGCAAGGATTTCTCCTCGTCTTACCTGCAAGTCGACATTATCGTTAGCTATAACCTTTTCGCCGAACTGCTTAGTAACCCCTTTTAATTCCAGAGCAAAATTATCCATAAATTACCTCTTAAAATAGTCTTACCGTGACGGAGTTTCCTCCGCCACGGGTGTTAAAATAATCTGTTTTGTTGACTATTAACCGAAGTTTACATCAAGAAGATTGATGCCGTCGATTTGAACATCAAAGTACGGAGCAGCACGGTATTCCGACTCGTGGAAGTAACCGTCGCTTACAACCTCTTTATCAGGAGTGTAAGCTGCGTCTGTATCAACATCAGCCATATAAGAGGTGAGGTGACCGTCAGCGTCTACCTTTGCGTTCTTATTCTTATCTTCTGTAACTGTTACAGTGAATGTGTTTACATCAAATACATGAACACTGCCGTCCTCGATAGCCTTCTTAGCCTTTTCAACAGCGTCTGCTGTGCCTTCTGCGGTTGCTTTCTGACCGAAATCTGTAAGAAGTACAGAATTGTCTGAAAGAGTACCGGTCCAGTCTGCCTCGATTGTCTTGCCGTCTCTTACAGCCTCGATGCAGTGCTCAAGATAAGGAGCCCAGTTGATTCTCGAAGAAACGATAAAGGTGTTCGGACAAGCGGATTCTGTTGAGCCGTTGTATGAAACGTTAGGAACGCCTGCGCTCTCACAAGCAGTAGGAGCACCCATTGAGTCAGCGTGCTGAGAAACAAGAACAGCACCGTTTTGGATAAGCTTCTGAGCTGCTTCCTTCTCGGCTGTCTCGTCATACCAAGAACCTGTAAATGTAACATCCATTGTTACAGAAGGACAAACGCTCTTTGCACCGAGATAGAATGAAGTGTAACCCGAGATAACCTCAGCGTATGTGTAAGCACCTACATAACCCATCTTAGCCTGGTCAGCGGTAATCTTACCCTGGTCAATCATTTCATTAATCTTTTCGCCTGCTGCAACACCTGCAAGGTATCTGCCCTCATAAATAGCAGAGAAACCGTTGTGGAAGTTTGAAAGACCCTCTGTGTGAGCCTTTGTACCTGTTGCGTGAAGGAACTGTACGTCTGTAAATTCCTTAGCAGCCTGAATAATGTAATCCTCGTGACCGAAACTGTCTGCAAGAATAAGGTTGCAGCCCTCGTCAACAAGTTCTGCCGCTGCGTCGTATGCAGCCTGACCTTCCTCAATGTTGTTCTTTTGAACAAGCTCTACGCCCATCTTCTCGGCAGCCTCCTGAGCGGCTACGATGAAGTTCTTGTCGTAGGTTGAATTCTCGTCATGAAGTGTGATAAGACCGAGTTTAACAGTCTTGCCTTCTGATTTAGCGCTGTCGTCTTTACCCGATGCCGAGCAGCCTGCGAATGCAGCTACTACAAACAAAGCGGCAAGGATAACAGCAAGAACTCTTTTTGTGATTTTCATTTGTGTTTCCTCCGTTTTATTTTTTATATTATCGGCTTTGCGCCTAATAACCTGAATCAATCAGTCCCTGAACACGACTTCGCCGGTCTTTGCGTCCATTGACTCAACTATTGCAAGCGACTCTACTCTGATACCCTGCGCCCTCAAATCATCTCCGCCGTGCTGATAACCCTTTTCTATAACGGTGCCGCAACCGACAAGAGTTGCGCCGCTCTGCTCAACAAGATGAATAAGTCCTTTAAGAGCATTTCCGATTGCAAGAAAATCATCTACAATCAAAACCTTGTCGCCCGGGTTCAAAAATTTCTTTGAGACGATAATGTCATATGTCGTACCGTGAGTGAACGACTCGACGGGTGTGGTGTAAACGTCGCCTGCTATATTTTTAGTCTTAGTCTTTTTTGCAAAAACTAAAGGACATCCGAATTCCTGAGCAACCATCGCACCGATTGCGATGCCCGATGATTCTATGGTCAGAATTTTATTGATGTCCTCGTCCTTATATAATCTATGAAATTCTTTTCCGACTTCACGCAAAAAGGCGCAGTCTATTTGGTGGTTCAAAAAGCAGTCTACCTTCAGTATATTACCCTCGTAAACCTGACCCTCTGCCAAAATCTTTTTCTTAAGCAAATCCATAACGGATACCACCAATCGCTAAAATAAATACCACATATATAATATAAGAAAAACCGACAAAATTCAACATAAATTTTTGTTTGATACCGATTTTTAACCTTTTTCTGTATGCCTTACAAATTTATAGCGAAAGTAACGGTGAATATATGTGCAACTTGCTATGCAAAATAATACGATGTGTCGAAAAGAGTTGTATATTTCGCTCATTGCAATTCAAAAATCGTTAGTATATAATTACAAGCAGAACCGACGGAGGACGATATTTATGATTAAACTGATAGCACTCGACCTTGACGGAACGCTGATGTATACCGACCATATCACCGTAACCGAGGAAAACCGTGCAGCACTGAAAAAAGCACATGAAAAGGGAGCGAGCCTTGCGGTTGCTACGGGCAGAACTCTTGCGATAATCGGCGATGTTTGCGAACAAGTGCCCGAAATAGACTATGTTATATACTCGAACGGTGCGGCAGTATATGACAGACGGCAGAGCAAAAATATTTATACCGAATGTATGAGTCCCGATTTATACGAGCCTCTGCTCAAAAAAAGTCTTGAAATAGGCGGCTTTGTTGAGGTTTATATTGACGGCAAGGACTATGTGCCCAAAAAGCAGGCAGAGACCTTCGGCGCCGATTTCCTGCCGAAAGAGTTTTTGGAAAAACTCTCTGAGCAGATGACGCCGATAGACGATATCATCGAATTTACAAAAGGCAAGGAGATAGAAAAGGTAACCGTCTATGCTACCGACAAAAACGATTTTAATACGCTGTGGAACGAACTGAGCAAAAATGATGAAATATGTCTTGCCTCGTCGATGCCGGTAAGTATGGAATTTACCGCAAAAGGCGTAAACAAAGGTACGGCAATCAACGGAATGTGCAAGGTGCTCGGCATTACGGCTGACGAATGTATGGCATTCGGTGACGCAGGAAACGACTGCGAAATGCTGAAATACTGCAAATATTCCTTTGCTATGGCTAACGGCACCGATGAATGCAAAAAAAGTGCAAAATACGAAACACTATCAAATGCCGAAAACGGAGTTGCCGCAGGAATCAACAGGTTTATCTGAAACAAACCCAATATGCAAAGCAAAACCGCAAAAGAAAACATTAAAATAATTTATCAAAAATAAATTTAGGTCTTGACAAAACCGACAAATATCTATATAATTGGTTTTGCAGTTGCGGATTTAGCTCATCCGGTAGAGCGTCACCTTGCCAAGGTGAAGGTAGCGAGTTCGAGTCTCGTAATCCGCTCCATAACAAAGAAAGAAGAAGTCTCGTACTTCTTCTTTTTTTGTTCTTTGGTTGTGGTATGAGAGACTCGAAAAGACCGTTGCGAAGCAAAGAACAGTCCGGGGGACTGTTCGTCGGTCGGGTGCGTGTCGGCGAGCACAAAAGCGAGCCGAGCGAGTCTCGTAATCCGCTCCATAAACAAAGAAAGAAGAAGTCTTGTACTTCTTCTTTTTTTGTTCTTTGGTTGTGGTATGAGAGACTCGAAAAGACCGTTGCGAAGCAAAGAACAGTCCGGGGGACTGTTCGTCGGTCGGGTGCGTGTCGGCGAGCACAAAAGCGAGCCGAGCGAGTCTCGTAATCCGCTCCATAATAAAGAAAGAAGAAGTCTTGTACTTCTTCTTTTTTTATTCTTTGGTTGTGGTATAAGAGACTCGAAAAGACCGTTGCGAAGCCACCGTAGGGGCTCTAATGGTTCCCTTTTAAGGGAGGCAAAAATGCGCCCGCAGTTCGCACCGCAATGCTCTTGACACAAATATACAATTAATGTATAATACGCTCGGATAAGGAAAACTACCATAACGGTAGGCGGTTAATAATGCCCTCGAACGAGGGTGTGCCCATGGAGTATTTAGCTTTTACAATTATTATTCTTGTTGTGGCTACAGGCTACATATTAGCAATAAAAAAGAAATAACCGCCCAGAGCCGACAAACTTGAGCGGTTATTTCTAACCAAATTTCAAGATGAGGGCCAACCGTCTATCGGCAAGCTCCTTATCTGTTTTTATTATAATCGCAAATTGCACTTTTGTCAATGTCTATATACATTCCCCGCAGATAATTACCGTCTGCGGGGTTATTTTTATGCCAAATTACTTTTTAGGAACGATTTTATCCTTACCGCCCATATACATACGGAGCGCCTCGGGAATTGAAACGGTACCGTCTGCGTTAAGATTATTTTCAAGAAATGCAATAAGCATTCTCGGCGGAGCAACAACTGTATTATTAAGGGTGTGAGCAAGGTAATTGCCGTTTTCTCCCTTAATTCTGATTTTAAGTCTGCGAGCCTGCGCATCTGTAAGATTTGAGCAAGAACCGACCTCAAAGTATTTCTTCTGTCTCGGTGACCAAGCCTCTACATCGACCGACTTAACCTTAAGGTCTGCAAGGTCGCCCGAGCAACATTCAAGCGTACGAACCGGAATATCAAGACTTCTGAAAAGGTCAACGGTATTTTTCCAAAGTTGGTCGAACCAGTACTTCGACTCCTCCGGCTTACATACGACAACCATTTCCTGCTTTTCAAACTGGTGAATACGATAAACGCCTCTCTCCTCGATACCGTGAGCGCCCTTCTCCTTACGGAAGCAAGGAGAATATGAAGTAAGAGTAAGCGGAAGTTTCTCCTCGGGAGTAATCGTGTCGATAAATTTTCCGATCATAGAATGCTCCGAAGTACCGATAAGGTACAAATCCTCGCCCTCTATTTTATACATCATGGCATCCATTTCCTCAAATGACATAACGCCCGTAACAACATTCGACCTAATCATAAACGGAGGCACAACATAGGTAAAGCCTCTGTCAATCATAAAGTCTCTTGCGTAAGAAATTACTGCGGAATGGAGCCTTGCAATATCGCCCATAAGGTAGTAGAAACCATTGCCTGCAACTCTGCCGGCAGCCTCCATGTCAATGCCGTCGAAAGTCTCCATAATATCGGTGTGATAAGGAATCTCAAAATCAGGAACGAGCGGTTCGCCGAATCTCTCAACCTCAACATTTTCACTGTCGTCCTTGCCGATGGGAACAGAGTCGTCAATGATGTTCGGTATCATCATCATACGCTTTGTAACCTCTGCACCGAGTTCTGTTTCACGCTTTGCAAGCTCGTCAAGTTCCTGTGCCTGAGCGGTAACCTGCTTTTTAACTTCTTCCGCCTCGTCTCTCTTGCCCTGTGCCATCAAAGCACCGATTTGCTTAGAAATCTTGTTTCTGTTTGCTCTGAGTTCATCCGCTCTTGCAACAACTTTTCTGCGTTCTTCGTCAAGTTCGATTACCTCGTCAACGAGCGGAAGTTTTTTATCCTGAAATTTTTTCTTTATATTTTCCTTTACAATTTCCGGATTTTCTCTTACAAATTTAATGTCTAACATTTTTATTCTCCTATAATATGTTTATGTGAAATATTATTTTGCAATCGCATTTGCAATGTTTTTAAGGTCATCAAGGGTGTAAAACTCTATTTCAAGTGTGCCCTTGTTTCTGCCGTTATATACCTTAACTTTAGTGCCCAGTGTGTCGGAAAGGGCGAGTTCAACCTCATCATAAAAACTGTTTCTTGCTTTGCCGCTTGAAGCCTTTATTTTAGAGGTTTTCGGACGCTTTGCCATCTTTTCGACATCACGCACGGTCAACTTTTTGTCTACAATTTGCTTTGCACATTCGAGCATCATAGGCTCATTGTCAAAGGCTAAGAGTGCTCTTGCGTGACCTGCTGAAATGTCTCCGTCCTTTGTCATTTGTCTGACTTCCTCCGGAAGTCTTAAAAGACGAAGTGCGTTTGTTATAGCCGGTCTTGACTTACCGACCGAAGTGGCAACTTCCTCCTGAGTAAATCCGCATTTGTCGATAAGTGCCTGCAAACCCTCTGCTTCTTCGATAGGATTCAAATCCTCACGCTGCAAATTCTCGATAATTGCGATTTCCATTGCCTCGGTATCGCTCAGTTCCTTGATAATAACAGGAACTTCTTTTAATTCGGCAAGGCGTGACGCTCTCCAACGGCGTTCACCCGCAACAAGTTGATAGCCGCCGGTTGTGAGCGGACGAACAAGAAGCGGTTGCAAAACTCCGTGTTGTTTAATAGAATCGGCAAGTTCTTGAAGCGCCGCCTCATCAAAAGTTTTACGAGGCTGTTCCTTGTTCGGGATAATATCGTTAACGGCAAGCGTATCGGTCGATACCATGGAATCGGTATTATTCTCCAGCATTAACGCTCCGAGACCCTTACCGAGTCCCGATTGTTTTTTTGCCATATCTTACTCCTCTTTATTACTTGTTTGCCTTTAGAAATTCGTCAACGAATTTTTTATAAGCAAATGACGGTTTAGAATATTTTTCATAGTAAATTACAGGTTCGCCGAATGACGGAGCCTCCGCAATTTTTATCGAACGGGGAATCATAGTCTTGTAAGGCTTGTTGGGGAAATATTTGTTTACCTCGTCGATAACCTGCTGATTGAGTTTCAATCTGCTGTCATACATAGTAAAGAGCACACCCTCAAGCTCAAGATGTTCGTTATAATGCTGTTTTATAGTTCTGACGGTAGAAACCAGTTGGCTGAGTCCTTCAAGTGCATAATACTCACACTGAAGCGGCACAATTACGGTATCTGCGGCAACTAGCGCATTAATCGAAAGCATACCAAGTGACGGGGGACAGTCTATAATTATGAAATCAAATTCCATAACGAGAGTAGCAATCGCTCTTTTCAATATGCTGTTTCTGTTTTCCAGTTCGGCAAGTTCAACCTCTGCTCCTGCAAGATTCATATTGGCAGGGAGTATGTAAAGGTTTTTGAAATCAGTCTCAACCATAATAGAACGAGCCGTTGCCTCATCGGTTAAAACATCGTAGGTGCTGTACTCGACGGTACTTTTGTCTATGCCGACACCGGAAGTACTGTTTCCTTGCGGGTCAATGTCTATAAGGAGCGTTTTCTTGCCTTTTTGCCCCAAAGCGGCAGCCATATTAACGCAGGTCGTTGTTTTTCCCACGCCGCCTTTTTGGTTAAAAATCGCCACAGTTTTTCCCATAAATTCACCCCTCATTAATATTGAATATATTATACTACTTTTATATATTCATATCAAGGTGAATATGTTGTAGTACTTATAATTTATTGTGCAAGATATAGAAATGCAACTGTAATGTTTCATGTAAAACATTTTATATTGAAAATATACATTTAAGTGTTTCACGTGAAACATAAAAATTTATTTCTTTTGATTGCAATGTTTTAGAAGCCTTATTGACAGTCCGATTGTTTCACATGAAACATTATAAAACAGCAAAGCAGGTAGGGATAGCCCCACCTGCTTCGCTGTGATGAAAAGAGGAGAATATGTTAAAACGGATAAACCGTTTTAAGCCTGTTTGGCACTTAAAACCTTTAACTTAGGTTCCGTGCTTACTGTTTTTGGAATCTTAACTCTGAATTCTATATAATCATCTGTCTCGGTCTTGTCCGACACAGCATCGATTCCCGATTCCTGCATTGTTTTAATTGCCTTATTAACTGTATTGACAAATATCCTGAAATCCTTAAATACCGCCTTGTGTTCATTCTTTTTTCGTTTAGGCTTGGCATAAAAAGTTGAAATATAACTTTCTGTCTGTGCTACATTGAGTCCACGTGCCTTTATAACATTGAGCACAGTCCATAAATCCTTTTCGTTTTCTATACAGAGAAGGGCTCTTGCGTGCCTTTCGGTTAAGCCTTCCTTTTCGATAAAATATCTTGCATCGGCGGGTAATTTAAGCAGTCGCAACTTGTTTGATATTGCAGACTGACTTTTTCCGAGATACTTTGACACATCATCTCTGCTCATTCCGAATACGGATATAAGTTGACCGATTGCGTTTGCTTCCTCAAAAAAGGTTAAATCCTGCCTCTGCACATTTTCTAGAATAGAAACCACTGCGCTTTTTTCTCTGTCGCATTCCATTTCTATGCACGGTACTTTGGGTATACCGGCAAGAATAGCCGCCCTTAGTCTGCGTTCGCCTGCGATAACCTCACAATAGTCACTGTTATTCATTCTGCGAATAAGAAGCGGCTGGAGTATTCCGTTTTCTTTTATCGAATTTGCAAGGGAGAGCATTTCCTCCGACTGAAACTGATGTCGTGGCTGATTGGGATTAGGTAACAGCTTTTCGGTTGCTATATATGATATGTTATTCATAGCTTGTCCTCTCCTTTGACTAAATATATAATATCATAAACATAGAAAAAAATAAAGGATTTCTCATCGTGAGAAATCCTCATCTTTCGCCAAAAAGCCTTTAATTACAAGGGCTTAGTAGAAATTTTCTTAGACTTTCTGGGATATTGTGTCGGTGTTTGCGATATTTTTCTTACCACCGCTATTGTGCGTGCCTCGGTGCCGCCGAGTTCATATGAAATATTACTTTCAAGTCTGCCCCCGAGCACCTCAATAGCATTGCCTGCCTCGCTGACATCATCATTACTTCCTTTAAGTGCAACGAATGCACCGCCCTCTTTAACGAAGGGGATACAATATTCCGACAGCACATTCATAGGAGCAACTGCTCTTGCCATCGCCAAATCAAATTTTTCTCTGTAATTTTCCTCTTGTCCTGAGACTTCTGCTCTGGAATGAACGAGGTTTGCATTAAGTCCAAGCTCGTTATTAACCACAGACAAGAATGTTAATCTTTTGTTAAGACTGTCCAATAAAGTGAACTCAATTTCGGGTTTATATATCAAAATCGGCATAGATGGGAAGCCTGCGCCCGCACCTACGTCTATTGCATTGCTCACATTTTGCAAATCGTAATATTTTATGAGCATAAGACTGTCAAGAAAATGTTTTAGCTCAATTTCCCTCGGCTCGGTAATTGCAGTCAAATTCATCTTTTCATTCCACTCGACAAGTAATCTTGCATATATGTCAAAACGCTCCAGCATAACCTCGTCGAGAAATATTCCGTTTTGCTCGCATAAATTTGAAAATCTAACCTTATCTATCATTTTTCATACTCTCCAATATGATGTTGAGCGCCGTTACATCGGCAGGATTTACTCCGCTGATTCTTCCTGCCTGACCGAGGTTTTGCGGTCTTACTGCCGACAGTTTTTCTATCGCCTCAAGTCGCAATCCCTTTAAGGTCGAATAATCTATATCCTCGGGAATTCTCTTTGCCTCAAGGCGTCGCATTTCTTTAATCTGCGCCTCCTGCTTTTTGATATAACCCTCATACTTCACGCTTATTTCCACTTGCTCAAAAACTTCATAGGGCAAATCTTCACGAGTCAAATCAAACGGTTTCAAATCCTCATATGTTATCTGCGGTCGCTTTAGGAGTTCAATCATTTTACAGCCTGTCTTTAGTTCTGCCGTGCCTTTTTCGTGCAGCATTTTTTGCAAATCATCAGTAATCGGAATTGATAAAGACTTCACTCTTGAAAGTTCTTTTTTTATTTGCTCCTGCTTGTATAAAAAAGCATTGTATCTTTCATCGGAAATTAATCCTATTTTGTGTCCGATAGGAGTCAGGCGAATATCTGCGTTGTCCTGCCTTAAAACCAAACGGTACTCGCTCCTGCCCGTCATCATTCTGTACGGGTCGGTGCAACCTTTTGTAATCAAATCGTCAATAAGCGTTCCGATATATGATGAGCCACGGTCGAGAATCAACGGCTCCTCTCTCTTAATTTTAAGAGCCGCATTAATTCCTGCAACCAAACCCTGAGCCGCCGCTTCCTCATAACCGCTCGAACCGTTAAACTGACCTGCGCCGTAAAGTCCCTCTAAATCGTTGAATTCAAGAGTAGCCTTTAATGCGGTCGGGTCAACGCAATCATACTCGATAGCGTAAGCGGCACGCATAACCTGAGCATGCTCGAGTCCTTTTATCGTATGAATAAAATCAAGTTGAACATCCTCAGGCAGTGACGAACTGAGTCCCTGAAGATACATCTCCTCGGTATTTTCTCCGCACGGCTCAATAAAAAGTTGGTGTCTCTCCTTATCTGAAAAACGAACAATTTTATCCTCAAAACTCGGACAATATCTGGGTCCTTTGCCCTCAATCTTTCCGCTGTACATCGGAGAGCGGTGGAGATTGTCTAAAATTATCCGCTTCGTTTTTTCGTTGGAATATGTTATGTGACAAACAACCTTATTCTTCGGTCGCTCCTTTGTTTCAAAAGAGAAAGGAACGGTCAGTTTGTCGCCCTCCTGAACATCAAGTTCGGAAAAGTCAATACTTTTTCTGTTTACTCTGCTCGGTGTTCCCGTCTTAAATCTGCGAAGCGGAATGTTAAGTTTATAAAGAGCCTTACTCAATTCGTTTGCCGGAAACATTCCGTCCGGTCCACTCGAATAACTTACATCGCCTATATAAACCCTGCCGCCCAAAAATGTGCCCGTCGCAAGGATAACAGCCCTAGCCCTGAAAACAGCCTCAAGTTTTGTTACGGCAACCCACTCGTCACCGTCCTTATAAAGATTAACAATCTCGCCCTGTCTGATTTCAAGGTTGTCGGTGAGTTCAAGCTTATGCTTCATTCCGGCAGAATATTCTCTCCTGTCAATTTGAGCACGAAGGGAATGAACGGCAGGACCTTTGCCCATATTCAGCATTCTTGACTGAAGCGAATATTTGTCCGCCGCCTTGCCCATTTCGCCGCCGAGTGCGTCAATCTCTCTAACCAAATGACCTTTGCTCGTGCCGCCGATTGACGGATTACACGGCATATTTCCAACCCAATCGAGGTTTATGGTAAACACGGCGGTTTTCACTCCGAGCCTTGCCGACGCAAGAGCTGCCTCTATTCCGGCGTGACCTGCGCCGATAACTATTACATCATATTTTCCCGCAAAATATTCCATACTCGTTCTCCTTAGAATCGAACATAATTTTTCTTTTATTTTCCAACGCAGAATTTGCTGAAAATATTATTAACCACCTGTTCCGTAGCTTTTTCGCCCGTGAGCGACAACAACTCGTCTGCGGCACAGTCACACATAACATTTATTGCGTCATAGGTCATACCCATATTAACGCTGTCTATGGCAGAAACGATATTCTCCCTTGCGTTTTGGCAGTTCTGCCGCTGTCTCATATTCGCAAGCATCGGTGCACTCGTGTCAAAGTTTTCGACCCCGAGCAACTCCTCAACCGCTTTTTCAAGTTCGTTCAAGCCTTCGTTGTTTTTTGCACTGATATAAACGGTTTTTGCAAAGGCGGCTTCTATTTTTTTTGTGTCGAGCCTTTTTTCCAAATCAACCTTATTTATAACGGCAACGGAATTTTTGCCCGACGCTCTGTTAATCAAATCTTCGTCCTTTTCACGAATCGGCTTTGCATAATCAAAAACCGCAAGCACAAGCTGAGCCTCGTCAAGTGCCTTGTATGCTTTATCTATTCCGATATTTTCCACAAGATCATCGCTGTCTCTCAGTCCTGCCGTGTCACGCAAATGCAAAACAAGATCGCCGAGACGAACACTGTCCTCAACTATATCTCTCGTGGTGCCCTCAATGTGAGTAACTATGCTCTTATCCCGTCCGACAAGCATATTCATAAGACTGCTTTTTCCTACATTCGGCATACCCACAATAACAGTATCCACTCCGTCGATAATTGCCTGACCGTTGTCGTAATTTTCGAGCAGCCCGTCAAGTTCATCTTTGCAAAAATTCAGTTTTTTCAGCAGCTCTGTTTCCTCAAGTTCAGGAATCTCCTCGTCGGGGTAATCAACCCATGCGCACATCAACGCCGACAAATCCAAAAGAACCTCTAAAACGCCCTTTATTTTTTTACTCAGGCTGCCCTGAAGTGCATTGAACGAAGCCTTTGCCGCCGCCTCGCCCTGTGCACAAATTAAATCTGCAACCGATTCCGCCTGAGTCAAATCCATCTTTCCGTTTA